>JAJRVD010000070.1 GCA_024277375.1 Candidatus Omnitrophota bacterium | reverse complement strand
GAATTGCCTAACAGTAAAATAGGTCCATTCGCGAAAGCATGGGCGGTATTTTTAAAGCATGGCATAAAAATCTCTGACAGGGACGTTACGAATATTTTCAAAGCGTTTGGTTTAAAGATAGCGCCTTCTTCGATCGTGAGATTCAGGGATCAGTTAAAGCGGGAGGCTCTACCTGTATACAGGCAATTGATATCCGCGTTAAAATGCGGCAGGTTTATACACGCGAATGAGACCGGATGTGTTATTGAGAAAAATAACTTTTGGGAATAGATCGAAAAAAGGCGCTAAAGTCCATGATGTTGTGACGAGCATTCTGCAAACAGCGAAATTAAACAAAAAGGATCCCATCGAGACAATTAAAGATCTATTGCTGCCTGCCGGGAAAAACCCATTTGCTGAAATTTTAGCTGCTCCTCCTTAAAAATAATCCGATGGTACAGCAGATTCTTCGACTCGGTCACTTCGTTTCCTCGCTCAGAATGACCGGTGTCGGGCTGATTCTCTGCGGAGAACTGAACTATTACTATGTATACAAATGAGTCTGGGTTCCCCTAATAGTGAAAGTATAAAAAGGTATTGACTCCCGCTCACATTAGTAGTAGTATAGTTGTGCGGTTATATAACAAAAAGCTACTTATTTTCATCCTATTATAGCTTTTGGGAGAGGGGGATTGTGGCGGAAAATTGCCGAAGGAAATACACCGCTTGTATTCGTATTCTTGTCGTGGTAACATTCTTTTTTACAACGACATTGTCTCTCGCCGGAACATCGTTTAGGCCAATAAAAAGCCATAACATTCTGACTCTTACACCTGATCTCATGTTTGATCCTACCCAGGATGAAGCCATACTTGAAAAAGATCTTATAGAGGCCATCGTTACATACATAAATGTTAAGATGCCGGACTTTTTGGGACTTGAGTATGATCTCCGTTCGTCCGTTTACCATAAAAACGTGTATGTGAAGATCCCCGACGCGTCTAAATTGGAAAATAATCTCAGTGATAACGATCCGGCAGTTATGATCTTACCGTGCAAGGTAGGCAATACATAGTATTATGTGTACCTTTCGGGGAAAGAAAATGCCTATAAGGTTCAGGGAGTTTGTTCTAAAGACGAATATGAGGTTGATATAGAAGAGCTATCAGGGGATAAAAAGATCTCACTGGATAAACTTAATGGGTTTGTCACGGGAGAAAAAAGAAATAAAAATACGCTCCTCTTTGTGGATATGGACAATAAAGGAACGGGTTTTGTGCGCAAGTTTTTTAAAAAAATAAAAGCGAACAATTTGGGAGTGCGATTTAAACAGATGATAGGCGCGCACCAAATATTGTTTTATGATAAAGACAGAATAGAGAATGTAGCCGCGCTCATTTCGAGATATATTATTTTACCCAATGAGCCGAATGACCATAAGCTGGCTGCGACCTTGTTGGCAAGAGTTTTGGCAAAAGAAGGTTTGTCTATCCGTGCCATCAAGAGGTTCAAAAAAGCGTTTTTAGGATTTATTGAAAACCCGAACGCATTCTATCTTGACGATGACCTTAAGGCCTTAGTGCGAGAAATGGAATCATCGCCAGAGAGCGTGGTATCCGAGTCGGAAATACTATTTAAGAATGGCGCGTATACTCGCGGAGTGAACGTCGAAGAGATAGCTTTTTCAGTTTGTGATATCCCGATGATGAATATAGAAAATATTTTTAAAAATGTTCTGGAGCATGATATGGAAAGAGGAGGGGTGCTTCACGAGAAAATATTCGGAAGAAGAATTAACGGAGAAGGCCTCCCGGAGATCAAGATAATATATGAAAAGATGTCAGAGGGGCTTTTCCCTTCAATGGTTATTGAGAAAGACGGAACTGTGAGGATTAATGAGAATTTTGTAAAATTTTTAGGGTTTTTCTTTAGCGTGACAAGAAAGAGTTCATTATGCAAGATCAGGCCTCTAGACGGCGGGGCTGAAGAAAGTATAGGCAATTTGTACTATTCGATCATTAATTCCATGGTACTCTCGGCCCTTCGCGGGAATTTTTCTGTAGAATATGACGGGCCGGCGTTGTTTAACCCTGATAGTTTGGCGGCACAAGGAGAAAGAGGGCATAGTCACAGGTATGTAAATACGCTGGCTACGTTGTTTTACTGGCTGGTTATCGGCGAGGGATGTCCGTATCCGGAAGCGCGAACGCAACTTTTCATCGAAGAGCATTTTGAGATATTTCAGCATCTTACCGAAGAAGAACGCGCAAGACTTCCAAGACATCTCTTACAGTTGTGTAAGGACCTTGAGGTCAGAGGTGTTTTTAGACGGGAATGGGGTTCGCGAGGTTTTGAGTTTCCCGATTATTGGGATATGTCTCCGGGAGTAGGGCTTGAATACCGTGATAAAGAAAGGCCGTGGAGATATGATGTGCCTGATGCCGCGAATGAAAACACTTCGATGTATTACATTTTCAATATGTTGTGTGGGCTGGAGAGGTTCTTTACTAAACAGGACGTGATGAAAATAGCGAAGCATGAAGGGGTTGATAGGTTTGTCGTGAACAAGAGCCTGTCTTTTCTTAGGTCTTCAGGCGTTATTAGGCTTATTGGTTCCAATGAAAAGGAAGAGATAGAAACCCCGGAACCTGTATACGGAATGGTTCCGCTTATGGCTGAACAGGTCTGGAAAATTTCAGAGATACTTAAAACATTCAAGGTTAATGAGGATAGAGTGTCCTCGGGTAAGCCGGGTATCAAGCGAACGGAAGAGACGAGACGAGTTAAAGGAGAGGTGCTTGAGGTGATAGAGAGCAGGTGCGTGAGTGAGTTTTTAGACGAAGCGGCGGGAGAGACAGAGCGTATCCTCGCGGTCGGGACGGGTTGGGTTCCTGATGAGCAGGAAGCTATGATACAGGAGCTTGTTCAAGAGATGGACAGCCTTCACGGAAAAGGGTATATAAAAGTCGTAAGAGGTACGGAGGACACGCTTCTGGCAAACCTTGAAGAAGCTATGACAAATACGGGAGTTGAGTTCAAGGACGTTGTTGTGATGGATGGATTGACGAATATTAGTAAATTCAAGTCCTTGGGGGAAGGTAATAATAAACCGGTTCTTATCGGTGTAGACGGGAAGAACCTGAAAGGTGATTCATATATAAGGTTTCCGGCAATGCTGACAATGGCTCTTCGTATCGCACGAAATCCGGAGAGGATCCCGGAAAATGAATATATATTTGTGCGGCGATTACCCGATGGAACTTTTGTGTTTATTCCGAAAGCGGAAGCCCTTGATTGGCGTGACATGAAAAAGATCTATGATCTCCAGAAGAAACGTATCTCTTCCGCCGCGTAAAACTCACCCGTAAATTAGCATTTCTACATATTATATGGTATACCTGATTCTAACAGACTCATGCAAAACGCTGTTTTTTTAATCAGACTGTGTCATAATGTAGGGGCTTGATTCATCAAGCCCGTTATATCGGGTTCGATGAATCGAACCCCTACAATATATTGTATGCGATCATCCGCAAAACGAATTACGACACAGCCCGAATGACGAAAGTTCCCTTTTGCAGGATCCTTCTGATTCTAAACGAGGAGAGACAGGTATGTTTCAACTACATGGTATTAAGGTAAGGTATTAGCCGGTGCCATAATAACGTGTCTAGTAGTCTATAACGGTTCAATATGAAAAAAGATATTTTATATCGTCCATGGAAAGAACTTAAAGCGAACCAGAATAAAAAACTACATCATTTTATAACTCGCCATCTGTATCCATTCAGTCCTTTTTACCGCCGTCTATTCGATAAACATAAGATAAACCCCGATAGCATAAGGACCGTAGCGGATCTTAGTCGTGTGCCGCCGATATCCAAGAAAGATTTTCTCTCAGAGACCGACGCTGCCCGAAAAAGCCTTGATTTTGTTCTTCAACCGGATGAAGAACTTATTAAAAAATATCTACCTAAACAGGAACTCCTTAAATTTTTAGGTCTCGGGCTCTTAAGGGGGAAGAGTTACGTTAAGGGTCGCCTGGGCAAAGAGTATCGTCCGATATTTCTTACAGCGACTACCGGCACAACCCACCAGCCGATCTCGTTCCTTTATACCGATCATGATCTTGAGAATCTTAAGGTCTATGGCAAGAGGCTTATGGATGTTTTTAACGTCGCGAAGGACGGGCGCGCCGTTAATATGTTTCCGTACGCTCCGCATCTGGCGTTTTGGCAGACTGTATTTGCCGGGTTCGCCGCTGATCTTTTTATACTAAGTACCGGTGGCGGGAGAACGCTCGGTACCGAGGGGAATATAAGGTCTATCGCTAAGGTGAAACCGCAGTTTCTGATAGGCGTCCCCAGTTATGTTTATCATGTTCTGAAAACAGCCGCCGAGGAAGGGACAAAGATGCCATTCTTGAAAAATATTGTCCTGGGAGCTTCGCGTGTCCCAAAAGGGTTCAAGAAAAAAGTGGCAAGCATTCTTATGGATATGGGTTCCAGTGGCATAAAAGTGTTTGGGACCTACGGATTTACCGAGGCACGCGCGGCATGGGGCGAATGTCCCACAAATATTGACGTATCCAGTGGGTATCATACTTATCCGGATAAAGAAGTTTTTGAGATCATAGACCCCGAAACAGGTGAGGTAAAGGCCGAAGGTGAAGACGGCGAGCTTGTTTATACCTCAATAGATTCTCGCGGAAGCTGTGTTTTCCGGTATCGGACAGGTGATCTGGTGAGGGGGGGCATAGTTTATTCACCGTGTTCGCATTGCGGAAGGACAGTACCCAGGATATCCAGCGATATTGTGAGGGCGTCAAATATCAGGGAAATGAAACTTTCAAAAATCAAAGGATCTCTCGTGAACTTTAACAACATTGAATATTTGCTGGACAATAGAGAAGAGATCGACGAGTGGCAGATAGAGATAAAGAAGAAGGACAATGATCCGTATGAAGTGGACGAGCTGATACTTTACGTTAGCTTGTTGGGAGAAGTGAATAAAGACTCGTTCATAAGGCATTTGAATCAGGAAGCGACATCAAGCATAGACGTTTCTTTCAACAGGATAGAGATCCTTCCCAGGGAGGAAGTTCTTAAGAAGATAGAGATAGAGGTGTCGGTAAAGGCGAAGAAGATTTTGGATAGGAGGGGTGAGAGGTAGGGGCACGGCATGCCGTGCCCCTACAAATAACAGGAGTATTATGGATAGAATAGCTATCGTCGATGGAATAAGAACACCGTTCATTAAATCGTGGGGAGAATTTGAGGATATCCCGGCCCAGAAGTTAGGGGCTATGTGTGTCCGGGAGCTTCTGGAAAGAACTGGCCTTGATCCACAGTTAGTTGATGAAGTTATTTTTGGCGCTGTCGCTCAGCCGGTAGAGGCATCTAACGTAGCAAGGGTGATAAGTTTGTACGCGGGAATCCCGATAGAGAAGAAAGCTTATACGATCAGCCGGAATTGCGCGTCGGGTTTTGAGTCAGCGACAAGCGCATGTGAAAAGATACGGCTTGGCCGGGATGAAATCGTTATAGCCGGCGGGGCGGAGTCGATGTCCAATATTCCGCTGATCTTTGGAAAAGAAATAACAAAAATACTTACGAGGTTAAATAAGGCGAAAACACTTATTCAAAAGTTGAGGCTTATCGCGTCAATAAGGATGCATCATTTTAAGCCTGTTCCCGGGCTTCTTCTCGGGCTTAGTGATCCGGTTTGCGGGCTTAATATGGGTCAGACAGCGGAAATACTGGTAAAAGAATACGGTGTTTCGCGTCGGGAGCAGGATGAATTTGCTTTAGCGAGCCATCAGAAGGCTGCCAAAGGCAAAGAAAAAAGAGATGAAGAGATCATGCCTGTTATGGTGCCGCCAAAGTTCGACGTTTTGGAGACTGATAACGGACCGCGAGAGAACCAGACGATGAAGGCTCTTACAAAACTTAAACCCTTTTTCGATCGCCATACAGGAACCGTTACCCCCGGCAACGCTTCGCAGATAACCGATGGCGCTTGCGCGCTTCTCATTATGTCTGAGAGCAAAGCAAAGAAAATGGGATATGAGCCTTTGGGGTACATAAAGGAATATGCTTATGTTGGTGTTGAGCCAAGTCAAATGGGTATAGGTCCGGCATACGCGATACCGAAAGTTCTCGGGAAGGCGGGGTTAAAATTAAAGGATATGGAACTTATAGAGATCAATGAAGCTTTTGCCGCGCAGGTACTGGCCTGTTTAAAACTTCTGGCATCGGAGAAGTTCGGACGTGAAAACAATTTTGATCAGGAGACGATAGGTCGGATCGATATGGATAAACTGAACGTTAACGGCGGAGCCATAGCGCTGGGTCATCCGGTGGGGACCACCGGAGCTAGAATGATACTTACGATGCTGAAAGAAATGAAAAGAAGAAGCGCGCGTTTAGGCTTGGCGTCTTTATGCATAGGTGGAGGACAGGGCGGCGCGATTGTTCTGGAGAGATAAAAACAACAAACGTAATGTAGTGGCGTGATTTATCGCGCCCGAGAAAAGTCGCCGGGTACGATAAATCGAACCCCTACAACATCAAGCCCGAGAAATTTTAGTAACGGGGACGTTTGGTAGAGATCCTTCGACTCGGCCCTTCGGGCCTCGCTCAGGATGACAGGGCAGGGAGAAACAATGAATAATTTTAATTTGAGAATAGACGGGTCGATAGCGTTCCTCCGTATCGACCAGCCGGAGTCTAAAGTCAACGTTCTTAACACCGAAACCATGAAAGAGTTGGCCGAAGTTATAGGAAAACTTTCGGAAGGAGCATATCCGGAAGTCAAGGCGCTTGCGATAACCAGCTCAAAAGACGGCATTTTTATCGCGGGTGCGGACATAAAAGAAATACAACACATAAAATCGACCGAGGAGGCTATAGAAAAAGCCGAGCAGGGTAAAAAAATATTACAGCGCTTAGCGGACCTGGACATCTTGACGGTCGCGGTTATAAACGGGGCGTGTCTCGGCGGCGGGTTTGAGCTGGCTCTCGCGTGTGATTGCCGGGTAGCCAGCTTTAGCGATACGGTAAAGATAGGCTTGCCTGAAGTAAAGTTGGGCGTGATACCCGGATTCGGCGGGACTCAGAGGCTTCCGCGTCTTACGGGGCTTACAAACGCGTTAAGTTTGATACTTGCCGGCAAAATAGTATCAGCTAAGAGCGCTTCAAGATACGGTATAGTTGATAAACTTTTTCCGGATGACAAACTAATAACCGATACGGTCGAATTTATAAACGAGATTCTGGATGGAAAAACAAAACCGGACAAAAAGAAGAAAAAACTACTTCAAGTTTTTCTTGAAAATACCCCTCTTGGACGGATGCTTGTTTTTAGTCAGGCGAAAAAGAACGTCTTGAAACAGACCAAAGGATTTTATCCCGCTCCGATCGAGGCGATAGAAGTTTTAAAACGCACATATGGCGGCAATCTTAAAAAAGGTTTTCGAATAGAAAGCGAAGCTTTTGGCCGCCTGGCGATAACGGATGTATCTAAAAACCTGATAAAAGTATTTTATCTTTTGGAGAAATTTAAAAAATTCCCATGGACACCTGAAGACATCAAACCAAAGGCAGTAAAAAAATGTGGTATTGTGGGAGCCGGTATTATGGGCGGAGGGATAGCGCAGCTGGTCAGTTATAAAGATATTTTGACAAGGGTGAAAGATATTGATCATGACGCGCTTGCCACCGCGCTGAAGGTGGCTAAGAAACTATTCGAGGGGGCCCTAAAAAAGAGAAAGCTGAAGAAACACGATGTTGAATATAAGTTCGGTCTCATATCCCCGACTTTGACGTATGACGGATTCAAGAATGCCGATATAGTTATTGAAGCGGTTGTAGAGGATCTGAGCATCAAGAAAAAAGTGTTTGAAGAGATGGACAAAAATACATCCCCGGAAACATATTTAGCCTCTAACACTTCCGCTCTCCCGATAAAAGAGATGGCTAACGCTACATCGAGACCGGAAAAAGTAGCGGGTATGCATTTTTTTAATCCGGTACACCGGATGCCTCTTGTGGAGGTGATCAAGGCAGAGAAGACAAGTGATGAAACTTTAGCCGCGGTTGTGAACTTTTCCAGGAAACTGGGGAAGACCGTTATTGTGGTAAAGGACGTTCCCGGGTTTCTGATAAACAGGATACTTCTGGCATATTTGAACGAAGCGGGTTTTTTGGCAGAGGAGGGGATGAAGATAGACGTTATAGACAAAATTGCCTGTAAGTTTGGAATGCCCATGGGGCCGATAACGCTTATTGACGAAGTAGGGATCGATGTGGGGTACAAAGTCGCGAAGATACTGGAAGACTCTTATGGTGAAAGGATGAAAGTGTGCAGTGTTCTTGAGAAAGTAAAATCTAAAGGGCTTTTAGGGAAGAAAGCGAAGTTGGGATTTTATGATCACAAAGGAAGAAGAAAACCGAATAAAGATATATATGAGATCATAGGAAATGCCTCCGGGGATATTCCCGGGGAGGAAGAAGCCCTGAAGAGAATGATATATGTTATGGTAAACGAAGCCGCGAGATGTCTTGAAGAGGGAGTGGTTGACCTTCCTGAGACAATAGATATAGGTATGGTAATGGGGACAGGATTTCCCCCTTTAGGGCGGGGCTTTTAAGGTACGCCGATACTGTCGGCCTGCAAAATATTACTGAAGATCTTAAGGAGTTGGAGAAAAAATATAAAGTCGCGCGATTTACTCCATGTAAATATCTGGCTGATAAAGCGGAGAAGGGTGAAGGGTTTTATGTCTAGGAGTAATACAAAAACACTGTTTTTGTATTAGACTGTGTCCTAATGTAGGGGCTTGATTCATCAAGCCCGTTACATCGGGTTCGATGAATCGAACCCCTACAACATATTGTATGCGGCCATTCGCGAAACAAATTACAGTACAGTCTGAATGACGAGAATTCCATTTTGCACAAGTCTTATGTGAACTTATCAAAGGAGGGCAAAGATGAGTCTTTTTGATAAACGTATGAGTAAGGAGAAAAAAGCGTCTTTAGATTTGGCGGAATCTTCCCGGCAAGAGGAATGGGAGTGTCCCAGTTTTGCCGCGCGTATATTCCAGGGGGCACTTGAGTGGGATCTGGTGAGCCCGTTCCCGGAGCAGACAGCTGAAGATAAAGCCGCGGGTGATGAGTTTATAAAAAAATTAGAGGTGTTTTTAAAAAAGAATCTTGATCCTGATAAAGTAGATGAAACACGGGAGATACCGGCCGAAGTTATCAAAGGACTTGCGGATCTCGGAGCCTTCGCGATAAAAATACCTGAAGAGTACGGAGGGTTAGGCCTGAGCCAGATGAATTATAACAGGGCCATACATCTTTTGGGAAGCTATTGCGGGTCAACCGCCGCTCTTCTTTCAGCGCATCAGAGCATCGGTGTACCGCAGCCGCTTCTGGATTTTGGAACTGAAGAACAAAAAAAGAAATTCCTTCCCAGATTCGCCGAAGGAGCGATCTCGGCGTTCGCGCTTACCGAACCTGAGGTGGGATCAGACCCCAGAAAAATGAAAACGATGGCTATCCCTTCCGAAGATGGCAGCCATTATATTTTGAACGGAGAGAAATTATGGTGCACTAACGGGAATGTCGCGGATCTTATAGTTGTTATGGCCCAGACGCCGCCTAAAGTCATAAAAGGAAAAGAAAGAACACAAATAAGCGCTTTTGTCGTAGACACGAAGTCACCCGGATTTGAAGTGACGTACCGGTGTAAATTTATGGGTCTCAATGCTATACAGAACGGCCTTATCAAATTTACTGATGTTAAAGTGCCTAAAGAAAACCTTATTCTTGGAGAAGGCGAAGGGTTAAAGTTAGCGTTCGTTACGCTCAATACGGGACGTTTGACATTGCCTGCCGCCGTGGGAGGCATGTGTAAGTGGGCGCTACGGGTGGCTCGCAAATGGGCGAATAAAAGACAGCAGTGGGGATGCGTAATAGGCGAACATGAATCGATATCCTCCAAGCTTTCTTATATGGCAGCTACGACTTTTGCCATGGACGCGATGACGCAGTTAGTTTCGCATATGGCGCATGCGCAGAAATGTGATGTACGTCAAAAAAAATGTGATATACGTCTGGAAGCGGCAATGGCGAAACTTTTTTGTACTGACGCGAGCTGGGAAATAATTGATCATGCCGTTCAGATAAGAGGAGGAAGAGGTTATGAGACGGGACCTTCTCTGACAGGAAGAGGTAAAGATGGCGCGCCGTTGGAAAGAGCGATGAGGGATTCACGCGTTAATACAATACTTGAAGGGTCAAGCGAGATAATGCATCTCTTTATCGCCCGTGAAGCGTTGGATTTCCACCTTCAGAAGATGAAATCAATTTTGGATCCTAAAGTGCCTGTTATGAAGAAGTTGCGGCTCGTGATATCCGCCGGATTCGCGTATGCTCTCTGGTATCCAAAATTATGGGTGCCGTGTCTGGGCTTGGGAGGACATGTGTCTTCAAAGCGCTTACGCAGGCATGTTAAATTTATCAAAAAAGCGTCCAAGCGGCTTGCGCGCGAAATATTTCATAAAATGATGATATATCAGAAAAAACTTGTTAGCCGGCAGAACACGTTGAACCGGTTTGTTGATGTGGGACTGGAGTTATTCGCTATGGCAGCGGCGTGTTCCTACGCTGATAGTCTTAACAAAAAAGATGGTAAAGATAAAAACTCAGTTGATCTAGCGGATCTTTTTTGTCAGCAGGCGGAAGACCGTATAAAGAAGCACTTTAAAGACGTCCATCACAATTATGACAAGACGTCTAAAGCTGTTGCTAAAAAACTTCTAGCCGATGAATATGAATGGCTTGAGAATGACATAATAAAATAGTAGGGGCGTATGGCAATGCGCCCCTACAGATAATCATCAATGAAGAAAGATATACGAAATTACACCTTAGAAGGGCTGAAGAAAGAAATCGCTTCTTTTGGCGAGCCTGCCCACAGAGCCGCCCAGATATTTTCGTGGCTAAATCAAAGAAACGCTGAAAATTTTAAGGAGATGACAAATCTTCCGAAGAGTTTTATTGAAAAACTTGAAGAAAAGTATTTTGTCGGACACCTTGTTTGTGAAGAACGATCAATGTCAAAAGATGGCACGGAAAAATTTCTATGGAAGTTAAGGGATGGGAAGCATATAGAGAGTGTGCTTATCAAAGATAAGAAGCGGAATACGGTATGTCTCTCGACGCAGGTCGGATGCAAATTCAAGTGTCCTTTTTGCGCAAGTGGCAGTGCCGGGTTTAAGAGAAATCTGCAAGTGTCCGAGATAGTTAATCAGGTCCTTGCTGTTCAAAAGCGACATTCTTTGAGGGTGACAAATATAGTTTTTATGGGTATGGGGGAACCGTTGGACAATTACAGGAACCTTGTAAAAGCTATTCACATAATTAATCATCCCCGGGGACTTGCTCTTGGAGCAAGAAAGATCACGGTTTCTACCTGTGGACTTGTTCCAGGGATATTGAAGATGAAGGATCTTGGTCTGCAGGTGGAACTCTCGGTGTCTTTACATGCCGCAAGTGACACGTTAAGGGATAAGCTTGTTCCGGTTAACCGTAAATATCCGATCAAAGAACTTATAACGGCGTGCCGGGAATATTATGACGCTACCGGCCGCGTGGTAACATTAGAATACACTTTGGTACGGGGCATGAATGATTCACTTAAAGAAGCGGATAAACTCGCCGGGATAGCGAAGCGACTTAAAGCGAAAGTTAATCTTATTGTTTGTAGCGGCCTTACCGAAGACGATTATGAGAAACCGGAGAAAGCTAAAACTGAGGCTTTTCAGGCGCGCTTGCGATCAGGCGGGGTAACAACTACTCTTCGCCGGTCCAAGGGTGAGGACATTATGGCCGCGTGCGGACAATTAGCGGCAAAGAAGAGCACACGATGAGCCTTGGTACGTAGTATATGGTGTGTGGTATGTGGCATAATTCGTTTTGCGGATGGCCGCATACAATATATTGTAGGGGTTCGATTTATCGAACCCGATATAACGGGCTTGATGGATCAAGCCCCTACATTATGACACGAGTGGGGTCTTAGAGAAGATTACACACAAACGGATCGGGGACAGTCCACGCGTTCGGCCTGCGGCCTCACTTGGGACAGTCCCCTGGCCAAACAATGAAATATAAATTAATAATTTTTGACATTGACGGCACTATAACCAGGCATATTTCCAGCTGGAGATATATCCATGAAAAGCTGAATTTATGGGATGTTCTCGCTAAAAAATATCAGGAACAGTTTTTGGCGGGAAAGATAAGCTACAGGCGGTTTTGCGAACTTGACGCCGCGCATTGGAAAGGACTCGAGGAGGCCAGGTTAAGGGAAGTATTTAAAAAGGTCAAATATTCAAAGAATGTAAAGCGGGCCATAAAAAAATTAAAAAAAGAAGGATTAAGATTCGCGGCGGTATCTACCGGGTTACAGTTTATTACCGACCGGATAAAGGAAGAGTTAGGATTTGAATATGTTATCGGAAATCGCTTGAACGTACGTCTCGGCAAGTTAACTGGTGGAGTTACGATAAATATCGGTCACGGAGCTAAGGGAACAATAGTTCGTGATATTCTAAAGCGGTTTGGTGTATCGGCTAGCGAGATGATAGCTGTCGGAGATACTGACGGAGATATGCCGATGCTGGAAATAGCGGGTTATTCCATAGCCTTTAATTCATCCAGCGAAGGACTTTCCAGGTTAGCGGACCATGATTGTAAAACAGATGATTTTATGGAAGTCTGCGATAAAATACTGGAAATCGCGAAATAAAAGAAAGGGAGATATGGATATTAGAGTTGGTTGCTGCGGATTTTCAAAGAATGAAGAGGAGTATTTTACTAAGTTTAAAACGGTAGAGATCCAGGAGACTTATGCTGAAATGCCTGAGGAGGAAACCTTTGAAAAATGGCGGCATGCGGCTCCGGATGATTTTGAATTCACCGTAAGGGCGAATAAGATCATAACACGTACCTTTAAGCCGACGGATAAAGTGCTTGAAGTGTGGGAGAAGATAGATCGCGCGGCAGCTATATTGAAGACAAAAACAATTCTGTTTCAGTCTCCGGATGTATTTTTCGCGAACAAGAAAAACGAGCAGAATATAAAAGAGTTTTTTGACACAGTAGACAGAAAGGAATACATGTTCGCCTGGAAGCCCGGCAAAACCTGGAAGGAAGAAGAGATAAGAAAAGTATGCGAAAGGTCAGATCTTGTGCATTGCGTGGATCCTTTTGTTTGTGGACAACTTTACGGGGATAGGGGTTATTTCAGGCTGGATAGTGAGGAGGTTTCCAGGTTTAAAGGGATGGAATTAAAAAAGCTGAGAGATTTCTGCGAAAAAGAATCCAGGAAAAAAAACAATAAACCGATATATGTCTTCTTCGATAATGTCTATATGACAACAGACGCTCAAAGATTTGAATGGATGGCCTTCAATACAGGTCCCATAAAAGATCTAACACTCTCATTTTTGAAGGGATTATGCAGAGAAATAGAGTGTGCTGAGGAAGATGAGAAGGTACAGACCTTAAGCCGTGAAGCCGAAAGAATAGTTACTCTTATATTACATACCGACTATGCCAGGGTCGATATAGAGATAGAAAAAGGGAAGCTTAGAGAAATGTGTAAAGAGCTTTTTCCTGACAAAGAAGATCTATACGATATGATCTATGGTAACCGCTTTGACCGCCTCTGGGAACAATTCCGGGAAGAAAAAATAGGATAGAGAGATCAATGGGTGTTGGGCATTCCCTACCAGGTGTTGCCTGTACGGAAACACCCATGTAATTGAGACTCCGTGTTCAAACATGCGTAAAAAGTGGGGACTGTACCAAGCGGCGAAGCCGCGCGTGGACTGTCCCCACTTTTTTGACCTTGCTATTGTTCAATGTAATATAAAAAAAGACGCCCTTCTGAAAAGGGCGCCCAAGAAATTATTAGCTTTTCTTTCACCTTGCTTTTATTTTGAAGGGGGATAGAAAAGCTAGAAAAGACCCAAGTTCTGTGAGATTCCCATTCGCATCAACTCCTAAAAACAAATATACCATGTAAAAATTTAAAGGCAACTTTTTGAAAAACAATTAAAAACCGAAGTACAAAAAGTCTAGCGGCAGCTTTTAAGTAATAAGTGAGCTTAATGTTCCCAAAAGTGATAACCCATTTTTGCGATTAAAGTTAGGAGAACAAAATATAAGAATGAGGAGGTCTCTGAAGCCTAAAGTGTATGGGTTGAATATGTTAGGAGAATATGGAAGAGGTGCCAGCTTTCAGATATTAGCTTTCAGCCGAAAAGCGGCCTGAACAAGATCGAAAGCTGATAGCTTAAAAAAAATGTCGCCGAAATTCCACGCTATCCACTATACGCTGTACGACGCTATTCCATTGTCAGCGATAAAACGTTCGTGTATACTAATTATCATGAGGCCCATTGTCATTCCGCACTTTATAGCTCTAGTAACTTTCGGTTTTATAATCTTCCAATATTTATATCAAAGGTATCGGAAAAAGATCTTACATCGTTTGATGGATCACGGTAATATCGGTTATTATCGGTGTAGAGATCGCGACAACACTATTCTTTACGCGAATGATGGCTTTTGTAAGATGCTTGACTTGGATATGTCGCGGGAAGATGTTATCGGCAGGTCTCTGAGGGAGCTGTTGATCGATGTTGAGGAACGCCAGGGCATACTGGACAAAATAAAAACCCAAAAAGAGATAATAAATCAACAGTGGCACTTTAAAACTCTTAAAGGTGAAAGCAAGTTTGTGATGTATAACGCGTGTGTTGCCAGGGATGAATATATTCGTGAAAACGTTATAGAAGTCCTCATGGAAGATATTACAGAAGTGAGGCTTTCCTGTGAAAAAATGAGAAGCTCGCAGGAAAGATATAAAAAACTTTTTGAAGATTCCGGTGATATGGTTGTTATCTACAGATTTGACAACGGTGTTATCGAAGAAGTAAATCCGATTACCGAAGATATCCTGGGTTTTACGAGTGAAGAATTAGTGGGCAGGTCCTTTGAGAACCTTTTTCATCCCACCAATCGGAAATATCTTTGGGAATGTCGTGATGACCTGTTGTTCAAGGGAACAGCCCGCCAGGAATCGGTTGTCGTCCGTAAGGACGGATCATACAGAGAGGTTATCCTGACACTGACCGTTGTAGTATTAGAAAATGAGACGCTTATTACGGCTATTATCAAGGATGTGTCTGAAATGGTTAAAGATAGACAGGAGACTGAGATACGAAAAAAAGAATTGGAAGATTTCTGGAAAGCTTCGGTAGAAAGGGAAGAACGCATAAAAGAGCTGCGTGTTGAATTAGAAAAAGCAAGACAGCAGATAAAATTCATAAAAGAGAAAAGATGACACGAAAGAGCCCGGCACAACCGGAGGTCAAAAAAAATATCGATTTGATAGAAGAGGTGAATTACAGAAATAAACTGGCGTTTATTCCTTTTCGCGTTCGATCTTTGTGTATCGCGATCGCTCTGCTTTGTTCGTATGGCCTGAGATATGTTATCGGATCAGATCTTCCGGCGGGCCTTTTTATCGTTCTTTATATGGGGCTCGCGACAAACGCTGTGTATCTGCTCATTTTTAAGTTCAAACCCTGCAAGCAGAACAACAGCATCGACAATTTGCACTTTAGTTATTATCTGCCGGGAGTTTTTTACGCGACTTTGGCGGCGCATTTTTTCGGAGGAGCAGAGTGGATCGGTTATAGTTTTTATTTTTTAGATCTGGTATGCGCGAACATGTTACTGCGCAGGTGGAGAAAATATATTGTAACCGCTTTGATCATTTTCAGTTACATTGTAATGGTTTGCCTGGAATATAGAGGTATTGTCGGTCATTACAAGTTGTTTGTGCCGGGGGATAACCTTAGATTTTTTATTACGGTAACCGTTCTTGTCCAGGCAATAGTATTTTTTGCCGTGTCCTACAGTACGGGTCTTTTTACTAAATTACGTCACCGCCGAGAGAGGTGGATACGGGAGTCCCGGAATAGATTTGAGGCGAAATCCTTTCGCTTGGAAAGCATGGTCAAAGACTTGAACGCGAGAGCCGCGGAAAGCCAGTACATAAAAGAGGCTTCTTCTGGATATGTCGAGGCAAAAGAATATGAGCTTGAAAACACAAAAAAGGATCTGGAAGAACAAATAGATAATTTAAGGAGAACGCAAAAATCAATGGTATTTATGATAGAGGATCTTAATGAGATGAGTGTTCAGTTAAGAGACGCGCGTGACCACCTGGAGGAGAAGGTAAGGGAACGTACGGACGAACTTTTAAGTACCTCGAGAAAATTGCATAGGAGCGAACGCCTTGCTTTCCTGGGGAAGCTGGCGGGTAGCGTAACTCACGAATTGCGCAATCCACTGGCGGTTCTGAAGAACGCGGTGTTTTTTCTGGGCATGAAATTTAAAGAGAATTCCGATGAGAAGGTTACGAAATATGTTGTTATGATGAAAAAGGAACTTTCATTTATCAATTCGATCATAGACGATATCATGGGTTTTGCCAGGACAAAGGCCCCCTTATTGCGGGATACGGATGTTAAGGATGTTGTTGAAAACGCTCTTTCAACGATAAATGTTCCGGATCTCATCGAGGTGAGAAAAGAATATGAGAGTGATCTGCCCTTGGTACGGATAGATAGCAATCAATTTATGCATGCGGTAGTGAATATAACGAATAACGCGATAATGGCAATGAGTGGGAATGGAATACTGACCCTTGGCGTAAAAAAACAGGGTAATACCGTATGTGTTGAGGTAGGAGACACCGGTTCGGGTATTCCGCCGGAGGAGAAAGATCTTATTTTTGAACCGCTGTATACCAGTAAACCGAAAGGAACGGGCCTGGGCCTTCCAATTTCCAAGATGATGATCGAGAATCAGGGAGGGAAAATAGAGTTTGAGAGCCAATCCGGTAGGGGTACGGTATTTAAGATCTTTTTACCCATGAGAGGCGAGGAAATTGTATAACTTTGCATATATTACGTAATAGTTCAGTTCTCCGCAGAGAATCAGCCCAACACCGGTCATTCTGAGCGAGGGAACGAAGTGACCGAGTCGAAGAATCTGCTGTACCATCGGATTATTTTTTAGGAGGAGCAGCTAAAATTTCAGCAAATGGGTTTT
>JAJRVD010000069.1 GCA_024277375.1 Candidatus Omnitrophota bacterium | reverse complement strand
AGTGTGGGTTATTGGGTGTATGGGATAATTCAATATATAGATACCGTAAAGCAACCAACAGGTGCGCCGTCTTCCCCCATGGGGGAAGAGATCAAAGAACTGGAACATGAAAGTGCCCAATTATCTTGACACTACTTTCCATACAAAAAAATTGCAATTTTTACCATTAATGTATATAATTAGTCTACCGTGTTTCATTACTTTTTAACTGGGAGCGTGAATGCGTTATTTGGTAAAAAATCTTGTTTGTGGTTTTGCTCTATTGGTTTCAAGCACACTTCTGTTAACGTCTTGTGTAACACCTCGCGCCATTAAGTCGGATTCGGCTGTTCCTCATTCAACCACATCTACATATGAGACAGTTCATACGAGACCCACCCCTCGCCAGGGACAGTATCATTCAGTGGCCCCCGGGGAAACACTTTGGCGTATAGCTAAGATGTATGATGCTGATATTGATGCCCTGAAGGATGTAAATCGGATACAGAATGTCCGGGATCTAAAAGTTGGAAGAAAGCTCTATGTTCCAAATGCCGCCCCCAGAAAGCATATAGTTTCCCTTTATCCAAATAAAAAATGGAAAAACATAGTTATTCATCACAGTGCCACCGGTGTTGGGAACTCTATGCAGTTTAATAAGGCTCATAAGAAGAAAGGGTGGAAGGGAGTCGGATACCATTTTATTATCGATAACGGTACCTGCGGCAAGGACGACGGTCAGATCGAGACGACGCCTCGGTGGATCAATCAAGAGGACGGAGCCCACTGCAAGGCAGGCGAAATGAATAAAACCGGTATAGGTATCTGTCTTGTGGGTAATTTTTCAAAAGAGAGAGTCTCGCGAAAACAACTGAACTCCCTGGTGTATCTCGTAAAGACGCTTCAAGGGTTCTACCACATACCGGATAATCGTGTTTTTGGCCACGGGAACGTGCCCGGGGCGCAGACTGAATGTCCCGGCAAAAAATTTCCCTGGAAAAAATTCCGTAGACGTATTTAAAAATTGGTGACAATAATAAAGATGGGTGAATCTCCAACAGGTATTCCTGTACGGAATCCTCAATTCTTATTATGTTGAGAATGTCCATATTTTTAAATATTGACTTTTAATGGGGAGACGCTATGATATATGGGTATATACTCATAACAATTCAATGAAGGATGTAATGGACATAGCCAGACTGAAAGGGAGACCCAAAAAGAAAAAAATAGTTCAGGCACAGCCCGGGGTTGATCACTTTAGCCCTGGTGGGCGTCCTGGAAGGCCAGAGGAGTCGCTTCTCAGTGTTGAGGAATATGAGGCAATCAGGCTGCATGATTATATAAATCTCCAGCAGAAGGATGCCGCGGTAATGATGGGCATTTCTCAGCAATCATTTAGCCGTCTGGTTAGAGACGGGAGAAGGAAGGTGGCCGATGCCCTGGTAAATGCTAAAATACTCAGAATAGAGGGTGGAGATTTTATAAATATGAGAGCGATGAAGATCGCTGAAAAATTAAAGCGGAAGCGTTCGTAGGAGTTAAAATGAGAATACAAGAGACAATAAACGGGAACATTATGACAATACGTCTTACAGGTAGCCTGGATGATGCTAGTAGCCACATGGTCGAGTCCCGTGTAAATGAGATCATGACAGATGAGAAGGTAGGGGAGGTTAATTTCGATTTTTCGGATCTTCACTATATATCCAGTATTGGGATAAGGGTGCTGATATTGGCATACAAAAAAGCTGTCAAGTTGGGGAAAACAGTAATTGTTACGGAGATGAGCGATAAAGTTCGTATAATCCTGAAGATGGTGGGAATCCTTCCTATTTTTTCTCCCGGAGGAGTTAAAAAATAATGTCACCTAAAGTGGGCATATACATGCGTCGTGCGGTTTTGGTAAGCCTTTCCTGCAACGTAGTGCTATTTATAATAAAAGCCGTAGCGCTTATTGTGGTAAATTCACTAGCTATTGCTATGGATCTGGGAATTACTGTTGTAGGGCTTATCGTATCCATAATCCTATATTATTCAGTGAAACTTGCTGTTAAGCCTGCCGATCTTATTCATAATTATGGCTATGGGAAAGTAGAGCATGTATGTGAGGCCATGGAGGGTGTTGTACTTATTGGGATCGCTCTCGCGATGTCTTCTCAGGCGCTTTTAAGTATTCTTCATCCTAAACATGTTGAGATGCCATGGGTAGGTCTTGTTTCTTGTACGGTTAACGTTTTTTTGAATTTTGGCGGAGCGTGGTACATCTCTAAGATGGCTAAAAAAAGCGCTTCACCGGCCATACATGCCGAAGGCCTTCACTTTAGGCTGGAAGGTTTCATTTCCGCCATGATAGCAGGCTCGTTCCTTCTTTCTATATTTTTGAGAGGTAGAGGCCTCTCGGAGATCGTGGTGCACATTGACCCCGTAACGGCTCTTTTGGTAAGCCTGGTGGTCATCGTGCCGTCCTTTAAACTGGCAAAGGCCGCTTTTTTTAAACTTTTGGATTCCTCTGTGGAGGAGGACAGTCAGATAGAGATACTTAAGCATCTGGGACATCATATTGCGGAATACTGCGAATTTAGGGACATAAAATCACGTACCGCGGGACAGAAAAAATTTGTAGAATTCAAGATAGTGGTTCCGGAGGAAATTTCTTTTAAAAAAGGTCATACTGTGATAGCCACGCTTGAGGATGATATTAAGCAGGGTATCCCGGATTCCGAGATAATGATAAAAATGGAACCTTGCGATAAAGACTGCTCTTTTGTTGCTAATAACGAGCAGTGTCCTTACCTGTAAATTCTACTGAAAGGGTCTTATGTCTAAACTATTATTCATTGTAATTCTGTTTTTGACTGCGGGGCCGTCAGCTGGCGCGACGACAACGGCAGTTACCTATCGTCAAATAGTAACCGCGTCCCAGGAAACGAACCCGGTTGTTATGGATGTCTGGCTGAAGGGTAATAACTTGCGCATAGAATCCTCCGCGGCGGGTGAGCGATTCATAATTCTCCAAAGACCCGACGGGGTTTATAACTATATTCCATCCCAAAACTTTTTAACTAAAATACCGTAATTACCGGCGGCGAATCTTAATTATATAAAAGATCCGAAGGGCTACATCGAACATCTAAAGAGCATTAAAGCGATAAAAACGGGCACCGCTATCATTAAAGGATATCCATGCGACATATATACGTACGTGGACTATAGGAGCAATTCAGAGGTTATAGTGTGGGTGTGGCAGAAAGAGAATTTTCCAGTTAAAATGCTTATAAACGGAGCCTACGGCAATATTGAAGTCATATTTGAAAACATTCAAATAAATCCTCAAATATTGGATAAGGTTTTCGCGCTTCCCGAGGGGGCGAAAACAATAGATATATCAGTCCCATCAATAAAATCCTTACAATCCGCCTTTGAAGAGTTCAAAAAGTAGAAGACAAATATGAGCTTTACTCCGCATCTGTGAAACCTGTAGAATTCTTCGTCATTCCGAGGAATACAATGACGAAGTTTGAGAAGGATTATCGGATATGAGTTTTGAATAGTAAACGGGCGGAACAATGTCGGATAAGCCGTAAACAGTAGCGGACGTTCGAGATGAACCCCAATAAACGCTTTTGAGTATGTACCCTTAAAGGTTCCCGTCTAAATTTCTAGCGTCCGATAATGTATCTTATGTTAACTATCTAAAGTCGGGAACCTTTCTGCTGTTATCGTAGGAACGGCCTCCAGCCGCAAACATATCATGTCATCATTTGCGGAAACGCAGTGACGTGGTAATTGTAATAGTTCAGTTCTCCGCAGAGAATAGCTCTGCTCCCCTGTCATCTTGGTCAAGTCGCGCAAGGGGTAATAGTTCAGTTCTCCGAAGCGAATACGTTCCTTCTCCCCTGTCATCTTGAGCGAGTGAGCCGCCTGCCGAAGGCAGGAAGGCGAACGAGTCGAAAGATCTTTTTTATCCATAATTTT
>JAJRVD010000068.1 GCA_024277375.1 Candidatus Omnitrophota bacterium | reverse complement strand
AGAGAAACTGAGTGGAGAAACCTGATCTCAAGTACTAAAAGCACATATTCAGGAAAACTGGTCTATGCCGCCAATTGGGATAATTTTAAAAATATCAAGTTCTGGGATGAACTTGACTATGTCTGCATAGACGCGTATTTCCCCCTTACTTATAAATTCTCCCCCTCTGTTGAGGAGCTCAAAGCCGGATGGGATAAATGGAAAAATGAGATCGAAGATTTTCACTCCCGGGTAAACAAGCCCATTATGTTTACCGAGATCGGCTATGCCAGCACTCAACACGCGCCATCTGAACCGTGGAAAGGCGGCTTTGGCGGAAATGCCGACCCTGAAATACAAGCCAAATGCTACCAGGCGTTTTTCGAAACCATCTGGAACCAATCATGGTTTGCCGGCGCGTACTGGTGGAAGTGGGACACAAACACACGTGCCGGGGGCAAGAACAACAGACAATTTACACCACAAAATAAGCCCGCACAGGATGTCATAGAAAAGAACTATAAGAAAGCGCGTATGGTAGACCAAAAACTCCTTAGAGAGACTAGTAGCAAAAAAGCCGCCCTCTCCACTCAAGGCACTCAGACTACAGATCCTCGTTTCAGCAAAGAAGCACCGGAAGGAGCCCCGATACAAAAACAGGAGTAGATAAACAACGGAATACACATAAAGGTCCTGGGGTATAATTCTACCGGGCATAGCCCGTACGAATCATCCCCAGGACCTTTTTCAAAATGAGGATGCGGAGTAAGCCTCGATGCAAACTGTGTCATAATGTAGGGGCTTGATTCATCAAGCCCGTTATATCGGGTTCGACAAATCGAACCCCTACAATATATTGTATGCGGCCATCCGCAAAACGAATTGCGACACAGTCTGATGGGAGGATCCACACCGGACGGAGGGGCCCAGCGAGGCTTTCCCCTCAGACTTATATATTTATTCAAAAAAAATTTATTTCGCCGGAGGAAGGGTCTCCCGGGTTCTGATGAGTTTATCGTTCGCATCAAAGAATAGATATATCTTGTGCCCATCGAAATAGGCTTCCGTGCCGGGTTTATAGACCCACCTTACCGCGTCGGAATCATTTTCTTGAAGAATTATTGTAGGGGCTCCATATCTCTTTTTGATCCCGGACCCGTTATCACCCTCGGAAATATTACCACTTTCTATAGCCTTTTTTATTTTATTGTATCTTTTTGTCTCATCATTCATTTCTTTGATCATCTTACCCCTATCGCTACTCAGGGTCATAAGAGACTTGATCCCGGTTTTCGATTTTATCCACTTCTTTTTAGGCGGTTTGTTCGCGCCGAACGCTGTCGATCCGCTTGAAATCACAAATAATAGACAAAATAGTAAAATAAGGATCTTTGTTGGTTTATGATTTTTCATTCGTCTCCAAAGTTATACAGCCAGTCCCATATCACAAAAGCTCCGCGGCTAAAGAGGCCAGATCGCTTCTTTCGCTATTAGTCAAAGACATGTGCCCAAACATGCTCTGACCCTTCATTTTCTCTACACAATATGTCAAACCGTTACTCGAGGAATCCAAATACGGGTTATCTATCTGATAGGGGTCTCCCGTAAGCACCACCTTGGAATGATTACCGGCGCGGCTTATGACTGTTTTCACTTCGTGTGGAGTCAAGTTTTGAGCCTCGTCTATTATAATGAATCGATCGGGAATACTTCGTCCCCGCATAAAGGTCATGGCTTCCAACTCGATGATCTCTTCCTTTATGTATTTGTCTATCTGTTTTTTGGTCTTACCTTTTACCTCTTTATCTTTCCTCTCCACATTAAAAATATACTCGAGATTATCAAAAATAGGCCCCATCCAGTTTTCCAGCTTTTCCTCCTTAGTTCCGGGCAAATACCCGATGTCTTTACCCAACGGCATAACCGGCCGGGAAACCAGAAGCCCCTCATAGGATCTATCTTTAATAACTTTCTGGAGCCCGGCAACAAGGGCCAGAAGTGTTTTTCCCGTACCGGCAGGACCGACAAGCGTCACAAGATTAATGTCATCGTTCAACAAAAGCTCTATTGCCATGGCTTGCTCTTTATTGCGGGACCTTATTGACATTACATGGCTTTTATTAAAAATAAGAGGCATCAATATCCCGAATTCGTCCTTAAATCTTCCGATCGCCGTATGCTTCGGATCTTCATTATCAGTTATAAGAGCAAATTCATTAGGGTGAAATTTATCCTTCGCAACTTTATACTCTTTTTCTTTATAGAATTTATCTATGCCTCTCTTGTCAGAATCTAAAACCTGCCAACCGGCGTATAAGTGTTCAAAATCAACTTTTTGTTTCTCAAAATCAACGCTTATAAGACCTATGGCGTCCGCCTTGATCCTCGCGTTAATATCTTTCGACACAAATACCACAACTTCACCTTTCTCTTTAAGCGCGTAGGCTGTGAGCAAGATCCGGTTATCCATAATATTTTTTGAGAGCCCAAGATCTGTCACCTTGTCATAATCCATGCCGGTTGTGATCTTCAGTAATCCTCCGTTATCAAGAGGATATCCCTCCCCGGGTTTGCCCTTATGCCTGAGCTCGTCGAGCATACGTATAGCCACCCTGGCATTACGCCCCATTTCATCATGATTTATCTTAAACCTGTCAACTTCTTCTAAAACCTCTATTGGCAAAAGAACTATGTTGTCCGCAAACGATGTAAGCGATTTGGGATTGTGTAATATCACATTAGTATCCAGTACGAATGTCTTTTTCAATTATTCCTCCTATAATTTTTTCACCAAACAAGCTACCCTTTTTCCCAGAGCCTTGGACTGTCGCTGGGCTCTCTCATCAGGTGACCCTATAGAAACAGGGCCGTAATGATCTCCTCTTTCGCTACCCTGCACTACCATACCATGGATCAGCATAGCGTTCAATATATCACCTATGGTGGTCTCGTTTCCACCGCCTATATTCGCGGCCGATGAGAAAGCACCTCCTACCTTACCTGCCAATTTACCGTGAAAGCTGACAGACTCATCAAAAAACTTCTTTATCTGGTACGCCATAGACCCATAATATGTCGGAGACCCGATGATCAATCCATCATACTCTAACGCCTTCTCGGGAGGAAAATCATCTACATTATGCAAATCGGCCTGTACTTCCGATTCTTCTTTCACGCCCTCGGCGACAAATCGTGCCATTTTTTCGGTATTCCCGGATCTGGAATAATAAATCACAGCTATTCTTTTCATATCCCCTCCTCACTGTCCTTCTGAGTGTGTCATAATGTAGGGGCTTGATTCATCAAGCCCGTTATATCGGGTCCGATGAATCGAACCCTTACAATATGTTGTATGCGGCAATCCGCAAAACGAATTGCGCCACAGCCTGAATCTGAGTCCCCGAAGGACCTCGCTCAGAATGACATTGTTTGGTTACGTATCAATAATATCACAATATCCGCCCATTTAAAAATGTTATTACAGTGTTGTTACTTCTCTCAACGTTGCCGTCACTTTTCCAAAAGGTATCTTAACGACACCATAGAGGGGATACCTTGTCTCGTCCGCCGCGAAATACAACCACGCCTTGCCCTTTTTAACCGCTTTGCCTCCGAGGGAAACATACGGTCGTATTTTAAAAGCCGGGAACGTTCCCAAACGCGGAAGCTTTATAAGCCTGATGTTTTCTACTTTTCCTTGTACATTGTAATTTTTCTCGTTGAGATTTACTGTCAATTTGATAACCTGCCCCGGGGTTAAGGGCAATGTCATAAAATAACAAATGGTACTTAACGGGTCCTGCACATCCTTATTGATTGAACATCTCTTTACGGACCCGTCGGTAAGATTTGTATAGATCGCTTCCATCGAGACGAAATCATATTCCACTACAACGTGCTTTCTATAGTTACCTTCCTTCCTATCGGCTTCATACCTGACACTTGAGTTGGTCTCAGCGTCAATATACGAAGTATATGTATCTTCCACCCTGTAGATCTTAGAAAGAAATTTATTGGATTCCGTCACAAGCTTAGCCACATATACGTCTCGCCCTTTATATCGCTTCATGTCCCCGCTTTCGGCCGTGATCGTGCCTACGGGTATCCCGTTCCATGCCATAAGAAAAATGAATCGTTTACGTGTATGAAATTTTACCTCATCGGAGATGGCGTTAATAACCTTTTCTTCGGAGATATTCTTATCAGACTTAAGCGATATTACAGCCCCCGTATTCGCGCATCCGGAAGACAGAAACACAGCAAACAGAAATAACGTTACGATATGTATTTTCTTCATCGGGTATATTATAGTATAATACGTAACAAATTCAACACGCGCGAAACAAGGAGCCGACAATGAAAACATTTATAGGCCTGGCAAAGTCAAGACGCAGTATACGGGAATATGATGGCAGCCGCATAGAAAGAACGGACCTTGAGTCCATGATCGAGGCAGCAAGATACGCGCCGTCTGCTTGCAATTCACAGCCCTGGCGATTCATTATAGTAGATGACCCCTCGAAGAAAAAAACTCTGGCAAAAGAAGCCCTTTCCGGACTCCATAGCATGAATTCATTTGCTCATGACGCGTCCGCGTATATAGTTATACTATCGGACCGCATTAAACCTTTTGCCTGGTTGGGTCAAAAAATCAAAAATACGGATTTCAGAAGAATGGACATCGGCATCGCCTGCTCTCACCTGATCCTGCAGGCACAAGATATCGGCATCGGCACATGTAACAGCTATTAAATGTAGGGGCACGGCACGCCGCGTACCCCTGCACAATAAGAAAGCCCACCTTGTCTCCAAGATGGGCTTTCTTATTAATGAAAAATCGTTTGTCTAATATCTTAGTCTTCAGGATACCAGAAAGTCGCGAGTTTCCAAACGCCACCAACAAACCTGGCAATACCTCTGCCGACATCGTCATTGGTCTTAGCCGTACAATCCGGATACGCCGGAGACCCTTTTGTGTTGGTTTCATCGATACTATCAGGTACTTCAAGATCCCCATAGACAATATCGTCCAAACCTGAAGCAATGTTTTGTAACGGCTTATTAGTCGACGCAAACGCGCTAACGTTGAATAACAACGCAAATATAACTAAAAGTGCAAAAAACTTCTTCATCCTTACCCCCTTTTATGACCGTTTGGTTGAAGTATATCTCACATAATAACAATTGTCAAGCCAGCGTTATAAAATACCGGCAAAACTTAAAGCCGCGATAGTTTTAGCATCGCTGATCCTACCGGCTTCAAACAATCTACGTATGTCTCTTTGGTTTAGCAATTTAACCTTCATAACCTCCTCGTCGTCTCTGGAGACAGCCTGACGCCTCTCGGAGTCAGCCCTATAGATATGAACTTGTTCGTCACAAAATCCCGGAGATGTGTAAACAACCCCTATTCTTCTTATATTTTTCGCGACGTATCCCGTCTCTTCCGTGATCTCCCGCTTCGCGCAAGCATAAGGAGTTTCGCCCGTATCTATAAGCCCGGCAGGCAATTCCCAGATGTATTTACCTATCACAGGACGGTATTGTCTTATGAAGATAACTTTGCCTTGAAAAGAGGCTATCATGAGTGCCGCGCCGGGGTGTCGCACTTCCTCAATAAAGCTTTTTTTCCCATTCGGAAGCTTCTTGTTACCTTCAAAAACATTAAGTAGCCGGCCGCTAAAAACTTTTTTCCGACTCATCACTCTTCTCCGATGTCTCCCAGACGTTGTATTTCCATATTGAGCAACTTGAACATAACAACCTCCTCCAAGTAAGCAAGACTGAATGGTTTCACTATATAATCGTCAGCCCCTAACTGACGTGCCTCTTCAACTACACTCTCATCAGATACGCCGGTCATCATAATAACCTTCGTCTTTGGACGCGATTCTTTAATCTCCTTAAGAACGTCCATACCCCCCTTACCCCACCCAAGCTGTAAATCTAAAAGGATAATGTGAGGCTTTTTCTCGTTCACTACCTTCAACGCATCCTTCCCGCTGGAGGCAGAAAATACATCGTATCCTTTATGCTCAAAAAACTCGCTCAAAAAATCTACTACCCCCGCCTGATCATCCACAATAAGCACTCTATGTTTACTCATAATTTCACCTTCCATTTGTGTGGTTACCTCTCTCACGTACGTTCGTGAGGTGCACGGCACGCCGTGCCCTACTCGCTATATTCCATAAAGTATACATAATGCAATGGAAATTTCCAAATTTACCACGAAAAAGCCCAGCTAAACAAAAAGGCTCATGCAAAGCGCTGTTTTTTCAATCAGACTGTGTCTTAAGGTAGGGGCTTGATCCATCAAGCCCGTTATATCGGGTTCGATAAATCGAACCCCTACAATATATCGCATGTGGCCATCCACAAAACAAATTACGACACAGCCCGAATGCCAAAAGTTCCATTTTGCAGGATCCTTGCTAACAAAAAAAAGGAGGATCAAATGATCCTCCTTCGTATTGGTTATATGGACGTCGCGGTGTTATTTCTTAATATATTCAAGGATGGCTTCGTCTTTTTTCTCTTCCCATTCCTTCTTGAATTCGACAGTATGTTTAGTTTTTAGAGCAGGCATCACCGTGTAGGTATTGTTAAAAGCACCGACAGCCTTACTACGGTCGTCAGAACTGCCACCTAGCAACATAACATTTAAGAGTAATGTTGAAAAGATCATAAGCGCGATAAGGCATGACGCTCCATATTTAACAATACGATGTGTGGAAAGCACCGATGTCTTGCATCTCATATTCACGCCAAAATCCAATTCACCTTTAAGATATTCACCAGCGATGTTTGAAGCCTCTTCCTTGTCTGTGGCATCGCATATGAGCTCAATAACAGTCCTATACTTCATCCTTCCCCCTCAGAAAATAAATATTTGAGCTAACTTTCTCCTCATTTACAACTACAATTTTACCTCGCATCGTGGCGTTTGTCAAGTAACTATTTAATACCTAACACTCCTTAGGGGGATTTGGGTCAATAATTTGTAATAGTTCAGTTCTCCGCAGGTAATAGTTCAGTTCTCCGAAGCGAATACGTTCCTTCTCCCCTGTCATCTTGAGCGAGTGAGCCGCCTGCCGAAGGCAGGAAGGCGAACGAGTCGAAAGATCTTTTTTATCCATAATTTTTGATAATCAGACATTTT
>JAJRVD010000067.1 GCA_024277375.1 Candidatus Omnitrophota bacterium | reverse complement strand
GATTAAGCGGATAACAATCCGCAGTTATCGTGAATCTTGCGAAGCGATTGATGATATTATTCGATATTATGAGATTGCTGCGTCGCTCCTCGTAATGACGTCGGGGGGAGCGTGACTGAGATTAATTGCGACACAGTCTGAAAGTCCCTAACCCGGTGTGTAAATAAAAACAAATTGACGAAAACATCCTTTATATACGATAATACTCCCTCATGAACATCCACGAAATATATATGCAGCAGGCGCTAAACGAGGCGCGAAAAGCCTTCGACGAAGAAGAGGTACCCGTCGGCGCGGTCATAGTCTATCAGGACCAGGTAATTGGCAAGGCGCATAACCAGATCAAAACCCTTAAAGATCCTACCGCTCATGCTGAGATGATAGCTATCACCCAAGCGGCGTCCTTCCTTAAGAATGAAAGATTGAACGCCTGCACTCTTTATGCTACAATTGAGCCGTGTTCAATGTGCGTGGGCGCTAGCGTCCTGGCGCGGTTCAAAACCATAGTATTTGGCGCTAGCGATCCTAAAACAGGTGCTTGCGGCTCGGCAATAGACCTTACAAAGCCGGGTCTTTTTAATCATACGCTTGAGGTTGTCAGCGGCGTGTTAGAATACGACTGCCGAAGCATTATTCAGGGTTTTTTTTTGAATAAGAGGTAGAAAGCTCTCCGTCCGCACAGCGTGGCGATCAGACGTACCACGACCGCACGCCGCTCCTACGCAATTCCCATAATTCTTGACATTACCTCGGGAACGATGTCCCTCGGCCTCGACTCGGTCACTTCGTGCCCTTACTCAAAATGACAAGACCTATTCTCTTCGAAGAGCTGAACTATTACAATCTTGCGGATTCAGGTCGTTTCGGATGACTTATAGCCACAAATTGGCTACAAATATGGACGCTATTGGCCATTCAGGTGTATATTGAAAATTCTGTTGACATGACCGAGATTTCAAGGTATGCTTTAAGCATGATCAAACGAAAAAACGAAGAGAATATTACAGCCGGACTTTTAAAGAAATATCCTGTTGTAGGAATGATAGGTGCTCGGCAGGTGGGTAAAACTACTCTCGCTATGGAAATAGCTAAGAATAGCAGAGGGCCTTATGCTGTATTTGATCTTGAAAACCCCGAAGATGTGGCTCGGTTATCCGATCCGATGCTGGCGCTAAAGAGTTTGGAAGGACTTGTGATAATTGATGAGGTGCAAAAGAGGCCGGATATTTTTCAGGTTATAAGAGTACTTGCTGATCGCCGCTCGAAAAAAACAAGATTCCTTATACTTGGTAGTGCTTCGCCTGAGCTTTTGAAGCAGAGTGCGGAATCTCTTGCCGGCAGGATAGCTTATCATGAGTTAGATGGTTTTTCACTGGACGAAGTCGGGATTGAAGATATAGATAAACTATGGCTTAGAGGTTATTTCCCAAAGTCTTTTATCTCAAGATCGTTAAAGGACAGTGTTGGTTGGAGAAAAAATTTCATGAAAACGTATCTCGAGAGAGATCTTCCCCAGTTTGGGATATCGGTTAGTTCTCAGACATTGCGACGGTTTTGGAATATGCTGGCGCATTATCATGCTCAGATCTGGAACGCTTCGGAATTTGGAAGGTCTTTTGGAGTGGCGGATACAACCATAAGGCATTACCTCGATATACTTGCTTCGACTTTTGTTGTTCGTCAACTTCTTCCGTGGCATGAAAATGTTTCGAAGAGACAGGTGAAGGCACCCAAAATATATATAAGTGATCCGGGCATTTTGCATGCTCTATTGAATATCAGGACTAAAAATGATCTATTGTCCCACCCTAAGCTAGGGGCTTCTTGGGAAGGGTTTATTCTTAACCAAGTTATACATGCCATAAAAGCGGATAAAGGTGAATGCTATTTTTGGGCGACTCACGCTGGAGCGGAACTGGATCTTTTGATAGTTCGCGGATCAAAACGGATCGGTTTTGAAATAAAGTTCACCAGTTCCCCTAAAATAACCCCTTCAATGAAGGTGGCTCTTAAAGATCTCAAGCTCCGCCGTTTGTTCGTTATACATGCGGGAGACAAAAGCTATCAAATGGCTGAAAAAATTTACGCAATAGCCGCAAAAAACATCCTTAAGGAAATTAGGCCATTATCCTAAAATGCGGATAAAAAAAGGAGAGCTCTACAATAATATCAGAAAATTATTTGAGACAGCCTTGAAGAAATCTGGTATAATAGGTTTCAGATTTCACGATCTTAGACCGTTTTAATTGGTTTAATCTCTTAAAAGTTATCGTAGAGTGGCCGAAGGGCACTATTACGACCATAAACGGATAAAAGCTAGGAAAGTGAAAACTAGACATACTGCATAAGCTTATCTTATTATAGCTATTTATAAACGCGGAGAGGTGGCTGAGTTGGCTGAAGGCAACGGTTTGCTAAACCGTCGTGGGGGTCAAACCCTACCGAGGGTTCGAATCCCTCCCTCTCCGCCAGTGGGGAGTCCCAGTCGAAACCGTCTGGTTTAACGAGGGCATTTCACCATTACCGGTGGGATGCCCATTTTTTTTGAGCGGATTTTCCGGAGTATCTTCGATAGGTTCTTTTATGTGCATGTTTATGGTCATTTTGTCGGCATGGACTTCAATTGTTTTCACAAGTGCTTTGATCAGGTCGGTTTGTGTTTCGGGCGATGATTTGTCCATGTTTTTCAGCACGAACTTTATGTTTTCGTGCAGGTAACGTCCGGAATGGGCGTTCATATGCGATATGCGTTTCTTTTTGGTAAGTTTTTCTATTTCGTATTCTATGCGTGTAATATCTGCTTCAAGTGTCAGCATCTTTTCGGTATAGGTTGTTCCTTTGGCAATAGTGCCGTTCATGGCTAAGTATAAGAGTTTTCTAGTTTCATTACGTAAGGTTGTTAGTTTCTTCGACTTTTGCGTCAAAGTCTTTTCAATCGATTCAAGGTTGATCTGGGAGTCGAGGATAGCGTCACCGATGGCCTGAGTGATGATTTCCCGGTTCTCTGCCACTTTCGTTAAATAATCTATAATTGCCTGGTCAAATATTTTGGCAGGTAATCTTTCCGCAGAACATCCCATCTTTTGCCGTGCCCGGCTACATTCATAATAAAAATATTTCCCTTTTCTTCGACCTGAAGAATGTGTACATACCATATGACTTCCGCATAATCCGCATTTTATCAATCCGGCTATTTTATGAGTATATTCTCTCGGTTTAGGAGAGAACCTGTGTTTGGGCAGGCGTGCCGACAGGATCTTGTTAGCTTTCTCCCATGTAGGTTCATCTATAATCGCTTCATGCTGTCCTTTGTGAATTTCATCACCATATTTAATATACCCTTTATAAAATGGATTTTTGATAGTTTTTGATATCCCTTGTATACGCCAGTCTTTTCCGGTAGTTGTTTTAAATCCACGTATTCTGAGTTCATGCACTATTTCACCCAATGAAGTATTTTGTGCCGCTAGTTGCCAGATAAGTTTTAAGTATGGTGCTACTTTTTTGACTACTACCAATTTGTGTGGTTGGCGACCGTTTGGCAGGGGATCACCGTCGTTTACAAGCTCGTATCCGTATGGCACGGTTCCACCCGGCCAGATTCCTTGGCGCACACGGGCGATGGTGGCGGCTTTTACTCTTTCGCCGGTCAGTTCACGTTCAAAAGCTGATAATAGTCCGATAATACCTATAACAACACGCCCTATAGCCGTTGAGCTGTCGAGGTTTTCTCTTACCGAAACGAAGTCCACGTCATTGTTCCGGAACAGGTCGATCATAGAATAGAGGTCTTTGGGATTTCGGGTTAATCTGTCCAGCTGGAAAAAGATAATTCCATCAAACGATTTCTTTGAATTTATATCTGCCAGAATAGACTGTATTCCCGGGCGGTTAAGATCTTTACCGGAATATCCGTCATCAGTAATAACGCCATTTTTGCCGAATTTGGCAAGAGTATATCCGAAGGCTTCAAGCATATTCTTGCAATGGTGGGTCTGAGCATCCAGTGTTGTATAGTCGCCTTGCGCCTGATCGTCAGTCGAACAGCGAGTATAAATGACATATCGTTTTTTACCTGCATTATTGTTTCTTTTTATAATCATACGAATATTCTCCTTTCTACAACCCCTATAACAACCCCCGTGACAAGTCAAGCTATATACCCCTTAAGGCAGAGTAATAGCTCTCATTAGGTATATACGTATTTTTTTCACAATTTGTATCATTCGGTGAGACAGTTTGGCAAAAAAATACGTATGTACTCGGTGAGAGGTGATAAAAATGGGCAGAAAAATGAAAGCAAAAAAGAGAGAGATAGAAATACGTTTTGAAGAACCGGCAATAAGTCCGGAGGAGCAGAAATATCGTAACGAAACATTAAGCCAAGTGATATTCCGGATGTTCAAGGATTTATCCGGACGGGAACCGACTTATAAAGAGGTTACGGGTCAGGTGGAGATGCGTCTGGATAAGCGTATTTTAAGGCAAAAATGAGCACATGAAAACCCTCCGTTAGGGCTCCGTGATGGAGATGGGGGGTTGAAAAGGGTAGCATTAAGTTAAGCTGAATCATTGAGACACTCAAAAAAACCTTTAAAAGGAGGAGTGTCTCATGAATCAGAATTACAGGGGTCTATTCGAAAATTGGGAGATCGGAGTAGCAACAAATGTTATCAAAAGATACCAAAACGAAGGTGCCAGTCTAAAGCATGAATCTTTCGAAGATTTGCTTCAAGAATGTTTAATCCAGTGGTTTTATTCTCAGAATAAGTATGACAGTCAGGGCGGTGCATCCAAAAGCACCTATATGGCTCGGATTGTTACCAACAAGCTTCATGATATTGCAAGGGGTTGCTCTGCCGACAAACGCAGGATATTTAAAGAAAGCTATTCTTTGGATCAACCCGCAAGCGAGGAAGAAGATACTCCTATAGTAGAGACGATATCCAACGGTAAGGATTTTAGAGTCCAGTCGGATCTTCATATAACACTTTCACAAGCATATTCAAAATTAACTCCGAATCAACGGAAGCTTTGCGACTTTCTGCGTGATGGGTATTTCAGTCCGACAGATTTGGAGGAGCTTATGGGGGTAGGCAGGGCTACGGTTTATCGGGAGATAGAACGAGTGAAAAATGTCTTTAAAAATGAAGGGCTGAAAGATTTTTTGAAATAACCTGAGACACTTTGGCAAAAAAATACGTATGTACTTGGTGAAAGGAGAAAAACGATGCAGGTTTGCAGATTTAAATTAAACGAAAAACTAAGCTGGGAACGGATGGATGAATTGATAGCGTTTGCTGTGATATCCGCTGAATGCACTTTCGGGCAGGCGAAAGTCAGGCTTAACGCATCTTATCTTACTTCTGATAGCAAAGCTGTTATCGATGTTTCAAGTGCGGTTGGCGAGCATATAGCGGAAATATTTACAGGACTACTTATCAAAGATTATGGGGAACAGTCGTTCACGGTTGAAAGGGTGAGAGATGAAAGTCATTAGAGGGTTAAAGAAGATTTACAAAAAACTCAGCGATTACAACAGAGGTAAGTTGCTGAAGGCTAATTGCAAGAAGTTAAGGAGAAAGAAGTGAGATTGTATAACCACCAGAAAGAGGCGATAAAGTTTGCTGTTAATAACGGAGGATGCTGTGCGTTTTTTCATGATCCTGGTCTGGGCAAAACTCTTGCCGGGTTAGAAGTCTTTAAGTACTACAAAAGTATCAATCCGGAGTTACGGCTTTTGGTTGTTTGTCCGCTTTCGCTTATCAATGCGGCATGGGGTGAGGATATAAGGAAGTTCACCGATTTTTCATTTGCTTCGTTTAAAGAACTCAAGAAGTTGAGAGAAGTGCCGGACATTGTGGTTATAAATTATGAGGCACTTATATCAAAAAAGAGTTTACCTGTAGTTGAGGCGCTAATAAAAACGCATCAGTTCATGTGCATACTCGATGAAAGTTCCCGCCTGAAAAACAATAAAAGCAAGACAACAAAAACACTTTTATCGCTTGCAGAATATTTTAAGTATCGGATTATCGCTTCAGGTACGCCTATGCCTAATAGTGAACTTGAGCTGTGGGGGCAGATCAATTTTATCCAGCCGGAGACGTTTCATAAATCTTTTTATGCGTTCCGTAATACATATTTTCATCTTGAACGTAACGGGATGATACGTATGGGGAACCGTTATATGAGCAAAGATGAGCTTAGAGGTATTTTCAGCGAAGGTTGGAAGTATGCCATTACGGATGAAAGTCGTGAAGCGTTAATGAATGAGATTAAGCCGATTACGCATTGGGTTAAAAAAGAAGAAGCCCTCGACCTTCCGGAGAAGATTGACGAACTGAGAGACGTGACGCTTACGCCTCAGGAACGCAGGGCGTACAAAGAAATGGAGAACATGCTTATCACGGAGATTGATGGTATTGAGGTTACCGCACAGATTGCTCTGACAAAACTCATGAAACTCAGACAGGTTACATCCGGTTTTCTTTATTCGGAGAAAGGTGAGTCACTTCCTATCGGGAAATCTTCAAAGGTCAAAGAGCTTGGGAATGTCCTGGAGGAACTTGGTAAACAGCAGGTTATTATTTGGGTTCAGTTTAAACATGAAGTGCAGGTTATCGAACGTCTCATACGTGAGAAGTTTGGATCAGTTACAACTCTATATTCAGGCACGAAGGATCGGGAAGAAGCTATCAGGCAGTTTCAGCAGAATGAGGTGCAGTATTTAATTGCCCATCCCAGATCAGCGGCGCACGGGCTTACATTTGTTAATTGCTCGGCAATGGTGTTTTTTAGCCTCGATTATTCGTATGAGGCGCATGTGCAGGCTCGGGATCGTATCCACCGCATCGGACAGGGTTCGACATGTTTATACGTTTATTTATTAGCGAGCGATTCGATAGACGGTGAATTGTTACAGGTTCTACAACGCAAACAATCTTTACAGGATGTTGTTTATGGAATTATCAGAAACAAAACTAAAAGAAAAAGTTTTGGCAATGCTTAAAAAGGAGTTTCCGGATGCGTGGGTTTATAAAACAGCAGATAGATGGAAAGCAGGTATACCGGACGTTCTCGTTTGCAGGAAAGGACGCTTTTATGCAACGGAACTCAAGGTGGGTAAAAACAAAGCTACGAGATTACAGCTTTATGTTCTCAGGCAGATTAAACGTGCCGGTGGGCGTGTGGCTGTGTGTCGTAGTGTGGATCAGGTCAGGAATCTACTTAATAACGAAGGAGGTGATTTAAATGATTAAGGTAAACGAAAAACTGCTTATAGCGGTAAAGGTGAAAAGTATCACCGAGTCTGAAGAAGGGATATCGTATCGGGTAGGTCCTCTCGGCAAGGAGCGTTACACATCGATGGATATTATCGATTCGGACATTCGGTCTTTTATCGAAAAAGAACCGGAATGAGGAAAAAAGAAATGAACAAAGAGAAAGAAAAAGATTTACTCTGCCGTTTCAAATGCGCTAAAGAACGCCGAAATCAGATGAAAGAGGCGTTAAAACAGGTGCAGGAGGATTACGAGCAGGTGGAATCTCAGCTCATTGAGTTTTTGGAGGCGAATAGTGCGATATCTACGGCTAAGTATGAAGGTGTCGGATATGCACAGATTCAGAAACCGAGACTCTATGCGAGCTGTCGACAAGAAAATATGGATAACCTTTTTAAGTTCCTCCAACAGCACAATCGTGAGGATCTCATTAAGACCACTGTCATGTCGCAGACGCTTTCAAGTTTCACGAAAGAATGTATAGAGGAAGGCGTTGAGATTCCGGAGTTTATTAATTATTACCTTAAACCAACAATCAGGCTTTACGCCTAGAAAAGGAGGCATGTCATGTCTAATGAAATCACAAAAACAAACAGTTCTTTAATGCAAACAGATAAAAACCAAAGAGGGTTTGAATCCGGTGTTGATCAGGAAGATTTGATTATTCCGAGAGCCAAACTGATTCAGGCGTTATCGCCTGAGATGCAGGAAGGGGTGGAAGGGATAAAGATCGGATCGATTATTAATTCGCTTACAAAAGATATTTTGCCGGTTGAGTTCATCCCTATCTTCGCTTTTAAGAACTATATCAGGTTCAACCCCAGAAGTAAGGACGATCCTAATTTTGACCCGGCGTTTGAACCGGGAGGTATTATTTGGAGATCGACTGATCCTAGTGATCCACTTGTTCAGGAATAAACCAAGTTCGGAAGCAATGGCGAGAAACCTGTAGCGACAACGTTCCTGAACTTCTTCAGCTATTTCCCCGGGGTGTTGATGCCGGTGATCGTGAGTTTTTCAAAGACAAGTTATCGGACAGGGAAACAGCTTCTGTCGCTGGGTAAGTTTTGCGGTGGTGATATGTTCTCGAGAAAGTACAAACTTGCTTCACAGATGGAGACAAACGATATCGGTACGTATGCTGTACTTAAAGTTGTTCCGGTAGGTGATACGGCGCCTGAGGAGTTTGCTGTATGTGAAAAACTCTGGAATGATTT
>JAJRVD010000066.1 GCA_024277375.1 Candidatus Omnitrophota bacterium | reverse complement strand
TCGGCTCATAGTACACTCCAGCGCGGCTAATACTCAATAATTTACATTGCTTACGAAAGCTCATATTCTCATCCGTCCTGTCCAATAGCTTTTTCCGGTCATTTGTGCTCAAAAGGGTAGTTTTTTTTAAACCAGTTGTTCTCCACTTCTATCTGGCCTATGCGTTTATACAACTCCTCAATCAATTTGTCCTTGCTTTTTCTCATTTTGATCTCCTTTCATGCGTTCCAGGGGTACCCCTGGAAGGTTTCAAGAGATCTCATTATAGCAGATTAACTCACAAGTACATTAGTCCAATTATAACAGGGGTCGAAAGGTTTCCTTGTTCTTCCCATTTTTGAACCTCCTGTAGTTTTGTTCATTATACACCATTTTCCATCTTAACTACTGGTCCAAAAATTGGGGAGTATTATACTTGCGCGACTTGACCAAGATGACAGGGGAGCAGAGCTATTCTCTGCGGAGAACTGAACTATTACTTTAATTTGAAAACTATTGACAATTCCATGAAAAGAGTTAAAATAGGGGAATACGGCGGAACATAACGGAATACAAGAGAAGATAAGGTAAAAGATAATAGGAGAGAGGATGAAAGATGAGAGAGTAATGACAACGAGAGAATTGGCGAATTATATGAAATTAAGCGAAAAAACTGTTCTTAAGAAGGCACATAACGGGGAATTGCCTGGAGTAAGGGTAGGAAGCCAGTGGCGCTTTAATTTGGCATCTATAGACAAATACCTGCAGGAAGATATAGTGCATAGTATCCCGAGAGACGAACTGGATATTATTGTCGAGACCGCACAAAATATTATTCCTTTGTCGCGGCTTATGTCTCCGGGGTTGATGAAGTTAAACTTGAAAGCGACGACAAAAGAAGATGTTCTTTCCGAGATTGCCGAAGCAGCTCACCATGGGGGCATAACTTCGGCTAAGAAGACGCTTTTTAATCAGTTGATAAAAAGAGAAAAGATGTTAAGCACGGCGGTCAGTAATGGGGTCGCAATTCCACATCCAAGAAATCCGGATCCTGCTTTATTTAAAAAGCCGAATATCTTGATGGCAAAATCAACAGAAGGTGTAGATTTTCAAGCACCTGATGATAAAAAAGTATATCTATTTTTTATGATCTGCGCGCCCAACATGATCGTTCATCTCAGGCTTCTGGCAAAGATCTCCAAATTGCTCCATATTGAGGGTGTTATTGATGAATTCATGAAAATATCGGATAGTGACGAAGTTGTAAGAGTGCTTTTGGCTATAGAGAGAAACCAGCTTTTCCCATGGGAATTTACCAGATAATGATGTGAATTGCTCGGGGATATTCGCCGATATATCCGGAGAGTTTATGAGGTGATGCCTCTTAAGGGCAAAATGTAGACATATTTTTATAACAGGGATGGTGGGATAATGGAAAACATCAAACATATACTTTCAAACGTGTACATGCTTCATCTAAACATTTTATTTTTTTTGGGATTAGCCTTGTTTGGCGGGACCATAGGCGGACGTCTCTTCCAGAAAATAAAAGTTCCGCAGGTTGTAGGTTATATAATCATAGGTATAATTCTGGGGCGAGCCGGATTTAATGTGATCAACGCAGAAATAGTTGAGACGATGCGTCCTTTTACTTATCTGGCGTTAGGGTTGATCGGTTTTATGATAGGTGGGGAATTAAAAAAGGAAGTTTTTCAGAAATATGGAAAACAGTTTTTTGTGATATTGTTCTCCGAAGGCTTAGGGGCGTTTTTCTTTGTTTTTCTGTTCGTAGGTATTTTAGGGCAGCTGGTTTTTGGACATGGCGTTACGTGCTGGGTGCTTGGTCTCTTGCTGGGAGCGATAGCGGCGGCTACTGCCCCCGCGGCGACTACCGACGTTATATGGGAGTATAGAAGCCGGGGACCTCTAACTAGTACTGTTCTCGGGATAGTGGCTTTGGATGATGTATTGGCGTTGTTGTTGTTTGCCGTAGTGTCCAGTATAGCAGGTAAATTTCTGGGGCAGAATAGCGGTGAGGGTCTATTCGTTTCGATTATACACCCTCTATATGAGATAGTTGGGGCTGTAGTCCTCGGAATAGGGTCCGGTCTGGCGATAAGCAAGATCCTAAAAAAGCAGGTAGAAAATGATAAGATACTTGCTGTGTCACTTGGGACTATTCTGCTTATGCTCGGGGTGGCGCTTGCTGTCAAAGTTGATATGCTTCTGGCTTCAATGGCATTGGGAGCGATTTTAGTCAACCGTACGCCGCAGATCAGTAAAAAGGTATTTAAGTTAGTGGGAAATTTCACTCCCCCGATCTATGTGTTGTTTTTTGTGTTTGTCGGGGCAAATTTAAATATAAAGGAGCTGACTCCCGCGGTTATAGGCATAACAGCTCTGTACTTCATAGGAAGGACGGCGGGTAAAATGTTGGGGGCCAAATTCGGCGCGAAGCTGTCAAAAGCACCACAAACGGTTAAAAAATATCTGCCGTTATGTTTGTTTAGTCAAGCCGGAGTTGCTGTCGGCTTGTCAATTGTGGCTTATAACATTTTCCCGGGTGAAATAGGAGAAACAATCGTTATTGTAATTACGGCATCCACTTTTCTGGTGCAGCTTATAGGTCCGATGTTTACGAAGAGCGCGCTTGTGAAGGCGGGGGAAACCGGATTGAATGTAACGGAATATGATATTATGCAAAAAACTCTATTGAAGGATGTTGTCACCTCGGAATTTCCGGTACTGCGCGATAAAATGCCTCTGATCAAAGTTCTGGAGATATTCAGGGATAACGATCAGCTTAATTATCCCGTAGTCGATGATAGTGACGAGTTTAGCGGGATCATAACCGTTGATAGTATAAGACAGGTTTTCCTGGAGATGGGGTCTATGGATTTTTTAATGGCTCATGATCTTAAGGAATCATTGTCGATTGGGATCTCTCCTGAAGAGTCGGTGGCGGAAGCGCAAGAGTTGATGGGTAAATACGGGGTTGAATGTCTGCCGATTGAAAAAAACAATAAGTTAATAGGGTTTATAGAAAAAAGAGGGCTTAGCAAAATTATCGCGACAAAAATGATAATGTTGGAAGAGGAAAGACACCGGCTTGATGTCGCGTAAGTAACAGGAGAGGCTCTGAAATCTTCAGATAAAGTTTCTAATCTCTAGACATTAACTCTGAAACCGGATAAGATGTAGAAATAGTTAAGTGCGTAAGATGAATTTGCTGTTCCGCGGAGGCCGTGATCTTAGTCTGTGGACTTTGCAAATGGCCGTAAGTTACGGAAAGAGGGGGGCGCTATGAAAAAATGTATTTATTGTGCGGAGGAAATACAGGACGATGCGTTAAAATGCAGGCATTGCGGTGAATTTCTCATTAAAGCACAACCCGTGAAATGGTATTTTAAGACCAGATGGTTGGTGATCGCGATTCTATGCGTTGGCCCGCTGGCCTTACCTTTGCTCTGGGCCAATCCGCAGTACAGCAAAAAAGCGAAGACAATAACAACAATAATCCTGATCGTTTTGAGCTATTTTTTGACTGTTGTCATGATAAGATCAATTAGGAGCATAAGTAGTTATTACGAATTTTTGTTTCAACAGCTAGAGCTATGAGGGGAATCACTTAAATGGTGCTTAATATTGCTGAACTGGTAATTGGTGGACTTATAGCCGACCTGGTTTTCAGGAAAATGAAGATGCCGGGTCTCGTCGGTATGTTGCTTCTCGGGGTTATAGTGGGACCCTATGTGTTTAATATGCTGAATCCCGATCTATTGAATCTTTCGTCTGATCTGCGAATGACCGCGTTTATTGTTATTCTTCTCCGTGCCGGATTTGAACTCAGCAAAAATACGTTACATAAAGTTGGTCTTCGTGCGGGGCTGTTATCTCTTATCCCGGCAATTTTTGAAGGCATTGTGATCACGTTCTTGGGCCATTCTTTTCTTGGTTTGAGTATGATGGAATCGGCCATTTTGGGTGCCGTTCTTTCCGCGGCATCTCTTGCGGTTGTTGTTCCTATTATGATCCGTTTTATGGAGGAAAAAAGAGGTACAAAGAAGGGGATCCCTACAATGATCCTCGCTGCCTCAACGATCGATGTCGTATTCGTTGTCGTTATTTACGGTATACTTATCGGAATATACACGGGGCACAAGGTAAGTATCGCTTGGCAATTGGCCGGCATTCCGATATCGATCCTTTCAGGTATTATCATTGGAGTGGGATGCGGGTTTATGCTTTACAGGATCTTTGAGCGATTTAACCCCCGGGCTACAAAACGTCTTTTGATCGTCTTAGGGGTATCTATATTTCTTGTGAACATAGAACACTCGCTTGAGCGTTTATTTCCATTCGCGTCACTTTTGTCGATTATGGCGATTGGACTTATTATTCTTGAGAAAAATGAATGTATGGCGAGGGAGATAGCGGCAAAACTGAATAAATTATGGGTTTTTGCCGCTATTATTTTATTCGTTCTGGTTGGCGCACAAGTGGATATTGATGTTGTGGTCAAGTCAGGGGTGATGGGCGGTATTCTTATCTGCTTAGGGCTGGTCGCGAGAAGCATTGGAACGTATCTCTGTCTGTTGCGCAGCAGTTTAACTGTTTCAGAACGTATGCTCGTTGTTGTATCATGTCTCCCTAAAGCCACTGTCCAGGCTGCCATAGGCGGAGCTCCTTTAGTAGCAATGCGACTGGCGGGTATGGATACGAACCCCGGAGAAATAATACTGGCAATGGCGGTTCTCAGTATAGTATTAACGGCTCCCCTTGGCGCGTGGGCGATGACACATCTGGGAGATCGCGTACTTGTAAGAGAGGATCCGAAATTTTCAGCATCCGAAAGATAAACCATTACAGCAAATGTTATACGCCCGTGTAAAAGAATACCATGGGAAAGACCCCATCAGACTGTGTCGCAATTAATCTCAGTCACGCTCCCCCCGACGTCATTACGAGGAGCGACGCAGCAATCTCATAATATCGAATAATATCATCAATCGCTTCGCAAGATTCACGATAACTGCGGATTGTTATCCGCTTAATC
>JAJRVD010000065.1 GCA_024277375.1 Candidatus Omnitrophota bacterium | reverse complement strand
GATTAAGCGGATAACAATCCGCAGTTATCGTGAATCTTGCGAAGCGATTGATGATATTATTCGATATTATGAGATTGCTGCGTCGCTCCTCGTAATGACGTCGGGGGGAGCGTGACTGAGATTAATTGCGACACAGTCTGTAAGTGTTCCTCCGTATTTCTTGAATATGAAATCACAAAGATCAATACCTCTGCCCCTGCCGCCCAGATGATATTCCTCCGTTCGTTCTCTCCTTAGTGGTTTTTCATCAGGTCCCTGCTCCACGGGTACACCGTTATCAACAATCTTTATAACAAGCATCTCACCCTCTATATATAAAGATGATTTTATAACTCCCCTAAAATCACCGATCTCTCCCTGCAATTTTTTATCACAAATCGAGTCGAAAGAATTTGCCATAAGCTCAAGGTACAAGTCCGCAAAACTGTTATATGCCTCGTTATATGGATGTTCGAAAAATGGCAACAGCTTAGGTATACGATCCTGCGCATTGTCCCAATAATATTTGAACATTATCCTGTCATACTCAGGATACGGTGAATACATACCACTGTCTTTGTGGTCACTGTACAATTCTTCCGCATCTTCGCTTAAATTACTTGAAATATCATATTCGGTACTAACACCCTTACATATTTTTATACCGAAAGGTTTAGAGGCTAACTGGGCGGCTAAAGTTGTAGTAGCCGGTGCCCGGAGAGCAAAGGACACATCGGACACAATGAGGGCGTGTACAATTATGGCAGAAGCAATGCGTGATAATAGTTTTAATCTTAATATTGCGTATAACATAAATGTGGTATTATACCAAAGATGATTGGTTAACGCAATGAAAATGTAGTTTTTGGCGGGTTTTTGATGAATTCCACGATTTCGTGTTAAACATCGTACTTTTCCTGTCATCTCGAGAGAACGAAGTGCATCGAGAGATAGCGCGATCGAGATCCTTCGACTCGGCCCTTCGGGCCTCGCTCAGGTTAACAATGTGAGGACCACCCTGCGCAAGCCTTGGGCCACAGCTGTCCGTGTCCCACAAACTCTGGCTCTCGCAATTACAGGGCTTTCTACTTATGAAGAGATTCTTCAGTCGCTATCGCTCCTTCAGAATGACGGGTTTTTGTGATTTTCCCCGGACAGGTGTGGCCTAACAATGTATGGCGCACATCGTTGTTCGCGGGCCGGGCAAGCCCGGCCCCTACGAAAGGTGTAGTACTTTTAGGATATCTTGCTTGTTTAGCTGGGTGAAAATGTCTGACTTTCCTCGAACTTGAACTACGTTATTTGCTATCAGGTCAAAGTATTCATCGGAAATATCAGATTCTTTCAGGCTTGTTGGGAGTTCTATGGAACCGAAGAACTTTTTTGTTCTGTCGATAGATTCGCTTGCGGTGCTTTCACCTTCTATCCCCCACACATTATTGCCATACGCGGTGAATTTTTCCGGGCCGTATTTTTCAAGGACTACTTTCATGAAGCCCGGGAGAATCATGGCGAGGCCCGCACCGTGGGAGATGTCGTATATCGCGCTTATCTCATGTTCTATCGCGTGGCATGTCCAGTCCGAGATCTTTCCTTTTCCGACAGTACCATTAAGCGCAAGGGTCGAGGCCCACATGATATTAGCCCTGGCATTATAGTCATCCGGCTTCATACATACAACTTTTCCGAAACGTATACATATCTTAAGTAAGGCTTCAGCTACGGTATCCTGTATTTCCGTGTCTCGGAGCGGATTTAAATAATACTCAAAAACATGAGCCATTATGTCGGCGACACCGGCTGCGGTATGAAATTTGTTTACAGTGAACGTGTACACAGGATCAAGTATGGAAAAAACAGGTTGTATTAGCGGCGTACTTAAAGCAAGTTTGCGTTTTGTGTCTTCTTTTGAAATTACCGAGTTGGAGTTCATCTCGGTTCCGGTGGCCGAAAGTGTAAGAACTGCTCCTACAGGTACAGCATTTTCCGGTTCCATCGTGCCGTCAAAAAAATCCCATACGTCACCCGAGTATTTTGCGCCGACGGCAATCGCTTTTGCCGCGTCGATGACGCTTCCGCCGCCAACCGGCAATATAAAATCTACGTTTTCGGACCGGCATATCTTCATGCCTTCGGAAACCTCTTCAAGACGGGGGTTTGGATGGATCCCGGTAAGTTCAACATATTCACAACCGGCATTTTTGACTTGCTCTATTACGTCATCGAATATTCCGTTCTTTTTGACACTGCCGGAGCCGGTAACGATCAAGATCTTTTTCGCGCGTGCGCGTAATTCATCGCGAAGGACTTTTACCTCGCCTTTGCCAAAATATATCTTAGTGGGGTTGTGAAGTGAGAAATTTAGCATTGTTTTTAGATCCTTCGACTCGGCCCTTCGGGCCTCGCTCAGGATGACACGGAGAAGAGAGGCGGGCTATGTATGTTGCGGGCGGGGACAAGCCCCGCCCCTACGTTACTCCGACCTACTTGCTGTACAAATAATCTAAAAGAGCTTCTTCGGTTTTTAAACCTACAACGCCGTCGACTTTAAGATTATGGTCTAACTGGAATTCTTTGATGCCTTCTTTTGATCTGTTCCCTATTTTGCCGTCGATAGCACCGTCATAATATCCGGCATTCTTAAGGGCTGTCTGAACCTCTTTCCTTGTTAGAGAGATCTTGTCCGAAATAGGTCCTTTTGTTTTAGATGTCTTTTTAGAGGTGGTTCTAGCTTTTGGCTTGGGGGGCGCGACGTAAGTAATATTTTCTTCTTCCTCCAACTGAGTTTCCATGAATGACTGCCTGTCTTCGATCGAACTGACACGATTTTTAAGATTTGTTATCTCACCGGTCATATCCTGCGGAGCGAATAAAGCACAACCTGTAAGTGAAAAAGACAATATAACGATCAGCGTAAATATTTTTTTCATGGAAAGCCTCCTGTAAAATAGATCCCTCGACTCTCCTCCTTCGCTAAAGCTTCGGAGGATCGCTCGGGATGACAATTGGTATAAACTCTCTTACATTTTAGGCAAAGAACTTTCACCCGTCAAGTATTTATCTATATTGTATGCCGTCCTGCGACCTTCGGAAATAGCCCATACGACAAGCGACTGCCCTCTTCGCATATCACCGGCCGCAAATACCTTATCAATCGATGTCTTGTAACCCTCATCGGTGCCGACATTTCCTCTCTCATCAAGCTTAACTTTCAGCTTTTTAAGTAGACCGTCATGTTCGGGGTGAACGAACCCAACGGCTAAAAGAACCAGGTCAGCATCTATATCAAACTCACTGCCAGGAACCTCTTTCATAACAGGGCAGGTCTTCCCGTCAGTTTCGCTGAATTCCACTTTTACACACTCGAGTTTTTCAACTTGGCCCTCGCCCACAAACTTCTTAGTCAGGATAGCCCAATGGCGATCGCCACCTTCTTCATGGCTGGTCGAAGTCTTAAGTACAAGCGGATATACCGGCCACGGATAATCTTCGGTGCGGCATTCTTCCGGTTTAGGTAACACTTCTATCTGAACAACACATGAGGCTCCCTGCCTGTGCGCGGTGCCGACACAATCACTTCCGGTATCACCGCCGCCGATCACAACAACTTTTTTACCCCTAGCGTCAATAAGCTTATCGGATGATATTTCTTCTCCGGCTACACGTTGATTTGATTGCTTCAGATAATCCATAGCGAAGTGTATGCCACCGAGTTCACGGCCTTCAATCTTGAGGTCACGCGGTACACGCGATCCACCTGACAAACATATCGCGTCAAATTCTTTTAACAGCACTTTAGCTTCAATATCCACCCCAACATCAGCGGATGTAATAAATTCTATACCTTCCGCCTCCATAAGAGAGACACGTCTATCAATGATCTTTTTGTCTAATTTAAAGTCCGGGATGCCGTAACGGAGAAGGCCGCCTATCTTATCGTCTTTTTCGAATACTACCACCGAGTGACCCGCGCTATTAAGCTGCGCGGCACATGAGAGGCCGGCCGGACCGGAACCCACTACCGCTACCTTTTTTCCGGTTCGCACCGTGGGCACTTTTGGTGTCGCGACTTTTTCATTAAAGGCCTTTTCAATAATATCCAGCTCATTTTCACGCACTGTTATCGCGTCATCGTTTATCCCGAGCACACAGGCATGCTCACATAAAGCCGGACAGACCCTTCCGGTCATCTCCGGAAGATTATTAGTCGCGTTCAGAAGCTCAAACGCTTTTTCCCAGCGGCCTTCATGCAAAAGATCGTTCCATTCGGGAATGTAGTTCCCAACAGGACACGCCCAATGGCAGAAAGGCACACCGCAATCCATACACCTGGACGCCTGCTCTTGTGTCTTTTCCTTCGCACGCTCAAGATTAACCTGATCGTAATCTTTCACACGTTCACATACAGGCCGATAACCGGAACCTTCGCGTTTTGTTTTTAAAAAACCTTTTGGGTCACCCATCAGACTCCTCCGAAAGAGCCGAACCTTTCTCAACCTTCATGCTCTCCAGTACTCTCTTATATTCGAGCGGCATAACTTTAATGAATTTCTTTATTTCCGAAGATAAATCATCTATTACCGATCTTGCTTTTTCGCTTCCGGTATATTTATAATGGTTCTTAACAAGATTACTCACCATCCTTGAGTCTTCGTCAGTCAAATCCTCGAACTGAACCATACTCATATTGCATCTATCTTTAAATGTTCCCGCGGCGTCGTAAACATAGGCGATACCCCCGGACATTCCCGCGGCGAAATTCCTTCCGGTCCTGCCAAGTATAACTACTCTCCCGCCGGTCATATATTCACAACCATGGTCACCTACCCCCTCAACTACGGCATATAGCCCTGAATTCCGGATACAAAACCTTTCACCGGCAAGACCTTTTATATATGCCTCGCCTGTTATGGCTCCGTAAAAAGAAGTGTTACCGATCAATATATTCTCCTCAGGCCTATAATCACATTTCTCACCCGGAGTTATTATTATTTTTCCGCCCGAAAGCGCTTTACCGACATAGTCGTTAGCCAGGCCCTCAAGTCGAAAGGTAATACCCTTGGCTAAAAAGGCACCAAAACTTTGACCGGCCACACCTGTGAACTTACACTTTATTGTATCTTCCGTTAGCCCCTGCTCGCCATGCGCGCTACAAACCTCACCACTCAACATCGCGCCGGTTGTTCTATTAACATTCTTTATCGAAAGATCAATTTCGACCTCATTCCCATTCTCGATAGCATCGCGTGACAATTCAATAAGTTTTCTATCCAGGACATCATCGATCTTATGGTCCTGCTGGATCTGTTGATAGATACCTGTATCACTACTAACCTTGGGCTTGTACAGTATACGGGAGAAATCTATATCACACGCCTTCTCAGGAACCCTCTCACCTTTAACTTTGACCAGATCAGTATTTCCGATCATTTCGTTAATGGTTTTAACCCCCAGCTCCGCCATTATTTCCCGTAATTCCCGCACAACAAATTGTATATAATTCACTACATATTCCGGACGACCTTGAAATCGTTTTTGCAGAAGATCGTCTTGTGTGGCCACACCCACAGAACAATTATTAAGGTTACAATGCCGGAGCATAACGCATCCTACAGTGATCAAAGCCGCTGTACAGAATCCATATTCCTCGGCACCCAAAATAGCGGCCATCGCGACATCCCTGCCAGTACGCATTTGACCGTCAGTTTGGATACGCACCCTGCTTCTTAGATCATTAAGAACAAGTGTCTGATGTGTTTCTGAAAGCCCCAGTTCCCAGGGAAGACCGGTATGCCGGATCGAGCTTCTTGGAGAAGCCCCCGTACCGCCATCAGCACCGGATATAAGTATCATATCGGCATGCCCCTTGGCAACACCTGCGGCAACTGTTCCAACCCCTACTTCCGAAACAAGTTTTACGCTTATTCGTGCTTTCGGATTTACATTTTTAAGATCGTATATTAACTGCGCCAGATCCTCGATAGAATAAATATCATGATGCGGAGGAGGTGATATCAATGTAACCCCCGGAGTCGTATAACGGGTACGAGCGATAATTGCACTTACTTTATGTCCCGGAAGCTGACCACCTTCACCGGGTTTGGCTCCCTGTGCTATCTTTATCTGAATTTCATCCGCATTGACCAGATAATTGGTTGTTACACCAAATCTACCCGAGGCGACCTGTTTAATAGCGCTCCTCGCTGAATCCCCATTTGGTAAAGGCTGAAATCTTGCCGGATCTTCCCCTCCTTCACCTGTATTGGATCTACCACCCAAACGGTTCATCGCGATAGCTAATGCCTCATGAGCGCCTCTTGAAATAGATCCAAAACTCATGGCTCCAGTAGCAAATCGTTTTAATATCTCTGCGGCAGGTTCAACTTCATCTATGGAAATGGATCTTTTTTTATTGAATTCAAGAAGGCTGCGAAGTGTCGTAGGATTCTTGGATTGATCGTTTATCAGTTCCGCAAACTCTTTGTATTTCGTATAATCATCTTTTTTTACCGAGTCCTGGAGCGTAGCTATACTCTCAGGTCGCCACAGGTGGAACTCACCGTCTTTTTTCCATTGGTAAACCCCACCGGATGACAAGATCGATACTTTCAGGTTTTTATTAGCCGGATAAGCTTCTTTATGTCTCCGGATGGTCTCTTCCGCGATAGCATCTATACTTACCCCGCCTATCCTTGATGCGGTTCCGGTGAAACATTTATCAATAACGTCTTCACCCAATCCCAGGGCCTCAAATATCTGCGCTCCCCTGTAACTTTGAAGAGTAGATATGCCCATCTTTGAGAGAGTTTTCAACAGCCCCTTATCCACTGCCTTGCGATAATTCTTCAGCGCGTCCTTAATGTCTAGCCCGATAAGACCTTCGTCCATAAGATGCCCTACCGCCCCGTAAGCAAGATAGGGGTTAACACAGTCAGCACCATACCCGAAAAGAAGCGCAAAATGGTGTACTTCACGAGGTTCAGCACTTTCAACTATTATCCCTATTCTTGTACGCAGTGCCCTGCCGATGAGGTGCTGATGTACCGCTCCTACGGCGATCAACGCGGGCAACGCTCCTGTCTCGGGATTTGTTCCTCTGTCACTCAAAATAATAAACGTATACCCTTCGTCTATCGCGGATGTCGCATCATCACATATTCTATCTAACGTTTTTTTGAAGCCGCCTTTTTTGGTAACATCAAAAAGCATGGATATGGTTTTAGTTTTAAACCCTTTCTCATCGATCGCCCGGATCTTCTCCAACTGACTGTCGGTAAGAACAGGGTCTTCCACTCTAAGTTTGTGCGCGTGCTCCGGAGTCTCGCCCAGAATATTTTTTTGGTCGCCCACAAAACTTTCAAGACTCATAACGATCTGCTCTCTTATGGGATCTATAGCTGGATTCGTTACCTGGGCGAACAATTGTTTAAAATAATTATAAATTACCTGAACCTTATGAGAGAGAATAGCGTGTGGCGCGTCATTTCCCATCGCGCCGATCGGTTCGGCACCATCTTCAGCCATGGGCTTAATAATAGCCTTAAGGTCTTCACGGGTATAGCCAAAAGCTTTGAGTGCAGTTAGGACATCTTCATCCCTCGACCCTCGGCCTTCATCCTTCGTATCCGGGAGGTCCGCGAGGTCCAGCATATTATCTTTGACCCATTCGCCATATGGCCTTCTTGTAGATACTTTTTCTTTGATCTCAGCATCATCAACTATCGTCCCCTGTTCAGTATCAATAAAAAATATCTTCCCGGGTTCTAATCTGCCGGAACGCGATATATTCTCGGGAGCTATGTCTAAAACGCCCATTTCCGAAGCCATTACCACAAAACCGTCCTTCGTGACGATATATCGCGCGGGTCTTAACCCGTTCCTGTCAAGTATGGCGCCAATCCTGCGTCCATCTGTAACAGCGATCGCCGCCGGACCATCCCAGGGTTCCATAAGACACGCGTGATATTTATAAAAATCGCGAAGGCGCGCATCCATAAGGTCATCCCGTTCCCACGCGCTCGGGATCAGCATCATCATAGCATGCGGCAAAGATCTTCCCGAAAGTTCCAGAAGTTCAAAGACATTATCTATCGTCGCCGAGTCACTTCCATCGGGAACTATAATGGGTTTAAGTTTTTCTATATCTTCGCCTGAAAATCCCGCACTTTCGAGTAGACTCTCCCGCGCGCTCATCCAGTTAATATTCCCTCTTAGCGTATTTATCTCACCGTTATGCGCCAAGAACCTGAAGGGCTGCGCCAGATCCCACGTTGGGAAGGTATTGGTACTGTATCTGGAATGGACAAGAGCAAGCGCGCTTTTCACCTCTTCTTCAGCCAAGTCGGGATAAAACCCTTTAACCTGCTCCGACATCAAAAGCCCTTTATAGCTTACTGTCCGGGAAGAAAGATTAGTAACATAGAAAAAACTTTTTTGTTCAATGTCGGAAGATCGAGTCGCGGTCTCCACTCTTTTTCTGATCACATACAGCTTACGCTCAAAATCAAGCTGTTCCTTAAGAGAGGCTGATCTCTTTATGAAAATTTGTTTTATTACGGGTTGGGTATCGCGCGCGCCTTTTCCGATAATAGAGTCCTCCACGGGGACATCACGCCAGCAAATAAACTCCTGCCCCTCTTCAGCGGTCACTTTCTGAAAAGTACTTTCACAAAATGATCTATCTTTATCATCTGTGGGCAGAAATACTATTCCCGTGCCATATTGACCGGCTTCAGGAAGCTCGATTCCCCGAAGAGAACACACACGCGCGTAGAATTCATGCGGGATCTGAAGCAATATTCCCGCGCCGTCACCCGTCTCGGGATCGGAACCGACCGCTCCTCTATGGCTCATACGCTCAAGAACTTCTACACCTTTTTCCACAATATCATGGGACCTTTCTCCCTTGATATTGCAGACAAATCCAACACCACAGCTATCGTGCTCTAGGGCCGGATCGTAAAGACCCTGTTTTTTCGGAAAACGTTTATTGCTCATAATATTACCAACACGGTACAGAAAAAAAGCCCCTAAGACTCTTTTGTGTCCTAGGGGCATCATTGCCACTTCGGAAATTTTAACACTCCATCGGCAGCATGTCAAGGTCAAATCTAAGATCATCCATAGGGGGACAGCCTCTTTTTGTCCAAAAAGAGGCTGTCCCCCTATGTGTACTATTTATCGCTTAATAATGCGATCAAAATTTCGGCAAACTTTTAGTGCGTTTAATTTAAGGTTCTCAGCAAACTCCTCACATTGCGAAAGCATACGTTCGCCCTGTTTCCTTAAAATTTCGTTGCCATTATCAAGATATTCACTTATCCATTCCTTGATCATAACACCGTTGACTTCCAGATGAAACTGGATCCCATAGGCGTGCTTGCCGCGACGAAACGCTTGATTTTTACATGTATCGGCAGTAACTAAAAGTTTTCCACCCTCGGGAATCTCAAAGGTATCGCCGTGCCACTGAAAAACATCAAAGTTTCCCGAGATATCTTTAAATAACGGATCCACGCGTCCATCGGGAGTTAACTCGACCTTATAAAAACCTATTTCTTCTTCCGGGGCTTTCGCAACATGCCCCCCGCAAGCTTTCGCGAGAAGTTGCGCTCCGAGACATAATCCTAAATAAGGAATTTCCTTACCCAAAACTTTTCTTATAAAAACATTCTCATATTTAAGGTAAGGATATTTATCTTCCTCATATGCGTTCATGGGCCCTCCGAGAACGACTACCGCCTCAATGCCATCTAAAGACTTAGGCAACCTATCCCCCACAGCAAGGTCCACAGTCAGGCTTTTATATCCTTTTTCAGCAAAAAATTCACCAATCAGACCCGGCCCTTCCACAGTTATGTTTTTGATATAAAGAATCATAATTGTACGTCCACTATGCTTCTACCATTTAAACTTAAGTAGAGGGGCCCTGGTAGGAGCATAACAACCAGCTCCACCCCGCACTTCTTATCTTCATAACCATACCAATCAATCTAAAAGGGTATTATACCACTCTTTAAAATGATTTCCAGCTAACCTATAGCCTCATTCCCTTCTTCCCCGGTCCGTATCCTTATACATTCAGGAAGATCGAGAACAAATATTTTACCATCCCCGATATTGCCCGACCTGGCGCCTTTTATTATCGCGGCGATCGTCGGCCGAACATATTCCTCGTTCACAGCAACCTCTAACCGGATCTTTTTCAGAAGGTTTACTTCATGCACAACACCTCTATAGGTTTCGGTAAATCCCATTTGTTGCCCACAGCCAAGAGCATTCGTTACCGTCATTTTACAAACCTCAGCTTCAAACAACGCTTTCTTGACATCCGGCAGTTTATGCGGCTGTATCATAGCTATTATTAACTTCATCTCAAGCCTCCTCGTTATGATTATGCTTCGGTAGTATAAATCTGGAACCCAGCGTATGATTCCATCCCATGCTCCCCAATATCCAGACCTTTAAGCTCTTCTTCTCTCGATACCCTCAACCCTATAGTCATATCCAGCACCTTAAATACTACTCCCATGGTAACAAAAATAAAAATTACCGTCGAAAAAGATCCTAATGCCTGTATCCCGAGCTGTTTAAACCCGCCGCCATAAGCCAGACCTTCATACGCGACACCTAACGCCTTTCTGCCAAATATTCCTATTGCCAAAGTTCCCCAGATACCGTTTAACGCGTGCACCGGAACCGCGCCTACAGGGTCATCTATGCGCATTTTATCAAGCAGGATAACGCCAAAAACCACAAGAACCCCACCGATGGCGCCAATAGCTATACTTGCCGCGGGGCTAACAAACGCGCATGGTGCCGTTATAGCGACAAGCCCCGCCAAAGCACCGTTCATAGCCATTGAAAGGTCCGGTTTGCCGAACAATTTCCATACAGTTAACATCGCCGTTATTCCGCCGGTGGCGGCGGCAATATTAGTATTCAACGCGACTCTGGCGATAAGATCGCCATTACCAACACTTAAAGTCGATCCGGCATTAAAGCCAAACCACCCGAACCATAAGATAAAAACGCCTAAAGAAGCAAGCGGTATACTGTGTCCCGGGATCACATTAGCCGTTCCGTCAGGATTATATTTTCCTTCCCTCGGTTTTAATATTATCGTCCCGATAAGCGCGGCAACCCCGCCTACTGTATGGACAACAGTGGACCCTGCAAAATCGGAAAAATTAAGTTTAGCCAGCCATCCACCGCCCCAGATCCAATGACCGATTACCGGATAAATAAATGCCGAAATAATGAATGAATATATCAGATACGTCACGAACTTCATCCTTCCCGCCATTCCTCCGGCTACAATAGTTGCCGCGGCACCACAGAATGCCGCTTGAAAAAGCCAGAACGCGTATAGTGGGACATCCGCTCCGGATTCCGCTCCGTTAAGAAAAAATCCGCTAAACCCCGTAAACCCGTTCCCTACACCAAACATTATAGCGTAACCGAAGACAAAGAATCCGACCGATGCCATACAATAATCCAGGAAATTTTTGGTCAGGATGTTGCAGGTATTCTTCGCTCTAATAAAACCTGCTTCAACCATGCCAAATCCCGCCTGCATAAAGAATACTAAAAACGCACCCAGAAGCACCCAGAAAGTATCCATTCCTCTCACTATATCCGCAATAGCGGTTTCGCCTTCAGCGAAGGCAACTTCAGCGAAAATTCCGAAGCAAAAAACAACCGTAAGCGGCAGCAACAACTTTAACATTTTTCTGATAATATACATATCGCTCTCCTTCTTCTCGTTGACATCAATAAGCAAAACCTATTGATATTCCTCCATAAAACTCATTCTCTGAGGCATCCCCATACACCTCTCTGTCAAGAATAAGCGAATACGCGACACTTGGAGTTATTACAAAGTAGTTAAAAATCGGAACGCTGACCGCTCCTGAAAATACCATATCGGCCCATCCGGTCTTATCTGTCCACTGTTCGTCAATTATCCCGGTAGTCAAACCTACACCAACCGACATCCCGCTATCTTTGAAATCGAATGTATGTCCTATGCCGAACAGATAATATGAACCACGCCCATCGTCTATGTCCGAGTACCAGGTAAATGACGGCTGCAGAAAACAGTTATATGCCGCGCCCATATACACTTCGTGCGAATCGAAGAATTTGCTATCCCAATCCACATTCGGAAAAGTATAGTATGTGTACCCCGACGATACGCTTAACTGATCAAGAATGTCCGGACTATCCGCGCCCAGCACCTCAGACATCTCTCCAAAGTTAAAAGTATAATCCAGCGAATAGTCGATCTCTGTGAACTCCTGATACCTCCCGGCGTTCCTAGACTTTTCATCGTTCATGGTGTAATTGGTCCAGAAATCGAAAGTAAAGCCATGTGTAGAGATCGAAACATCGGTCTGCATAACCGGTTCATCCCCCAGGTTCCATCCACGCCAGATATACTTAGTTGAAAATGTATCCGATATTGATATCTCCGGGAGAACTTCCGGCTTCTCGGGGAGCCATCCCCCTTCCACGTCCAAAACAGCAAACGCGGTTAATGAACCAAAACACAACATCGCCGTTATTGTTACTCCAAACATAAATTTTGTTATCTTCATTTTTCCGTCTCCCTTTTCTTATCTTAAAAACATTACATTTCTCCGCAACTTCCCGTTACATTCGTTTCAATCTTTCGGCTTTAACCATCATATTCTCCTTTGTTGTTTGTAAACATAAACTTTCATCTACAACGCCTTAGAAAAAAACAGACGCCACCCTAAGCTTCCTCAGCTCAAAAAATGGCGTCTGTGCCGTAGCGCTACGCTCTTCGGAGAACATAACTATTTATTTTCAGAAACCGGTACCTTCATCCAGAAAACAACCTCGTCTTCCACAATACCTGTTCCAAACTAACTTAATCAGCCAATCGCTTCGCCGCCCCTTTCCCCTGTTCTTATCCTTATGCAGTCTGAAAGATCAGAGACGAATATTTTGCCATCACCTATTTCTCCCGTACGAGCACCTTTAATAATCGCTTCAACTGTAGCATCCACAAATTTTTCATTGACCGCTACTTCCAGTTTGATCTTGGGGAGCAAATTAACCTTAAAAATAGCACCGCGATAAGACTCCGTATAACCTCTCTGTTGTCCGCACCCCTTAACCCTGCTCACCGTCATTCTATGTATATCGGCCTTAAACAGTTCTTCTTTAACGGCTTTCAGCTTTTCTGGTTGGATAATAGCCTCCACTTTTTTCATTTTATTTCCTCCATTAAGTTATAAAGCTTCTTCAGGATATGCTTCGATATTATGGATCGCAAGATCCGGACCCATCAGCTCATCATGTTCGGACAGTCTTATGCCTACCGTCGCTTTAAGCGCTGTGTATACAATATACCCGCTGGCGGCGGCAAATACAAGCGCGGCAACCGACCCGACCACCTGTGCCAGCAAACTTACGCCGCCTAATCCGCCGAGAGCTTTACTGCCAAAAATACCGCAGGCAATACCTCCCCATGTACCGGCAACTCCATGAAGCGGCCATACACCTAGAACATCGTCGATCTTCAATATTTCAGTTTCAACATGAAAGAGTTTTACAAATATCACGGCGGCTACCGCCCCGACAATAAGCGCGCCCAGCGGATGCATCACATCACTTCCTGCACAAACCGCGATAAGACCGGCCAGCGCACCGTTATGAATGAACGTAACGTCATTTTTGGACACTATCAAAGCGGCAATTATCCCGCCGACCATCGCCATAAGTGAATTAAGAGCGACAAGTCCGGAAATATTGCCGAGATCGCCTGCGCTCATTACATTAAAACCGAACCAACCGATACAAAGAAGCCAGCTCCCAAGAGCCAGGAACGGTATATTGCTAACCTTGATCGGGTTGCTCTCGCCATTCACATATCTTTTTAAACGCGACCCGAGTATTATTATAGCCGGTAACGCTATCCAACCGCCCACCGAATGAACAACTACCGATCCGGCATAATCATGAAAAGGTATGCCACCGGCTAAATTTGCCAACCAGCTCCCCGCCTGCCCTAAAAGTGAATTCTGTCCCCACACAAGGGATTCAAAGAACGGATAAACTGTACCCACAAAAATACCACCCGCGACCGCCTGGGGCCAAAACTTGGCTCTTTCAGCTATCCCTCCCGATATAATCGCCGGTATACACGCGGCAAACGTTAGTAGAAAGAAAAAATGTACAAGATCAAAGCCTTGGTTAGCACCGACAAGATCCGCCGCCGGTTTCAAAAATGTTACACCATAAGCGATCGGAAACCCGACAAGAAAATACACTACTGTCGAGAAACCCCAATCCGTCAGGATCTTCACCAGAGCGTTAACCTGACTTTTCTTTCTTACCGACCCTACCTCCAAAAAGGCGAACCCGGCATGCATTGAGAACACGAACATCGCCCCCAATAGCAGAAACAACACATTGCCGCCGTTAAGCAATTGCTTCAACGTAGATTCCATTTCTATACCCCCTCCGGTTAAAAAAAAGGCGCCTTAAAATTCTTTATTTCAGAATTTGAAGACGCCTGTGTCCACTTTTTTCTTTTCGCCAACACAACATTGTGCGGCTCTAAATTTTTTTGTTTCTACGACATAAACAACATTTCCGCGTATGACGGAAGCGGCCATATCTCATCAGGGATAACGCCCTCAAGCGCATCAACTGATTCGCGAAGCTCGTTCATTGACGAAAGCATATCGGCTGTTGCCTCTTTTGCGATATTACCTTCCAGCTTTTTAATGCTTGAAAGCGCGGTTTCGGTAAGTCCGCTTACAGTCTCTAAGAGTTCTTTGGTCTCAACAGATTTACAGCCACAGCTAGAAACATCTTCGATCGTTCCCGCGAGACTGCTTTGATATTCCAAAGCCGCGGGGATTATCATGGTTCTGGCCATTTTAGCGGCTACTCCAGCCTCGATCGATATGATCATCTCATACTGTTCTTCATAAATATCATGCCTGGATTTAAGTTCCTGCTTTGAGAGCACTTTATGCTTCTCAAACAGCTTCACAACCTTTTCGTCCTGCACTGCCTTTAATGCCGCCGGCGTATCTTTTAAGTTAGGAAGGCCGCGCTTTTCGGCTTCAACATGCCAATCCTCTGTGTAGTTATCCCCATTAAACAAAATACGTTTGTGCTTCTTGACTATGCCCTGCAGAACGTCCTGAAGCACTTCGTTAAACACTTTCCCCGAGGCAACATCAGCTTCAAGCTGATCACAGATATCACTTAAAGCATCGGCAACTATTGTATTGAGAATTATGTTTGATCCCGCACAACTCTGGTTTGACCCTACGGCGCGGAATTCGAATTTATTCCCGGTAAACGCGAAAGGCGATGTCCTGTTACGATCTGTAACATCTCTCGGGAACTTCGGCAATGAAGTAACTCCTATTTCGATCGTACCGCCGTCCTTTGAACTTTTGGCTCCACCGGATTCGATCTGCTCAATAATGTCATAAAGCTGTTCACCCAAGAATATTGATAATATCGCCGGAGGAGCTTCATTCGCTCCCAATCTGTGGTCATTACCCGCGGAAGCTACGCTGGCTCGCAAAAGCCCCGCATAAGTATCAATCGCCTTCATGAGAGCACATATTACGGTAAGAAACTTCGCGTTTTCATGCGGATTGTCGCCGGGAGATAGCCAGTTCTTACCGTCAGGTCCACATAACGACCAATTGTTATGCTTACCGGAACCATTAACTCCCGCGAAAGGTTTCTCATGCATAAGACACGCAAGGCCATGCTTTTCCGCAACTCTCTCAAGAATGTCCATTGTTAACATGTTATGATCACTCGCGAGATTTTGTTCCTCAAAAACCGGAGCGATCTCAAATTGCGCCGGACATACTTCATTGTGACGAGTCTTTGACGGAATACCGAGTTTCCAAAGTTCTCTGTCAAGATCATCCATAAAAGACATGATCCTGGTCTTTATCGCTCCAAAATAATGATCATCCATCTGCTGATGTTTTGCCGGCGGCTGTCCGAATAGAGTCCTTCCAGTTTGGATAAGATCAAGTCGGCCCTCATAGAAATTCATATCTATGAGAAAATATTCCTGTTCCGCGCCCAGAGTGGCGTACGGCCGGCTAGTTTGCTCTATCCCGAACAATTTAGCCAACCTGCTTACATGTTTGGATAACGCCGCGGTCGACCTAAGTAAAGGAGTTTTTTTATCAAGCGCTTCCCCATGGTATGAATAAAACGCTGTTGGAATGCAAAGTGTCGCTCCAAGTTCACCTTCCTTAATAAAGGCCGGGCTTGTCGGATCCCACGCGGTGTAACCACGAGCCTCAAATGTCGCCCTTAACCCACCTGAAGGAAAACTTGACGCGTCCGGTTCTCCCTGTATAAGTTCTTTACCGGAAAACTTAAGGACAACACCACCTTCGTTGTCAGGAACAATAAATGAATCATGTTTTTCCGCGGTAGAACCTGTTAGTGGCTGAAACCAATGCGTGAAATGAGTTGCGCCCTTTGACACTGCCCATGTTTTCATGGCGTCCGCTACTTCATCAGCTATACTAGCATCGATAGTTGTCCCTTCCTTTATTGTAGTCAAAAGAGACTTATACGCGGTTTCCGACAAATAATTCCTCATTGTCTTTAAACTAAAAACATTTTCACCATAAAGATCCGCTATCGTATCAATACCTGTTTTTTCATATCTTTTCCCCATAACATTTCCCCCTTTTTTCTCGCAAATCTCTTGTTTGATCATATTTTCCATTTTAACATCAACTCCCTTTAACGCAACATTAAAAAATAAAAAAACGCCTTTTCTCGCTGAGCATACAGCGCCACAAAAGACGTCATTATCTTTATCCCCTACTTCGGAGTGCTTTTATTCTCCACATCTACGGGAGAATAAAAAAAAGGCATTCCATCCCACGGAACGCCTCATTGCTTTCTAGAAACACTACCTTGTATTTCTTGACGCCATTATAGCCCGATCTTTCACCATTGTCAAGCATTATTTTCACTTAGTAGTGTCAAGATAATTGGGCACTTTCATGTTCCAGTTCTTTGATCTCTTCCCCCATGGGGGAAGACGGCGCACCTGTTGGTTGCTTTACGGTATCTATATATTGAATTATCCCATACACCCAATAACCCACACTTC
>JAJRVD010000064.1 GCA_024277375.1 Candidatus Omnitrophota bacterium | reverse complement strand
TTCTATTTTGTTTATTCTTCCGGGTTTTGCTCTGAACCAGCCGGTGTGACCAAATAACCCGCCTTTCTTTTTAGGGGTCGATTGCGGAGGATCCTGTTTTGGAGGTTTTTTCTTCTTAGATTTCTTGAAAAAATCAGACTTGAATTTGTTGAGTTCGAACCTGAGAAGTGATAGTTCTTCTTGCCGGGCTTTAATTTGCTTTTCAAATTTAGCGCAATCTTTACAGCTGCTCAATTGGTATACTCCTTTTTGCCCGGAGTATATCACAAAATGTCTGATTATTAAAAATTATGGATAAAAAAGATCTTTCGACTCGTTCGCCTTCCTGCCTTCGGCAGGCGGCTCACTCGCTCAAGATGACAGGGGAGAAGGAACGTATTCGCTTCGGAGAACTGAACTATTACGCCTTCGGCAGGCGGCTCACTCGCTCAAGATGACAGGGGAGAAGGAACGTATTCGCTTCGGAGAACTGAACTATTACGTTTCTAATAAATGACTTGACAGACCCTAGAATGACACTATAATAGTATCATTCCAGGTGGAGATCATTTATAGTCTAAAAAGGAGGGAATAACATGTTTTGTTATCAATGTCAGGAAGCACTTAAGAACACCGGATGTACTCAGGCGGGTGTTTGCGGGAAAAAAGCGTCAACATCAGATCTGCAGGACTTGTTGATCTATGTAACAAAAGGGATCGCTGTTTTGGCTGCCGTATCGCCGGATAAGGATGTCCTCGGGAACGCGGCAGGTCGGTTCATATGTGAGGCTCTTTTCGCGACCATTACGAACGCTAACTTTGATGACGCGAGAATAACCGGCATGATCACTGAAGCGTTGCGGATCAAGGAAAAGATCTGGCAGAAACTGGATAAAGATAAGTTTTCAAATATCCATGACTCGGCCGTATGGACGTCGAGTGACACAGATGAATTTGAGCGTAAGGCAAAAGAGATCGGGATACTTTCGCAGGAGAATGAAGACGTTAGATCTCTTCGTGAACTTTTGACCTATGGGTTAAAAGGTATAGCGGCCTACGCGCGTCACGCGCAGGTTCTGGGATACGAAAGCAAAGAAATATATGATTTTCTGGTAGAGGCGCTGGCGTCGACGACAAAAGATCTTTCAGTGGATGAAATGGTGGCTATGGTCCTGAGGGCGGGAGAGATTTCGGTAACTACGATGGCGCTTCTTGACGAGGCGAACACCGCGGCATATGGCTCACCGGAGCTTACTGAGGTAAATATAGGCGTGGGCAAGAATCCCGGTATTCTTATAAGCGGTCATGACCTGAAAGATATGGAAGAGCTCTTAAAGCAGACGGAAGGAACCGGGATAGATGTTTACACGCACAGTGAAATGCTCCCGGCTAATTATTACCCGGCATTTAAAAAATACTCTCATCTGGCGGGAAACTATGGTAATGCCTGGTGGAAACAGTCCGAGGAATTTGAATCGTTCGGCGGCCCAATACTGATGACAACGAATTGTATAACTCCCGTCAAGGAAGCGTATAAAGATAGGATATTCACAACGGGTTCCGCCGGGTATAAGGGTATTAAACATATTTCGGACAGAGGCGAGAGTGGATCGAAAGATTTTTCGGATATCATTGAGCTCGCTAAAAAGTGTGACGCGCCTGAAGAAATTGAGACCGGCAAGATCGTTGGAGGTTTCGCTCATAATCAGGTTCTGGCCTTAGCGGATAAGGTGGTAGAAGCTGTAAAGACGGGTGCGATAAAGAAATTTATCGTAATGGCCGGGTGTGACGGCAGGCAATCCGGAAGAAATTATTTTACGGAGGTAGCCAAAAAGCTTCCTAATGACACGGTTATATTGACAGCTGGTTGCGCTAAGTATCGTTATAACAAGCTTGACTTGGGGGATATAGGCGGGATCCCGAGAGTTCTGGATGCCGGACAATGTAATGATTGCTATTCTTTGGCGATTATAGCGTTAAAGCTGAAAGAGGTTTTTGAGCTGGGGGATATAAACGATCTGCCGATAGAGTTTGATATCGCTTGGTATGAACAAAAGGCCGTAGCTGTTCTTCTGGCGCTGCTTCACTTGGGTGTAAAAGGTATTAGATTGGGGCCGACGCTTCCGGCGTTTCTCTCGCCGAATGTTACGAAAGTGCTCGTCGATAACTTTGATATTAGGCCTATAGGCGACGTGGATAGTGATATAGACGATATGGTTCAGGGTAAAGCGCCGGCAGCAGTCTAAAGTGCGGCGCATAGCGCACAATGTGCGGAGTTTCAGGTAAATATTTATTAAAAACCCGGGCAGATCCGTTCAAAAGAAGTTGATATATTGTAGGGGTTCGATTTGTCGAACCCGTTATATCGGGCTTGATAAATCAAGCCCCTACAGCAGGATATGGCTTGCTCTTAGGCTATGCATACTCTATGCACTATGCGTGTTCCGATCATGGTACGCAACTTATCCCTTCCCAACACTATTCCTGATACGTATAATAAGAAAAGAAAATTATGATAGAGATAAATGATCTTACTAAAAGATATGGAGAGCAACTCCTTTTTGAGAAAGCCTCGTTCAGCGTGTTTTCGCGCGAGCGCATTGGCTTGGTCGGGCGCAACGGGCATGGGAAGTCGACGCTTCTGAAAATAATAACAGGCGTTGAAAGAGCGGATGAAGGCCGGGTGGCTATTCCTAAAAATTACAGAATAGGGTATCTTCATCAGCTCATCAATTTTGCTTCCGGAACCGTTCTTGCCGAAGTGGCAAAAGGCTTGCCCGAGGGAAGTAAGGACGACCTCTGGCGAGTGAAGAAAATACTTACCGGCTTGGGGTTTCAGGACGAAGATCTCGAAAAGTATCCAAGTATTTTTTCCGGAGGATACCAGATGAGGATGGAGTTGGCTAAAGTCTTGGTATCGGAACCTGATATGCTCTTGTTAGACGAGCCTACCAATTTTTTGGATATTATTTCGATACGCTGGCTTGAGAAGTTCCTAAAGTCATGGAGAGGGGAGCTGGTGATCATCAGCCATGACAGGAGTTTTATGGATAGCGTGATCACTCACGTTGTCGGGATACACCGTGCGAGGGTAAGAAAGTCCAAGGGAACAACAAGCCGGTATTACGCGCAGGTGGAAAAAGATGAGGAAGTGTACGAGAAAAGACGTGTTAACGAGGAGAAAAAACGCAAACAAATAGAAACGTACATTTCTACTTTTAGGGCAAAAGCGCGGCGCGCGAAATCAGTGCAATCGAGTGTCAAGCGTCTGGATCGTATGGAGACGATAGAGAAGCTGGGGAACATAAGGACGCTATCATTTACGTTCAGGCAGGCACCTTTCAGGCCTCCAGTGGTGATGGACGCGAAGGGCATATGTTTTTCCTATACTGAAGAGGCCCCTTATTTGATCAATGATCTTTCCCTTACTGTTCAGCGGGGCGATAAAATATGTATAGCCGGCGCGAACGGTAAAGGGAAAACCACTCTGGCTAAAGTTCTTGGAGGAGTGCTGGCGCCGGCTAAGGGGGAGATAAAGAGAAATCCGCAAGTTGTGATGGCGTATTATGAGCAGGGTAATACAGCTAAACTTAACGATACAAGTACGGTCGAAGAGGAGATAGCCTCGGCGTATGTTGGCAGAAATAAGACCGAAGTAAGTAGTATATGTGGTGCCATGATGTTTTCAGGTGACAATATGCTTAAGAAAATATCGGTTCTTTCCGGCGGAGAAAGAAGTCGTGTGCTTCTCGCGAAAACGCTTCTTTCCGAATCAAATTTGTTAATACTTGATGAACCCACGCATCATCTTGATATGGAATCCTGTTCCGGGTTGTTTGAAGCGGTTCAGGAATACGCGGGAGCCGCGATAGTAGTTACACATGACGAATATTTTTTGCACAAAGTAGCTACAAAACTTATTATGTTTACTGGTGGCCGCATTATAGTCTTTCCCGGGAATTATTCAGAGTTTTTGGATAGTGTGGGATGGGCTGAATCGGACCCGGTGTCTGAAATAAACGGTAGTGATAAGAAGGGAAGACAAGAGGTAGAGGCGAGTAAAGGCGTTAACAAAAAAGAACTGAGACGTCTTCGGGCTCAAAAGATGGCCTATCGGCGTGAGAAATTAGGTCCGATCGAAGCCGCGATAGACAACATAGAGAAAGATATAGCTCGAAGGGATGAGGAATATTCAAATCTAACTGAGGAACTTATAAGGTTATCTGAAGAAAATACGTCTCCCGCGGCAATAGCCGAGGCGTCAAAACGGCTTAATACGTTGAAGTCTGAGACAGAACGGTTGTATGAGGCATTAGAGAGTAAAATAAAACAATTTGAACAGGTCAGGGAACAATTAGGCGAAAATCTCGACTAGGAGTATACTACTTTGGAGCGGAGGGATCTATACGGGGTTGTGTTATAATGTAGGGGCTTGATTTATCAAGCCCGTTATCTCGGGTTCGATAAATCGAACCCCTACAATATGTTGTATGAAGCCCTTCACAAGGTGACTTGCGAGACAGCCTGGATAAGTGGGGACAGCCCACCAGACTGTGTCGCAATTAATCTCAGTCACGCTCCCCCCGACGTCATTACGAGGAGCGACGCAGCAATCTCATAATATCGAATAATATCATCAATCGCTTCGCAAGATTCACGATAACTGCGGATTGTTATCCGC
>JAJRVD010000063.1 GCA_024277375.1 Candidatus Omnitrophota bacterium | reverse complement strand
TTGCTTTTCAAATTTAGCGCAATCTTTACAGCTGCTCAATCGGTATACTCCTTTTTGCCCGGAGTATATCACAAAATGTCTGATTATCAAAAATTATGGATAAAAAAGATCTTTCGACTCGTTCGCCTTCCTGCCTTCGGCGGGCGGCTCACTCGCTCAAGATGACAGGGGAGAAGGAACGTATTCGCTTCGGAGAACTGAACTATTACGCTTTTTTAACCCGTAGGGACAGTTTCCAAATTCACCACAATGCACCTATATGTTGTAGCATCCCCTCAAAATAGTGGTAAATCTTGTGTATTTTCGTTGACAAGGTATACTTACTTATGTATACTCAATCAAAGCTGTTTAAAGATACAGAAACCTATATAAGGGTTATTCAACTTATCGAGGAGTGATATGATAGCACGAGGAACTAAAAAATATACAATTCAACAGGTTGCCGATGTTCTTGGAGTGTATCGGGGGACCGTAATTAATTACGAAAAGAAGGGTGTATTCCCGGAGCCCAGACGTAATCCCATAAACGGGTACAGGGAATATACTGAAGAAGATATTGTAACTTTACGAAATATAGCCGAAGGCGCGACTGCGTAAATATAAGGAGAAACATATATGCATTTTAAGAAGCTCGAGGTAGTTGGTTTTAAATCGTTCATGAATAAAACAAAGCTGAAGTTTGAGCCCGGTGTTACCGCGATAGTAGGGCCCAACGGTTGCGGCAAAAGTAATATTGTCGACGCTATAAAATGGGTTCTCGGAGAACAGTCCGTAAAATCAATGAGAAGCGCTTCCATGCAGGATGTTATTTTTAACGGTACGGATAAATATGATCCGTTGAGTCTGTCGGAAGTTTCGCTTACTTTTTCAAATGTTGATAGATCTTTGCCTGTAGACTATGACGAAGTAACTATAAGCCGCCGACTTTTCAGATCAGGAGAAAGTGAATATCTTCTTAACAAAACTCCTGTCCGGTTAACAGATATCAGAAATATCCTCATGGGTACGGGAATAGGAACAAGTTCCTATTCTATTTTTGAACAAGGCAAAATGGATATGATACTCAGTTCCAAACCGGAAGAACGTCGCCACGTTTTTGAAGAAGCCGCCGGGATAACCCGTTACAAATCCAAGAAGAGAGAAGCGCTTCTCAAACTTGAACGCACACAGGATAATTTGACGCGTATCAACGATATAATTCGCGAAGTAGAACGTCAGATCAACTCTATCGAACGCCAGGCGCGTAAAGCTGAACGCTATAAGGCTCGTTATGAGGAACTCAAAGATCTCGACGTTAAACTTTCCTATAAAAAGTTTAACGAACTGAACAGTAACGACAATAAACTCGAAGCCGAGAGCCAGGATCTAAAACAGCGCACAGAAACATTTAAAGTCCAACTGGATCAATATACTGCTTCTCTTGCCGCTAAAAGAGAAGAATATAGTTCTGTGCTGGATGAATTGCAGGTAGCTCAGAATGAACTTATGCGGCTTTCTTCAGACGTTGATAAGAACAAACATGTTGTGGAGATGAACGCGGAGAGGATCCGGGAACTTCAGAAATATGTTGAGAGGCTTGATTGGGAAATAGAACAAGCTACAGAGAGGAAGGAAGTATTAAGGGAGCGTCTTGAAGCGTTAGAATCCAGATTGTCTGATGTCTCCTCAAGATGCCGGAGCAAGGATAAAGAATTTTCCTCATCCGAGGAAAAGATGAAGAGCCTTGACGGGAAAATGAAGACGTATAAGCATGAGCTTAGATGTAACAGGGAGAAGACCGTAGATATCGCCGGCCAACAGACTAGCTCGAAAAACTCAATTATAACAATAAACGCGAATATTCACAATGCGCAGGCCAGAGAAAAACGTTTAAAGATCGAACGACAGAATGTCCAATCAGAGAAGGATAACATTTTCGAGGAGTTTAAAGCCGCCGAGAGGAAGGCTGCCGAGGCTGAAAGAGAATTAATGGAGAAAAAAAGTGAATTCTCTTCTTTTAGAGAGAAGTTCGCGTCTAATCAGGAGAAGCTTGTTACTTTCAACAATGAAAAACAAACCAGAGAAAAACGGTTGCATGAAATTGTGCCACGCAGGGAATTTCTCGAGAAAGTTGTCGCCGAACGAGAAGGAATTAATGAAAGTGTCAAAGAGATAATGAAACGTCTTGAAGTCGGAGACGACCGGTTTAAGGGCGTACGTGGTATATTGGCGGAACTTATTGATGTGCGTCAGAATTATGGAGAATCGATAGAATCGGTTTTCGGCGATGTCGCGCAGGCTATTGTGGTGGATAATCGCGGTATTGCCGAAGGAGTTGTAAGGTACTTATCGGAAAACTCCATGGGTAGTGTTAATTTTGTTATCCTTGAAGAACTAAAAACATCAAAATCTTTTTTCTCGGGATCAACCCCAGACGGAATGCGTGATATAACCCATATTATCGCTGACAAAGAACCGTATAATACAGCGTTAAAGGTTATGTTGAGTGAAACATTTGTAGCGTTTTCTTCGGATGATGCCGCCGCGTTCTTGGAGAGTAATCCTGATTTTAACGGGGTTGTGATAGGCGAGAAGGGCGAGGTTTTCCGCAAAGGTGTATACCGCAGTAAAAACTACTCTGCCAGAGAAACCCTGTCTCTTTTCGGACGTCGCGAAAGAATTAAAAAACTTTTAGAAGAAGAAGAGCAGATAACACTCGCGCTTAAAAGTGTGGATGAGAATATTGTAGAATTAGAAAAATGGATCACCGAATCGTCTATTGTAAAGGAGCGACTTGAGTCGGCTCTTAGAGAAAAACAGATGGATTTTGCCGACGCGTCCGTCAGAAAGAAAAACATGAAGGATAGAATAGGGGCGCTCTCTGAAGAGATCATGGTTTTGGGGAATGAGCTTACTGAAGAGGTTTCATCCTTAGAGGAGCTGCGCCGCGAAAAAGAGCGGCATGAGGCCACTTTGCATGAATTGGAGGTAAAGAGCGTGCAGTTACAACAGGCCATAGAAGACGGCCAGAAATCCATGCAGGACTCCGCATACCAAAGAGAGCAAGCGCTATTTTCCATTTCGGACATAAAAGCGGAGCTATCCGCGCTTCGAAAGGAGGAAGAAAACCTTGTCGAGAATCTTGAAAGAGAAAAAGAGTCTTTCCGCAGAGTAGATGAAGATGTCGAAGATAAACGCACAAGGATCACCGAAAGCGGGAATCGGATCACGGCTCTGGATGAAGAGATCAAGACCCTTAAAGCTAAAAATATTGAGTACGGTTCTATGGGAGAGATAAAAAGTGTAGAGATCGAAGATAAAAAACGAAGAAAAGATGAACTGGGCGATGCTATACATACTGAAGAAGAAAAGGCTAAAAACCTTGACGCTAAACTTGAGGAAGCGCGTAATAAATCCAGAGATGTTGATGTTATGGAGAAAGAGCTCGAATATAAGCGGAATTCCATAGTGGAAAGAGTGTTAGAATCATATAAGGTTGACATAACTGACATTACACTTGAATTTGATGAAAATACAGACTGGGAGGAATCTTCTGAAAAAATAATTGAGTTGAAGGCTCAATTGGAAAAGATGGGTCCGGTCAGCCTTGGTGCGGTAGAGGAACATAAAGAGCTTGAGGAAAGATTTAGGTTTTTAACACAACAAAGAGATGATCTTACCAAGGGAAGGGAAACTTTGCTGCATACGATAACAAAGATAAACAAAACCACACGTAAGATGTTTATCGAAACTTTCGAAAAGATAAAGAAAGAATTTAACGATTATTTTCGTATGCTTTTTAATGGTGGAAAGGGAGAGCTTATCCTTCAAGATGAGTCTGACATCCTTGAATGCGGTATAGATATTTCTGTAAGACCTCCCGGGAAGAAAGTACATAATATAATGCAGCTTTCAGGAGGGGAAAAGGCAATGACCGCCATTGCTCTTATCTTCGCGCTTTTTAGGGTCAATCCTAGCCCGTTCTGTATATTGGACGAGATCGACGCTCCGTTGGATGAGTCCAATATTGTCAGGTTCTGTCGGGTGCTTAAAGAATTTCTTAAACTATCGCAGTTCATCATTATCACACACAACAGGATGACGATCCAATTGGCGGATGTACTATATGGTATAACCATGGAAGAAAAGGGTGTCTCCAAAGTGGTTTCCGTGAAATTCACAGAAGATAAAGAAGAGACGGTGGAAGATATCATACCGCAGACCGTGTAATGTTATTTGTCTAATTCGGGAGTGTATATGGAGGCTTTGTTTTTGCCAGTTTGTTTTGACTCGTAGAGCGCAAGGTCAGCCTTTCTTATCATATCGTTTTTTTCTCCCGCGTCATTTGGGAATGTGGCCATACCGAGACTTATAGTAAGTAGGGGCACGGCATGCCGTGCCCCTACACTTTTCTTTTTGAAACAGTTTTCCACTTCAGAACGAAACCGTTCAGAGATGATCAACGCGTCATCTTTATCGGTGTTGACCATTATGATACTGAATTCCTCCCCCCCGTACCGACAGACAAAATCATTTTTGCGCGATGAGGAATTTAATATATCGGCTACATTTTTTATCGCCTGGTCACCTTCCTGATGGCCCAGGGTGTCATTGTATGTTTTGAAATTATCAATGTCTATCATAAGAAGGGTTAGACGGCTATCATCTTCCTTGGTTTTTTTAATCGTTTCCTTAAGAACCTCATTGAAATAACGGGTATTCCACAGTCCGGTTAACCAATCTGTATGGGAAAGATGAACGGTTTCTTCGTAAAGGTGTGAATTTTCAATAGCCAAAGCGGCATGATCGGCAAACATGTTTAATATACGAATGTCGTCTTTGGTAATAGGGGCACGGGAGAAGATATTATCTACGAGGATCACGCCCAAAGTCCGGTCCCGTGTTTTCAGGGGGACAGTGACGAAATTGTCTGTGTTCAAAATGTCTTTTATGTTTTCATTTACCATTGCTTTGGCCTCATCTGTATTGATCTCGAAAGGCATGCCTTCAAGTATGGTGAGTGCCAGGATCCCCGTATCTTCGCAGAGGGGGATAGATATTCCTTTAACGATATTATTGAGTTTAGATTCCGGATCGTTCTTAAACTTGTCATACGCGTCTATAAGGTTCGGTAACATCAGATGGTTATCGTCAAGTTGATTCCATATCTTATTCGCTTCATCGGCGGAATGTACGCCTATAGCCATTTTACCTTCCAGTGTTTGTTTTTCCTGATCCACAAGAAAGAACATGGCCCGGTTGAAGCCCAGGCCGTCATGGCTGGTCAAGGCCGTAAGAATGGTATAGATGACTTGAGCGGGCTCAAGGGACTGCATCATGGCACTGGTGATCTCGGAAAGGATCACCAGCTCATTTTTAGTCTTTTCATAGAGCGTTTTATACCCCTTACGCTTTGGCTCACATATTTTTGTTTTTTTCTTCATCCCTCAAAGTGTATATCAATAGACAGCCAAAGTCAATATATGCATCTTTGTATGTGTGGCGCGAGAAAATAGGGATAGGTTGGGTTAGGGAAATTGATCCTGGGAATACGATAAACTAAACCTACAGGGGGCAGCGCGCAACCGATGGGTTAAGTGGAAAAGTTAGAATATTGGGCATTTCTTGTGCTTAGGGGTGGCCCCTTGGGGCCTGGCCCCTGTTTCTGGCTCCCACGGGAGTTTGAACACCAGAGTACACTCTCATGCCATAATTACCGTAATAGTTCAGTTCTCCGAAGCGAATACGTTCCTTCTCCCCTGTCATCTTGAGCGAGTGAGCCGCCCGCCGAAGGCAGGAAGGCGAACGAGTCGAAAGATCTTTTTTATCCATAATTTTTGATAATCAGACATTTTG
>JAJRVD010000062.1 GCA_024277375.1 Candidatus Omnitrophota bacterium | reverse complement strand
GATTAAGCGGATAACAATCCGCAGTTATCGTGAATCTTGCGAAGCGATTGATGATATTATTCGATATTATGAGATTGCTGCGTCGCTCCTCGTAATGACGTCGGGGGGAGCGTGACTGAGATTAATTGCGACACAGTCTGTCTGTGCCTGCCCTGATAATAAATTACTACAAAGGGCAACCACAGGGGGTTGCCCCTACGATAACGATATGTAATATGCGAAAACACAATAAAATGCAAAATATGAACAAAAAACAAATACATCAAGGACATGTGATCGCGGTACAGGGCCCTGTTGTGGATGTAAAATTCACGGGGCATAAAGAAGTTCCGGATATCAATTATACGATCATAGTTAAGACCGTTAACGATAAGAGGGTTATTCTGGAGGTGGCTGAACACTTATCCGGGAATATCGCCCGCTGTATCGCTTTGGATTCAACGCTCGACATACAAAGAGGTGCTATTGCTGTCTCGACGGGTAGTCAGATAAAGGTTTCGATAGGAGAGGGGATGTATTCTCGTATCGTAAACGTGGTGGGAGATCCGATAGATGAAAAGGGTCCTATCTCTGACATTAGAGAGACGAAACCGGTAAGAAGGCCTCTTCCCGGAACACAAGTGGATGGAGCGGATGTAAAACGATCCGGCGGATCGGAATTGCTTCAAAGCGGTATAAAAATAATTGATCTCCTGTATCCTCTGGTAAAAGGGTCAAAAACAGGTATTTTAGGCGGAGCGGCTCTGGGGAAAAGTATACTTACCTTGGAATTGATACGTCATGTTGTTAAAGAACATAGCGGGGCTTGTGTTTTTATTGGTGCCGGGGAGCGTATCCGTGAGGGGAATGAGCTTTATTATGAACTTTCGAAAAGCGATGTGCTCTCGAGGGTAATGATGGTTTTCGGGCAGATGGATGAACCCCCCGGATGCAGGTTTGGCGTGGTTATGACCGGTATTACTTTGGCCGAATCCATACAGAGGCAGAATAAGGATGTTCTTCTCTTTGTCGATAATATTTTCAGATTTGTCCAGGCGGGAGCCGAGATATCAACCCTTCTCGGGAGGGTTCCGTCGGAGACAGGGTACCAACCTACATTAATATCGGAGGCTGCTGAATTCCATGAAAGAATCAGGTCTCCCAGGGAATCAGGAGGTTCCATAACAGCTATTGAGGCAGTATATGTTCCGGCGGATGATCTTACCGACCCGGCGGTTGTAGCGCTTTTCAGTTTTTTTGATTCGGTTCTTGTTCTTTCGCGTGAAAAGATACAGTTGGGGCTGTACCCCGCGATAGATCCGCTTCTGTCTTCTTGCGCCAACCTTGATCCTGACATAGTCGGAAAACGTCATTTTGATATAGCGCAGGACGTTCTTCATACCTTTCAGAAGTATGAAGAACTCAGGCGTATCGTTCTGGTCATAGGTATAGATGAATTGTCCGCCGGTGACAGGATAATATTCGAGAGGGCGAGAAAACTTCAGAATTTTCTTACGCAGCCGTTCTTTGTGGCAGAGGCATATACCGGGAAAAAAGGGGAGTTTGTTTCTCTTGGTGATACTCTTGACGGATGTGAATGTATACTAGCGGGTGATGTTGACAAAATGAATGAAAAAGATTTTTATTTGATAGGAGCGTTACCGCGGTAAAATATAGGAGGGGCGTATTGCAATACGCCCCTCCTATTGAATGCTGAGAGGAGCAATATGGCAAAGAAACCGGACATTATTCTAGAAGAGCATCTGGTAAAAAATGGTATCGCGAAAAAGAATATTGTAGAGGCTTTATTGAAGGAATCCGAAAAAAGCGGTAAGTCTTTTGTTTCGGTTCTTGTGAAACACAAAATAAGCTCTGAAAAAGATCTGCTTGAGGCTTTGGCGCAAAAGTTAAAACTCCGATATATAGACCTGAATTCCATAGATGCCGATTCCGACGCTATTGAAAAAGTTCCCATTAAACTCGCGTCGTATTACAAGATCTTACCGATTAAATTGGAAAACAGGACATTAACTATCGTGGCACCCGAACCGCTTGATACGAAGACGCTGGATGCTATAAGGATGCAGGTCGGATATGACGTAGAAATGGCGCTTGCGCCTTCGAGCGATATAGAAGAAGCCGTTAAGACATCTTATGGAGTGGGGGCCCAGACCATAGAGCAAATAATTTCCAGTACCCCGGCATATGCTGAAGAGAAGAAAGAGGCTGATGCTGAAGTAAAAATAGACGATATAGATACAGAGGCGGGCGATGTTTCCATAATAAAGCTGGTTAATCAGATAATTTTGGAAGCTTACAACAAAAGAGCCACGGATATACATATTGAGCCCTACCGGGGAAAAGTTGGTTTTCGGTACAGGATAGACGGACTCTTGTATGACGCTAACGTTCCGGATAAGGTTAAGCATTTTCTTCCGCAAATATTGTCACGTATAAAAATAATGGCGAATCTCGATATTGTGGAACGCCGATTACCTCAAGATGGAAGAGCGATCGTTAAAGTTCAGGATAAAGCGTTGGACCTGAGAATATCTTTTATCCCTACTCCTTTCGGAGAAAGTGTAGTGATAAGGGTGCTGCCTACGACAATGTTCTTTGATCTGGTAAAACTGGGGCTGGCGGAAGAACAGTTGGATAAAATAAGTTCTTTCATAGAGAAGCCGCATGGCATTATCTTTGTGACCGGTCCTACGGGCAGCGGTAAGACCACCAGTTTGTATGCCTGCTTGAGCAAGATCAATACCAGCGATAGGAAGGTAATTACCATAGAGGATCCTATCGAATATGAGATGTCGGGGATAACCCAGATACAAGTGGCGAATGAAATAGGTCTTGATTTTGCTCGCGGATTAAGAAGTATGTTGAGACATGATCCCGATGTGATGATGGTAGGGGAGGTCAGGGACCGAGAAACGGCAGAGATCGCCATAAGGGTAGCGCTTACGGGGCACTTGGTCTTTTCTACGCTTCATACAAACGATGCCGCCAGCGGGATTACCCGTTTGGTTAATATAGGCGTTGAACCATATTTGGTTTCTTCCAGCGTTTTGGCATTCATAGCCCAGCGTCTTGTAAGAGTTAACTGTCCTCATTGTAAAGAAGAGTGTGTTGATTGTTCTCCTGAAGTAAAGAATTTGATAGCAAAAGAAGTAAATCTGAAAGACGCGAATGAAGTTAAACTGTTTAAGAGCAAAGGTTGTACAGAATGTAATAACACCGGTTATTTTGGACGTACAGCCATATATGAGATACTTACGGTGGATGAGACCATACAGCAACTTATTATGACAAAAAGTTCTACTACGGAAGTGAGAAAAGCGGCTTTAAAAAGCGGAATGAAAATGCTCAGGCAGGACGGATGGAGAAAAGTTCTGGAAGGAGTAACTACTCCGGACGAGGTTTTGAGGGTTACGCAAAAAGAAGAAGGTGTGGATATGGGTGAAATAGCAGAAGCCGTTGAATTGAAAAACGTCATAGGATCTTCTCCCGACGAGACTGAAGAGAAGGCCGCGACCCCTGTCGAAGTGACGACAGAGAAGCTTCCTGAAGATGCGCCGGAAGAAACGTCGAAAGAGCCCAAACTCGAAGAGGCGCCTCAGGAAAAAGTTGTTTCGTTCGAGGATTCACAGAAGGAAGAAGACAAGTCGTATGATGACCCTATAGGCCGCAGAGTGTATCCACGAGTGGATGATAGGCTAAGTATACGCTTCAGGATCATGAAGCATTCTAAGGACAAAGGTTTGTATGGCCGGAAAAAAATATCTCCGGAATGTTTAGCTGCCACCAAAAATATTTCGGCGGGAGGGCTTCTTTTTGTGTCCAATGAAGCTCCTCCCGCGAATTCGATCATAGAAGTAAAGATCGACGGGCCGGGTAGAGATGATCCGGTAGAATGTCTGGCAAAAGTTGTGAGGGTTGTGACGATAGAAGAGGGTAAGATATATAATGTGGCGGTATCTTTTCTGGATATATCCAGCAAAGACAGGGCATATCTTGATAAATATGTTCGTGGCGAAATGAAAAATATGGAGTGATAATGGCGTATTTTACTTATGAAGCGAAAGACGGTCCTACGCGGAATATCAGGGGAACCATAGAGGCTCCGACCAAAGAATCCGCGGTCGAGAGAATACTCGATCTGGGGTGTACCCCCATAAAGGTATTTGAATGTAAGCCGGGGAAGAAAAGCAAAGGTAAAACTAAAAGATTGAAGGCCTTAAAACCATTACTTTCGATGCCGGCGTTCGCTCGTATGCCAAAGTCTAAAGAGATAACCGTATTTACGCAGCAACTCTCCAGCCTTTTAAAAAGTGGTGTTCCCATAATAAAAAGCATCAGGATCATATCGGGGCAAACACAAAACGTTTTGTTTAAAACGGTATTAGATAAGATAACATCCGATATAAGTTCGGGAGAAACATTTTCAAGTAGTTTGGAAAGGTTTCCCGATCTTTTTCCGAAGCTGTATGTTTCTATGGCCAAGGCGGGAGAGCATAGTGGAAAATTGCATTTTGTTCTTCTTAAGATAGCGGGTTACAGGAGAAGAGAAGAAGAGTCCGGGGGCAAGACACGTACCGCCATGGTATATCCGATGCTTATGGGAGCTGTCGGTATTGCTACTATTGTTTTTATGCTGGTATTCGTGATGCCGCGCATAACCCATCTTTTTTCGGAATTGGGGCAAAGTCTGCCGACTCCGACCAGAGTTGTCATATGGATAAGTTCTCTTCTGAGAGAAAAATGGTATTGGATGCTTCTGGTTGTTTTGGCAATGATGATATTTTTGAAACAATTTTCAAAGACAGAGATAAAAAGGCGTATGGTCAGTTTTCTGGGGCTCTATGTTCCTGTTGTTAAAAATTTCGTGAAGATGGTAGAATTTTCAAGATTTAGCCGGACAATGGAACTGTTGATAAAAAGCGGCATACCGATACTGAGGACTCTGGAGTTGGCTATCCCGACGGTTCAGAATCATATAATCCGCGGAAAATTAAGCAAATGCTATGGTGAAGTAGAGAAGGGAGCTTCTTTGGGTAAGACTCTTGAGAAATTGAAAATATTACCGCCTTTTATGGTAAATCTGATAATTGTTGCCGAGGAGTCCGGGAAATTCGATGATGTTTTTGAGGAGATCGCGGACACTTATGAGCGCGATACGGATGAAGCGCTAAAAGTGCTTATATCTTTTTTGGAACCGGTGATGATATTAACCATGGGGCTTGTGGTGGGTTTCGTTGTTATCGCTATGCTTCTTCCAATATTTGAAATTAATTTTATGGCGCAGTAGTTCGTAAACTTGAGATCAAGGGCTTGAGAATAAAAGCAATGAGATATATAAGAACGTTTATTATAGCGACAATATTTATTTCAACTTGTCTTCTGTTGTGGGGTGACGCTTGGCGGGAAATTAAAGGCGATCATTTTATCGTGTATTACACGGGTGACGCGGGCTTTCCGAAAGATGTTCTGAATGATTCAGAAAAATATTATGACCGTATCGCGGATGACCTGGGGTATTCACGATATTCTAATTTCTGGCAGTGGCAGAATCGCGTTAAAATTTATGTATATCCCGATAGGGAGTCGTATGTTCGATCGGGACCGCATCCCGAGTGGTCACATGGTATAGCGAATTATTTTAAGAAATCAATATACACGTATAAAGAGAGTGATGACTTTTTGATCTCTATCCTGCCTCATGAGATCACGCATTTGATGTTCAGGGATTATGTGGGGATAGAGAATGAAAACATTCCTTTGTGGCTGGATGAGGGTGTAGCGCAATGGTCGGAGCCTAAAAAGCGGCAACTGATCAAACAAGTAATGAAACGCATCTATTCCGAAGGTGGTATTATCCCTCTGAGCGAATTTATACGCGTCAACATAATGACGGAAGATAAAGAGGAAAAGGTACGCGATTATTACGTGCAAGCAATGAGTCTTGTTGACTTTTTAATAGGCGCGTACGGGTCAAAAAGATTTATTAATTTCTGCCGTAACCTGAGAGATGGGAAAAATATAGAGGATTCTCTAAAATTCGCCTATCCAGTTTCGATAAGAAGTCTCGCGGATCTGGAAAAAGAGTGGAGGGCGAGATATGTGCGGAAATTGTAAATTGGTCCATAGTCCATGATCGATAGATGAGAATTTAATCGTTATTGCGAGAAGGCACGAAGTGCCGACGAAGCAATCTCCTAAAGTGACTAATATCTATAGAGATTGCTTCGCTCACTGGGCCTCACCCGCGATCAGACTGTGTCATAATGTAGGGGCTTGATTTATCAAGCCCGTTATATCGGGTTCGATTCATCGAACCCCTACAATATATTGTATGCAGTCCTTTACAAAGTGACTTGCGACACAGTCTGAATGACAAAAAAGGTTTTAAAAAGGAGATAAGTTATGAAAATCAAAGGGTTTACGTTAATTGAGCTTATGCTTGTCGTTATAATCATCGGTGCGTTGAGCGCTATGGTTATTCCGCGTCTCGCGGGCCGATCCGAACAGGCAAGGGTTGCCGCTGCCCAGGCCGATGTTAGCGCGAATATCTCAACTGCTTTGAAATTATATGAATTGGACAATGGTGGTTATCCCAGGTCACTGAACGAGCTGTTCAATAAGCCGGGTTCTGCCCTTAATTGGAATGGACCGTACCTGGAAAAAGCCCCCATAGATCCGTGGGGAAGAAAGTATAAATATAAATCTCCCGGAACGCATAGATCTCAAAGTTATGATCTGTTCTCGGTAGGCAAAGACGGACGGGAAGGTTCGGATGACGATGTTGTCAATTGGGACTAAAAAGGGTTTTAGCCTCTACGAACTAATGGTGGCGATCGCGTTCTTGTCTTTTGGCCTTATCGCGATATACGAATCTTTTTTTATTACCGCCGATGCCGCCAAAAGCATGCCGTACTATTTAAAGACACAGATCTTGATGGATGAGAAGATCTGGGCATCGGAAAATCTTTTGCGACAGAACGGATATTTATTTCCGAATATTGAGTCAGGGGGGACCAGAGTTGATGACAGGGACTTGATATGGGAAAGAGAGATAACAGTGTTGGACCATAGACAAGGGCTTTACAAGATCGAAATAGGTTATATGTGGCACTCCGGACCGAAAAAAATAAGAAACTCCCGAATTGTATATGTGCGAAAATAAATAATGAAAAAGAGATTGCGAACGCAGAAATGTTTCACCTTCATCGAAGTTATGCTGGTAGCGGCGATGCTTTCGGTTATCGCTCTTGCCCTGGGCGGAGTTCTTAATAACGGCATAGATATTTGGCGTCGAGTAAATGGTATCGCCATGGAGGGTGAGGTGGCAATATTTTTTGATAAATTCACTACGGATGTAAAGAATGCTATTGTATACAAAGGCATTGATTTTAGCGGTGACGAAGCCGCTGTTTAGATACCTACGTTTGTTCTTTCCGGAGACGGTAAAACTCTTCCGGGAAGAATGACATATTTTTATGATGACAGAAAAGAGGCTATATACAGCGTAAAGGAAACATTTTATCAGATACAGGAAGAGAAGACTTCTCCTGAAAAAGAAGCTATCCCGGATATAGCGTTCGCGAAATTTTCGTATTATATATACGATGAAGCTATGCGTGTTTACGCGTGGGTAAAGGAGTGGTCTCGTGGAATACCGATAGCTGTTAAGCTGGAATTAGCGTTTGGAAAAGATGAAAAACTTTCTAATTACATTAAAACGATCAATATCCCTGTCGCGAAGATCGAGTTTAAAGAAGAGACGGAAGGGATTTAATCGAGGAAGCGTGCTTATGGTCGCGATGTGGTCGCTTGCCATATTGACCATGTTCGCTCTTTCTATGGGTAATAGCGCCAGGAGTAAGATCGATTTCGTTTACAGGTTAAGTAAGCGCCATAAACTGCGCCTGGCCGCGACATCCGGGGTGGAAGCGGCAATAGTTGTTTTGTCGGAAAAGGAAAAGGGTATGCTTTATGACGCGTTGGTGGAGTCATGGAGTATTAACGATTTTCTCGGAGGGGTAGATCTGGGTGGGGTGGAGTTTTCGGTGGAGTATCCTTACTCTCCCGGCGATTATAAGGATCTGGAAAAACGATATGGAATGATAGACGAGGAAAGAAAAATAAATATTAATACCGCTGACTATGATATAATGAAAAAACTGTTCAGACTCGCGGCGGGATTGGGTAAGAAAAAAGCTGATGATATAGCCGCCGCGATCATAGACTGGCGGGATAAAGATGATTTCCCGAAAATAAATGGCGCCGAGTCGAAATATTATAGCGGGCTTAAGCCCCCGTACAATTGCAAAAGTTCGCCGTTCGAGCTTGTGGAAGAATTACAGCTGGTTAAAGGAATCACGCCGGAAATTTATGACAATATAAGGCCTTATATAACCGTATACGGTAACGGGCGGGTAAATATAAATACGGCCTCAAAAACCGTTTTGAACGCGCTCGGGATAGGAAGAGACCTGATAAATAAAATTATTCGGTTTAGAACCGGTATGGATGGCGAAGAGGGAACTTTTGACGATTATTACTTTACCGCGAGAGGCGCTATAACCGCTGATCTAAACAAGGAAATGGCGTTGACTTCCAAAGAATCCGCGGAGCTCGCCAATTTGGTTTCGGCAAATAAACTGGATACTATCTCCAGCGTGTTCACGATAAAGAGCGTGGCAAGATTTCCCTGTAAGCGATCGGTCGCTGAAGTTGTTTGTATTTTTGATCGTTCCGGTCTGGGAAGAGGCAAAGAGGCTATAAAATACTGGAGAGAGAGATTTTATACGGAGAGTGTGCCAGAGGAATGAGCCAGTATATGGTGCTTAGGCGAGCTTTCTGGTTGTCATCCCGACCGAGCGAAACGAGTGGAGGGATCTCAACTACATATCACATGCTATATACTGAAGGATCCTGCAAAATGGAACTTTCGCCATTCGGGTCATGTCATAATTCGTTTCGCGGATGGCCGCATGCAATATATTGTAGGGGTTCGATTTATCGAACCCGATATAACGGGCTTGATGAATCAAGCCCCTACATTATGACACAGTCTGATTAAAAAAACAGCGTTTTGCGGGAGTCTATATACACTGCAAAAAGGAGATCAAAGTTTTGGATAGTCCACTTTCAATGTTCGCGAGTAAAGATGTGGTAGCTATAGATTTAAGCGGACATCATTTAAAAATAGCACACGCGAAAATATCTAATATTAAGCGCGAAATAGTACGTCTTATCGACCACGATACCAAGGGCATGTCGGATGCTGAGATTACCGGGCTTGTGGAAGAGTATGTCAGTGAACTGAAAGCGAAGAACCCCGCCGTTATTTGTCCTATTCCAAATCAGATCACAATGACGAAAAACATAGAAGTCCCGTCCCGCGATATCAGGGAAGTGGAGGAAATAATTAATCTCCAGGCAGGCAGACATACCCCTTTTGCCCGGGAAGAGATAGTGGTTGATCATGTAAATCTGGGGGTTCATAAACAGACGTACACGAAAATTTTACTGATCATTGTAAATCGCAATGTCATTATGAGGCAGCTTAATATATTGTCTGCCGCGCATCTGAGGGTAGAGAGGATGGTTTTTTGTCCGGAAGCCTTCGCGTCGATATATCCTTCCATCCTGAAGATGAGTGCCAGTGATTCACCCATTGTTTTCGCCTATATAGACGACGAATATACGGATTTCACGGTAGTGTTGAAAAATATGCCGTTGTTTGTAAGAAGTATGCCTATAGGCGCTGAGCATTTTCTTTCTGACAAAGAAGTGAGCGAAAATAAATTTATTGAACAGATCAGATTATCAATGGATGCTTATCAGTCCGAGAATATTGGAAGCGTTCCGACTAATTTATATTTATTGGGCGCTACCGAAGAGGTAAGAGATCTGGAGAAAAAATTGAACGCGACATTGCATGTTCCGGCAAGGATAGTTCCGTACTTCAGCCATCTTCCTATGAGTGATAAGGCGGTGAGTACGCTTATTGAGGGTGCCAAGAGGATGTCTTTTCTGAACGTCGTCGCGCCTCTTTTGGCTCCGGACGCGATGACGGTCAATCTTTTGCCCGAGGAAGTGAAATTCAAGCATAAGCTTGAACAGCGGAGCAGGTCGATGATCAAATCCGGCGTTTACGTTATAATAATAATGACGCTTTTATGCAGTGTGCTCATAGGGAAAATATATTTCCGTAGCGTTTATGCCAAACGTATTCAGCAACAATTAAACGCTATATCGGGAGATGTAGAAATGCTTGAGAAAGCTATGACTGAGGTCAAATTGGTAAAGAACTATCTTTCAAATCAGGGGTATATGTTGAACGTTGTATCGGAGATCCATGATCTGTTGCCGGATAACACGTATTTATCCGATATAAAACTTTCCGCGGGGGATGTGTTCTCGATAAGAGGGTTCTCTGACTCGATGTCCAGTGTGTTTACGTTTATAGGTATAATGGAAGGTTCCTCGTATTTTAAAAATATAGAGGCTAAGTACACGTCTAAAAGAAAAGAAAAAGATCGTGATGTGGCTATTTTTGAAATAGTCGGAGAATTGAAAAAAAGGTAATTTATGTTAGATAAGATCTTAGCGAATTTATCCTCAAGAGAACGTACGATTTTGATAATTTCGGTGTTTGTGATATTCGTTGTGTTCTCGGATAGACTGATACTTGGCCCTATAATGGGACAGATACAAACATTGGATAGTACGATAGGCGAAAAAGAAGTGCTTCTAAAATCAAACATACGTATATTATCCAATAGGGAAAGGATATTAAAAGAAGTTGAGATGTACAAAAAATATCCCTTAGAAGCATTGTCTTCGGAAGATGAGTTAGCTGCTGTTTTAGCTCAGATAGAAGAATTAGCCGATGAAGATGAAGTTTATCTGGTAGATTCGTCTCCCAGCGGCACCCGGAGAGAGGGGTTGCTAAAGGCCTATGTAGTAAAAGTCGACTGTGAAGGACTTATGGACCAGATAGTTAGATTTATGCATAGTATAGAAAAATCTAAGAAGCTTTTGAGGATATCTAACTTGAGGTTAAGACCAAAAGAAAGAGGATCGGATGTATTAAGCTGTAGGATGTCTGTCGAGAAAATAGTCCTGGCCGATGAACAGGATGAGCCGGAAGATATTAAGAAAAGGCGCTAGGGTAAAGCGTAATACGTGATGAGTAAGTAGAAGAGGTGGCTTTCCTCTCTGTCATCCTGAGCGAACGAGCAACGCGAGAGAGTCGAAGGATCTAATAAAAAATAGTTATGAAAACCAGACCTTACATCCTAGCTCTATTTCTGATCATAATAGCGTTTCCCACCGAATCCCATGCCAATAACAAATATATTACTACGATTTTAAAGGGCACTGTATCTCAAATCCCTGATAACGCGACAGTGCGCGGAGCGAAGGTATCGCTTTTAGTCGGAGATGTGGAGTATACCGCCTTGACCGGTAGTAACGGTCGATACCAAATAGAGGACATTGTTCTCAGTAATCTGATACTTAACAAAGGTGTTCTTACGGTTCGGGTTAATGAGGTTGTTATAAAAAAGAAGAATAATTTTTTGCTTGGCGTGAAAGAAAATAAGTCTGATCTCGTTATAGAGGGAAATGTACGGGTTCCGCGAACGCCGGATCTTGACCTGATGTATACGTATACCAACGATAAGCTTGAGAAATTCAAGGGGCAGAAAGACGCGTACAGTTCGGTATATATCAATGGCACTGAAGTGGCGCCACCGACATCTTCCAGAAAATGGAAAGGGAGTTTTGAGTTGAAGCGGGGCCTTAATACGCTGGTTATAAAATCAAAAAATATATGTGGGATCGAAAGTAAACCGCTGGTGTTTCATATAACTTATTTTTACAGTTCCGAGGGAACCGTTGAATTTTTTGACGGTCCCGAAAATGTAAGGGCTAAAAGGGAAGAGGCAAATTCAGTGGTGTCCTGGGATCTTATCGATGAGGGATCAGTCGCTGGCTATAATATCTATCGTACTAATGTTTCAGGGCGATCTTATGGAAAAATAAACTCAGAGCCGGTGTCGGGCAATAGCTATACGGATATAGGCATCCCGGCGGGAGATTATTTCTATACTGTTACCGCCGTGCGGGAAGGGTATGAAAGCGGGTTTTCCCTTGAAACAACAGCCGCGGAAAATTTTTTAGGAGGAACGGGTCTTCCCGACAGGATAACGAAAGATACGATATTGACGCGTGAAGGTGGTCCATATCTGGTGAGTTCCGCGGTTGTTATTGAGAACGGCGCGAGTTTGATAATAGAGCCGGGAGTGGAGGTCAGATTTATGGCGGGACAGGCATCGCTTTCAGGCAATATCATTGCTGATGCCTCCGGAGGAGAACCGATAATATTTACCTCAGCCAGGAAGAGAGCGTCTCCCGGGGATTGGAAGGGGCTTGATCTTAACGGGGAATCGGTTCTCAATAATTGTAAAATCGAGTACGCGGGCAGGGACAAAACCGACGCGGTTTCTTTAAGAGGAGAGTCGGTCCTCAAAAACAGCAGTGTTACGAGCAATGCCCATAACGGGGTAGGAATAAAAACAGAAGGACGAGACACAAAAGTTCTGGTCTCGGGAAATAATATATCAAAAAACGAAAAGAATGGTATTTTAGTTTCGGATTCAAAGTCACATAAAGATCAAAGTGTTAAAAATTCATCGGTTATAATAGGTAATGAGATACGTGGTAACTCTGCTGGCGGGATATTCACCGGGAGTCAGAGAGGCGAATAGTCAAAGAGCCCGGAACGAATAAAGAATTATGTAGATGTTTTAAGTAATGAGATCAAAAACAATAAGTCATACGGTATAGTCGCGGACGCTGAAAATAATTTGGTGGACAATAAAATAAAAGGGAACGCGTATTCTGACGCGATTAAGATAGAAGGGGAGAATATATCTCGTAGTGTTTTATGGCAGAAGGGTGACTATCATGTTCAGTCGCTTGATATTTCAGATAAAGCCCAACTTACCGTTGAGGCGGGAAGCGTCGTAAAAGCCACTGAGGGAGCTGTTATCAGCGGCAAAATTATTGCCGAGGGAAAGGACTCGGAACCGGTTGTTTTTACCTGCCTCGGAGATAGTTTGTACGGGGGATACTCGGGAGGGAAAGCGGCAGGAAGGAGCTGGAAGGGGCTTAGGCTTAAAGAAGGGTCAAGGTTAAGGAATTGTAAGATCAATTATGCTTCGTTTGGAGATATGGGCATATGGAGGGAAGATGAAGATGTCGTTATTATCAAAGTAGAATCGAATTTTATAGATAAAGGTATCGGCCTTTTCAAATTGAGTAAGCTATCTGAAGAAGCAACCGGTCAGAAAAAGACTAAAAAAGAGATATTCAAGAATGTATCTGTCGAGATATTAACAATACTAGCCATAATTATTCCGCTTTTACTTCTTTTCGTAGCAATAACCGCCTTTAAGGGCGGAAGACAGTAATAGATTTCAATCCGCGCATTCTTCGCGTGACCCGCTCCAGCGTGTCTATCGCGCCGGGAAGAGAGAGTTATCGGTTAATTTTTGAAAGAATGCTTTTAGTCTCTTCATTGTCCCCGGATTGTATCGCTTTTTGGATCATAATGAGTGTTTTTGTGGTTTTGGAGTCGATGATCCATTTGGCGCCGGTGAGGATCGAGGCGACAAGGAATTGAAGAAAGTATTTAGATGCAAGAAATGAAAGCGTGAGTGTAACAGTCGAGGCAATAAGCCAGCGGTTGGTTTTTATCCAGAAAACTATGTTATGTATGATGCCGCGGGCATAGGGCTTATTTAAGATTTCCTGTGTTTCCACTAATAGTTTCTGACACCTCGTGCAGAGGGCAAGATGCGCTTCTACGCTGGCTTTGCATTCCGGCGTAAGTGTGTCCCCCAGGTATTCGCTTAACGTCGCGTCTGATGGGCATATCCGATTATTCATATTGGTTCTCCTTTTCAGGTTATAATTACTCGTAACGCATCATATATCCAACGTATCCCTAAGCCGCTCCCTGAGTATACTTTTACCGCGCCGGAGCAGTGTTGAGACAGTTCCGATCGGCAGGTTCATTATCCCGGCAATGTCTTTTTGTTTCTTGTTATGATATATATGCAACTTAAGCGCGAGTTGCTGGGTGTTATCAAATTCAGCGATCTTCTCCTTGATTATATTACCAAGTTCCTTGGATTCCAACATTTTAGTCGGAGTAAACTTAAAAGAAGGGACCAGAGTGTCATCGAACGAAAACGTGTCTTCTGATTTCTTAAGCATTTTCCTGCAATAGTTTGACGTGAAATTCAAAGAAAATATAATAAGCCAGCTTTTAAGGCATTTTGGATCGCGCACACCTGATAGTTTTTCCTTTTCCCAGATAAACAGAAATATTTCCTGTGCTATATCACGGTATTCACTTTTTGAGACGCGAACATTCATTTTACCAAGTTTATACCGCACACTTTTGATGACAAGAGGGTTATAGAGGCACGCGAATTTATCCCAGGCAGTAAGGTCTCGGTCCACGCATTGTTTTAGTAAAACCTCAGTAGTCATACGCTCATTATAATACAAGATTGCTTAAAAATCAATATATGTTTCATATTTAGTCAAAGCATAAACGTAACTTTTACCTTTACGGGGTGGGTTTTCTCTTATACTATATAAATGAGGACACTACAAAACGGAACTTTCGTTATTCGGGCTGTATCGTAATTTGTTTTGCGGATGGCCGCATACAGTATATTGTAGGGGGTCGATTTATCGAACCCGATATAACGGGCTTGATGAATCAAGCCCCTACATTATGACACGGTCTGATTGAAAAAACAGTGTTTTGTATGAGTCTAATATAACATAATGGATAACAGGCAAATATCACATATATTTTCCCGTATAGCGGATGCGCTTGAAATACAGGGGGCCAACCCTTTCAGGGTGCGTGCTTACCGTACCGCCTCGCAAAACATTTCCGGATTTTCCCGCCAGCTTAAAGATATATATTCCGAAGATGGATCTCAACTTTCTGATATTCCCGGTATAGGCAAAGATCTGAAAGAGAAGATAGTTGAGCTTGTAACCACAAACGATCTCGGGTATTACAATAAACTCACCGAAGAATTCCCCGCTGGGTTCCTTGATATGCTTGATCTTTCGGGGTTGGGTCCCAAAAAATTAAAAAAATTGAGAGACGAGTTGGGGGTCGAGAATGTGAGCGAACTGGAAAAAGCCTGTAAGGCCGGTGAGCTCGAGTCTCTTGATGGTATGGGGGCGAAGACCCAGGATAAATTATTAGCGGCAATAAAACATTTCAAAAAAAGTGAAGGGCGTATGCTTCTTCCCGAGGCGACGTACTTTGCCGCGAAAATCGTAGAGTATTTATCGAAGTCTCGCAATTTCAAAAAAATAGAACAAGCCGGAAGTCTGCGTCGCGGCAGAGAAACCATTGGTGATCTGGATATACTTGCTGTGGCCGATAATGCCGGCGCGGCAATGGATTATTTTACCAATTATCCGGATGCCGCCGAAATAATTGTCAAGGGGGCAACCAAGTCGAGTATATCCTTAAAGGAAGGTCCTCAGATAGATCTCAGGATAGTTGATGAAGCTTCTTTCGGCGCGGCACTCGTATATTTTACGGGATCAAAACAACACAATATCGAGATGCGCAAAATAGCCAGGAGAAAAGGCTATAAAGTTAACGAGTACGGAGTCTTTTCTGTGAAGAGCGGACGTAAAGTGGCCGGTAGGACCGAGGAGGAAGTATACGAAAAAATAGGCATGTCATGGATCCCACCTGAGATGCGTGAAAATCGTGGCGAGATCGAATTGTCGCGGCAGGGAACTCTACCACGGAAGTTTCTAAAACTGAGGGATATAAAGGGCGATCTTCATATGCATACGACCGCGAGTGACGGATCCTGTTCCATAGAGGAGCTGGCTCGAGCCGCGAAGCAAAAGGGGTACAACTATATAGCTATAACGGATCACTCAAAATATGTGCGTATCGCGGGTGGTATGGATGAGAAACGTCTGTTAAAACATGTAAAAAACATACGGGCAATAGACAAAAAGATAAAAGGTATAAAGATACTTGCCGGAGTGGAAGTGGATATTCTTAAGAACGGTAAGCTTGATATGGATGACAGTGTGTTAAAAGAACTGGATGTTGTGATCGCGGCGGTACATTCGTTTTTTGCGCTTGATGAAAAAAAAACAAACCGAACGTATTTTACGGGCTCTGGATAATAAGTATGTAAATATTCTCGCACATCCTTCTGGGAGGCTGATAACAGCTCGCAGCGCGATCCGGATAGACTTCGATAAAGTGTTCAAAAAAGCGGTTGAGGAAAATATTGCCCTTTAAATAAATACGCATGGAGATAGAATAGACCTTAATGATGTTAACTCGCGGCGCGCGAAAGAGCTTGGAGCTAAGTTTGTCATTAGTACGGATTCGCATGAGGTGGGACAGCTAGATGAGATGATCTACGGGGTGGTAACCGCTAAGCGAGGTTGGCTTGAGAAAAAAGATGTAATTAATACGTATAGTTTGGAGAAATTGATGAAGGTGCTGGAACGATAGTAGTGTAAGGGTTCGATTTATCGAACCCGTTAAAGAGGGCTTGATAAATCAAGCCCCTGCAACTTTGTGTGCTGTTCGGGATAGCATATGAAGTTCAGAAAGGCGGAATGAAAAGCGATGGACAAAGACGCAAAGAAAAGAATAAATGAATTAAAAAAAGAACTAATAAGGCACAACGAGCTTTATTATTCGAGGGCCAAGCCTGAAATTTCGGATGCCAAGTATGACGCCCTTATGCGTGAACTAAAGGTGTTAGAGGCGGAACACCCCGAATACGCTACGTCCGATTCGCCAACACGGACGGTTGGCGCGCCCGTTCAGGAGAAATTCTCGAAAGTGCGTCATGCCGCGCCTATGCTGAGCCTTGAAAGTATAAACGATGAGGCGGGAGCGGAACGTTTTAATAGGACATGCGAAAAGGAACTGGACGCGGAGTGTGATTATATATGCGAGCCGAAACTTGATGGAATAAGTATAGAGCTAGTATACGAGAACGGTGAATTTATTTCAGGCTCCACGCGCGGTGACGGTATAGTAGGAGAAGATGTAACGCGTAATTTAAAAACCATTCACAATGTGCCGAAGCGTCTTATGGGGGAGAAAGTCCCTGAGCGGATCGCGGTGCGCGGTGAAGTTATGATGCATATAAAAGATTTTAACGCGCTCAATAAGCGGCAGGTAGAGTCGGGAAAAGATCCTTTCGCGAATCCGCGTAACGCGGCCGCGGGCTCGATGCGGCAATTAGATCGGCGTGTAACCGCTGAAAGAAAACTTCATGTTTATTGTTACCGGATACTTTTTCTTTCAGGGGAAACACCGCCAACGCAGATCGAAGCTTTGAACCTCTTGGAAAGGTTAGGACTCAGCGTCGCGCCCAAAGTAAAACATTGTCGAGATATCGCCGAGGCTATTAAGTATCATCATACGTTTGAAGATGAGCGGGATGAATTGGATTATGAGATCGATGGTATTGTCATCAAGGCGAACAAAACTACCGACCAGAAAAAACTCGGTATGCGGACCAATAATCCCCGCTGGGCCGTCGCGTACAAGTTCGAGGCCCGGAAAGAAGTAACACGGGTGGAAGATATAGTCGTCCAGGTAGGCAGGACGGGAGTAATAACTCCTTTAGCTCTTCTCGTACCCGTTGAAGTCGGTGGTGTTACGGTGTCACGGGCAACATTGCATAACATGGATCAGATAAAGAAATTAGGCGTAAAAGTCGGCGATTATGTGAAAGTGCAAAGAGCCGGTGACGTTATTCCGTATATATCCGAGGTCCTCGAACATAAACGTACCGGAAGTGAAAAGACGTTTCATATGCCGGTGAAATGTCCCGGTTGCGGCACTTCCCTCGAGAAGGAAGATGTTTTTGTCAGATGTCCCGCTGGTCTTTCTTGTCCCGCGCAGATAAAAGAAGCGATAACGCATTACGCGAGTAAGGGCGCCGTTGATATCGATGGGTTTTCGGAGAAGACGGTAGCACTTCTTTTTGACGGAGGTATGATCAAAAGTATCGCTGATATATACGCGCTTGAACGCGAAGATCTTTTAGCTCTGCCCGGATGGAAAGAAAAGAAGACGGATAATCTTTTAGCCGCGATAGAGAGATCAAAAGATGTAACTTTGGAAAGATTCCTGTTCGGTCTCGCGATCAAAAATGTAGGAAAATATATCGCTACTCTTTTGGCTAAAAAATTTAAAAGTTTGAAGAACATAATTTCAGCGGAGGAAGAAGAACTTCTCGCCATAAAGGAGATCGGTCCGGAAATAGCCGACAGTATTATCGATTTTTTCGGCGTTCAACAAAATATCGACCAGATAGAGAGATTGAAGGCCAATGGCCTGAATATTCAAGCCAAAAAAACGATAGTTGGCGGTAAGCTTGCCGCCAAAAAAATAGTCCTGACCGGTTCGCTCCGGTCCCTGAGCCGGTCTCAGGCTAAAAAGATCATCGAATCCGAAGGTGGCGAAGTAGCCTCAAGCGTTAGCGCTAAGACGGATCTTGTTGTTGTCGGAGAAAAGGCCGGGTCAAAGCTTGAGAAGGCTAAAAAGCTGGGCATAGAGATCCTTACCGAAGAGGAATTCAAGAACCTTGTAGAATAGCATATTAAAATTTGCAATATTATGTGCCGCATGGGTATACTCAATAGATATGTGATGGTAGAGCGCTGAACGGTTAAGGATCCTGCAAAATGGAACTTTCGTCATTCGGACTGTGTCGTCGTTTTGCTGACGGTCGCATACATATATCGCTTTGCTGACGGTCGCATACATATATTGTAGGGGTTCGATTCATCGAACCCGATATAAAGGGCTTGATGAATCAAGCCCCTACACTATTACACCGTCTGATTAAAAAAACAGCGTTTTGTGTGAGGCTATGAACGGTAGAAAAGGGAGGATAGTGTGCTTATGGAAAAGAAGAAAATAATGGTTATCGATGATGAGAGGGCTTTCTTAAGAATAGTCAAAATAAACTTGGAGGAGACGGGTAAATACGATGTTAAGGTGATCCAGTACGCTGATGATATGTTGCCGCTATTACGCGTATTCAGTCCGGATCTTATATTGCTCGATATTCTTATGCCGGGGGTAGGGGGGTTTGAAGCCTGCCAGATGCTGAAAGAGAATCCTATCGGAAAGGATGTTCCTGTCATCATTGTTTCCGCTGTGGACGAAAAAGACGCAAAAGAGCAGGCGCGTAACTTAGGCGTTCTGGATTTTTTAGTGAAGCCTATCGAGTTTGGTGATCTTCTCAGCTCGATCGAGAAGGTGTTGGGAGAATAGCTTATGCAAAAAAAGAGATTTATACTCATGTTTGTGATATGTTTATGTCTTCACGTTGTTTGCCATGCTTCCCAGACGCTTACGGCTAAGAAAGTGGATAATCCTCCGGTGATCGATGGCATAGGCTCGGATGACGTGTGGAAGAATGCTGAAGAAATATTTACTCATGATAAAGTAGCCGATATCGATATCAGCCTAAAAAGCGTCTACACCGATAGTGAGATATTTTTCTTAGTTAGTTTTCCTGATGAGGACGAATCCCGTACACATAAGAGCTGGGTATGGGACGAAATTATAAAATTATATACCGTCGGAGGTGACCGAGAAGATTGCTTTGTCATTAAGTGGAATATGGAGCCGCATCCCGTAGATCTAAGCATACGCGGAGGTACGGAATACCGCGCGGATACTTGGTACTGGAAGGCGTGCAGAACGGATCCGTCCGGATACGCGGATGATAAGATCCAGATCCTGAGTGTAGAAAAAACAGAAGATTCTCTCCCTGTCTTAGACGGGAATGGAGGGACGATGTACCTGGTGCGGCAAGGGGATAAGGGCCGCCCTGCCTATAAAACCAAAGTTCAGATAGGATATAGGAGTGATGTGGTTCCCAGGTATAAAGTCAAAGAACCTTTCGGAAGTCGCGCGGATATTAGGGCCAAGGGCCTCTGGAGGGACGGAGCGTGGACAATAGAATTCGGCAGAAAACTCAAAACCGGCAACAAAGACGACGTACAGCTTGACGTTTCCGGTAGATATCTATTCGGCGTTTCTCGTTATGAAACGGCAGGAAGGAAACCGGATGCTGAAACGGCGCAACCTCTTTACGGCTCCGGAGACGTGTCTGAGGATCTCAGTTTGAGGTTTGAAAAAAAACAGTAACTTTATCCAAAAGGAAATGTGTTATGTCGAGTATGGGTTGTAGATCAGTAATGTCCGGTGTGGTGTTGTTTTCTTTAATCGCGTTTGGCATGGTTGGTTCCGAAAAAGCGGAAGCCCATCAGAGAGACGAGCTTATAATCGCTCTGGTTCCGGAGAAGAATATTGTCGAACAAAAAGAGCGGTATAGACATATTGCCGAATACCTTTCGGGGAAGATGAATGTTATCGTCAGGATAAATCCGGTATATGATTACGGTCTTATGTCGGATGTTTTTCTGGATGATGCCGCGGACATGGCGTTTTTTGGAAGTTTTGGCTATGTTCTGGCACATGCCAGGGCAGGTGTTGAAGTTATCGCGCGTCCGGTTTGGCGTGACGGAAGCTCCACGTATTCGGGGCTATTGTTGACGCGTAAATACAGCGGGATAAAGACGGTAGACGATATGAAGGGAAAATCTGTCGCTTTAGTGCATCGCGCTACTACGGCAGGTTATATCTTCCCCCTGGTTTATTTCAAAGAACATGGAATAATGGGAATAGAGGGGATAGAAGATTATTTCTCGGGAGTTTACTTTGCCGGGTCTCATGACGCCGCGGCCTGGTCTGTATATACGGGTGAGGTGGATGTGGGCTTTTGCAAAAATCATGTTTATGATTCTCTATGCGAAAAATTTCCTGATTTCAGGGAAAATATGGTCGTATTGGCCGAATCTTTTGAGGTTCCATCAAATGGGCTGGCGGTGAAGAAAGATATGGATCCCGCGGTAAAGAACAGGCTGAAAGAACTGCTAGTGGATCTTGATAAAACCGAAGAGGGCAAAAAGATCTTGAAAAAGTTTGGCGCGATAAAATTTATAGAAACTAAAAATGAGGATTATGATTTGCTTTGTAAGGCGATGAAAGACCTGGGTATAAATCCCGAGGATTACAGTGGTAACCCCGAATAATCCGTACGTGTAACTTTAGAGGAAATTGAATATGGTTATGCCTTTTCGCAGTGCTCGTAACTTGGCATTCTCAGTCATGTTGTTCATGATCATCGGGGTAAGTGTTTATGCTTACCTGATCATGGAGAGGAATGCCGAGAGGGTCGATGAGATAGTGGTTGTACAGGAGTCACGTTTAAACAATTGGTATGAGTTGTCTGAAGTGATAAGAGAGATCGAAAGCGCTTTTAATAGGTACCAAACAGGCGAGAGTGAAGTTATTTCGCCCGTAATGCTGCTTCTTGATAAGGCGTTACGGAAAGTCAATGAGATGAAAGCATCGGGTATTTACGTCGGGGAGCTACGCAACTTAGATTCTCTCGCCGATGAAATGTTGACTTTCAGGCAGGTTGCGTTTCTTTACGCAACGGAAGTTAAGACGGGGTACAAATATGGCGCGTCCGGAAAAGAGATGAAAAGAATCGCGCAAAACGCGCTCATTCGTATGAATGAGTTAAGCAATAGTACGCTACATTACGTGACCGACAAGATCGCGAAGAAGAAAGAAGATCTTCTCGGAAACATAGATGAGTCTCAGAGGGTATTGGCGGTTGTATTGTTTGTTTCCATTGTTGTGACCGCCGGGGCCGCTATTTTCATGAGTAGGGCGTTGGCTCGGCCGATCTTTGAATTGGTAACAGCGGCAAAACGTATTGCCGCCGGGGATCTGGACGGAAAAATAGAGGTAGAAACAGATGATGAAATCGGAGAATTAAAAGAGGCGTTTAATCATATGGTGGAAGAAGTGCAGTGTTCCCAAGATGCTATAGAAATTGAGAAAAATTATGTTGACAGTATTCTTTCTTCCATGAACGATACATTGGTCGTTGTTAACGCGGATGGAGTGATAATGACCGTTAATCAGGCTTTACTTAACTTGTTGGGGTATGCCGAGGAAGAGCTTGTAGGCAGGCCTATCGGGTCTATTTTCGCGGCAGCTTTAGACGAGAGGGGGGCAAATTCTCAGACCGAAAATCCCGGAAAAACCGGAGATTGGCAAAAGTCTATTCTTAACGCGATATCCTCGACCAAATGCTTTAACTGGGAAGTGACGTACAGGACTAAGGACGGTAGAAACATCAATATGCTGTTCAACTCTTCCGCGATGAAGAACTCCGACGGTGAGGTGATCTCAACGGCGTGTACGGCACAGAACATTACATTGCTGAAGAAAATGGAAGCTGATCTGGACAAGATAAATAAGTGTTTTTTAAATTTTGGACCGGACCCCGGGGAGAACATACAGCTTGTCGTCAATGCCGTAGGGTCTATTTTTGGCGGTAAGTGTGTGTTCTATAACAAACTGGACGGTGAGGTATTGCGTACCGAAGCCGGATGGAATATTCCGGAAGGATTCGCGAAAGAATCTCCGAAAGAAGGGCACATATGTGTCGATGTTATTGCCGCCGATCTGAACGAGCCATATGTCGTCAAAGATCTTGATGAGTCAAAATACGCGGAATTGGATCCCGCTATTGCCCGATACGGGCTCAAGACATATCTCGCGTATGTCGTAAGGGAGAACGATATTCCGGTGGGTTCCTTATGTGTTGTATATGACGAAGACAGAGATTTTGATGACGATGAAAAGAAAGTACTTACCATCCTATCGCAGGCTGTCGGTGTTGAGGAAGAGCGAAAAAAAGAAGGCAACAAAGTCAAAGAAGCGTACGCGAAGCTTAAGGAAGCGCAGGAGCAAGTTATACAGGGAGAGAAACTTAAAGCTATCGGTCAGTTAGCGAGTGGCGTAGCGCATGAAGTTAAAAATCCGTTAGGTATAGTCCTGCAGGGAGTTAATTATCTAGAGGGAAAGCTTGAATTAAGTGAAGATGATTCCGAGATTCTGGATATGATGGTAAAGAACATAAAGCGAGCCGACAATATCATAGGTACACTCGTTGAGTATTCCAGGGCAACAAAAGTGACTCTGAAGGCAGAGGATATAAACGATATAATAAAGGTCTCTCTGGTTCTAGTGCGGCACAGGGTGAATCTTAAGAATATCGAGATTGTCGAGGACCTTGATAAAAATTTACCGAGTGTTGCGGGCGATAAGGGGAAGATGGAACAGGTGTTCGTTAATCTTTTTTTGAACGCGATCCAGGCTATGCCTGATGGAGGTAAGCTCTTTATACGCTCTTGTCAAAAAAAACTGGATGCCCCCGGTGACGGTGTCGGCCGGAGGGATACCGATACTTTTGATCTCGGGGAAGAAGCTGTTATTGTTGAGATAGAAGATACCGGAGCAAGTATTTCTGAAGATAATCTCCAAAAAATATTTGACCCGTTTTTTTCGACAAAAGGTCCTAAAGACGGGACGGGGATGGGGCTATCGGTTACAAAAAATATTATCGACCTGCATAGGGGGTTTATCGGTATTGAGAACAGGATCGATGGGGGAGTAAAGGTTTCTTTAACTTTAAAGATACATAGCGGAGGGTGACATGGATAAAAAGAAAGTAATGGTGGTTGATGACGAACAAGATTTTCTCAGGATAGTAAAGCTTAATCTGGAGTCAGCAGGTGAATATGAGGTATTAACCTTATCGAACACGAAGAATATTGTTGCCGAGGTAAACAGATTTAAACCGGATGTATTGCTTTTGGACCTTCTTATGCCGTCAGTAGGCGGGATGGAAGTATGCGAGATGTTAAACGCGGATCCGGTAGGCAAGAGAACATCTATCATCATTGTATCGGCTCTTGAGAAAGATAAGGACAAACTCAACGCGTATAAGCTTGGGGTTGTGGACTATATGGTAAAGCCTGTTGACAGGAAAGAACTTATCAATAAGATCGAAATGGCTGTACGGTTTAAATGAACGTCTTCTTCTCTTCTGTTTCACTTAGGGTTATACAAAATAAACCTTCCGTTATTCGGACTGTGTCGTAATTCGTTTTGTGGATGGCCGCATACAATATATCGGCGGATGACCGCACACAATATATTGTAGGGGTTCGATTCATCAAACCCGATATAACGGGCTTGATGAATCAAGCCCCTACAGCATATTTCAATCTCCCGTATTATGACACAGTCTGATTGAAAAAACAGCGTTTTGCAGAAGTCTATCTATTTTATTACTAAATTTGACTATGGTATAGGGCCTGAGTATACTTCTTATTGTAACTAATGTGCAAGGAAGAAGGTCATCGCTTATGTCGCCGCTTAAAAAAACTAAAAATTTACGAATAACCACTAAATTTGTACTATGGTTCCTGTTGATCGCTTTAGTCCAGTTGATAACTGTCACTTATATCAGCTATAAAAGTTCAAGAGTGGCCCTGGAAGATGAAGTCGCGAATAGTCTTATGGCGGTAGCTGACAATAAAGCCGGTAGAGTTGAGGCTTATCTCCATGAAAGAGAAAAGAATGTAACGATGTTAGCCAGTATGCAGGATGTTGTTGACGCTATAGAGCAGTTCGGATCAGAAGTCGATAAGGGCTCTATCGGGTCGATGGAGTACGAGGCTGTGGATAGGAAGTTTCGTCCGCTACTGGAATACTATCAAAAATCAGCCGGGTACGATAATATTTTCCTGATCAATCCTTACGGGGACATCCTTTTCTCGAGCAAAGTGGATAAGGATATCAAGTCGATCTATGCCGCGGGTTCGCAAAGAGATTCTCAGCTGATCAAAGTCTTCATGAAGACAAATATGTCGGAGGAGACAGAAATATCGGATTTTGAGCACGACCCTGAAACCGGAGAAGGCGCGGTTTTTATATCGGCACCCGTTTTCAGGGGGATGGAGGTTCTCGGTGTCGTTGTCGTTCAGATGGGTACCGAAGGGGTCCATGAGCTTGTTCAGGATTATACCGGACTGGGCGAGACCGGTGAGACGATCATTGTATCTAAGATAAAAGAGGAAGTGGTGTTTATAACACCCGGAAGGTTTGATAGCGAGGGAGACCCCAGAAAAAAAATACAAATGGGGTCAGAAAAAGGACTTGATATACAGAGGGCCGCTCAAGGGGAAAAGGGCTGCGGGGTTTCAATTGACTACCGCGGAGAAAAAGTATCAAGCGTATGGAAGTATTTGCCGTCTTTCAGATGGGGTATAGTGGTGAAAATGGCTACTACCGAGATATTCGCTTCAGCAAATAGATTAAGAAACAAGTTGTTTCTGGTAGGAGCGGTCCTTCTGGTGATGGTGGTAGCTATGGCGGTTGTTATCGCGAATTCAGTATCCGGTCCTATCAAGAAATTGACAGAGGTCTCCGGTACTATCGCCGGCGGAAATTTATCGGCAAGGGCGAGAGTGACTTCGTCGGACGAGATAGGAGAGTTAGCGCGGTCATTTAACGTGATGACGGATAGTCTTGTGGAAGCGAAGGCTAATGTCGAGGCGCAAAAAGCGGAACTTGAGGAACAGCATCACCTGCTTGAAAAAGCGCATAAAGAGTTGGATAGTTTCACATATACCGCCAGCCATGACCTGCGCGCGCCGTTAAGAGGTATTTCTTCATTCGCGAGTTTTCTTGAAGAAGACTATAAGGATAAACTCGATGATGAGGGGAAAGATCATCTCAAAGAGATACGAGAAGGCGCTAACCGCATGAATAGCCTTATAGAAGACCTTTTGGCCTTATCGCGCATATCGAGAATTCAGAACCCCTATGAGGATACAGACATAAACGCCATAATAGAGGAAGTGAAAAAGCGGATAGAGTTTGACATAAAAGAGCATAATGTGACATTTGTTATGGAGGATAAGATGCCGATCATTAGATGTGACAGGATAAAGATGACAGAGGTGTTTTTGAATCTTATAAACAACGGCATAAAATTTTCCTCAAAGAACGATAAGGACGATCCGAAAATAGAAATAGGGTATAGAGATGAAGGTGTGTTTCACAGGTTTCATATTAAGGACAACGGGATAGGTATCGCGCCCGAGCATCAGGACCAGGTGTTCGGCATATTCAAAAGACTGCATACCACAAAAGAGTTCGAGGGTACCGGTGCGGGGCTTAGCATAGTTAAGCGTGTTATTGATGAGCATGGTGGAAAAATTTGGATCGAATCAGATATTGGCAAAGGCGCTGACTTTTGTTTTACGATACCTAAAAATCCTGAGAATAAAGTCGCATAAGGAGAAAAAATGACGGACAAGTCTAAACAAAATAACGCTAAATCAATTGATATTCTTCTTGTGGAGGATAGCCAGACGGATATCAAAATAGCCTTGAGGGCTTTTGCCGAAGCGGAACTGAAGAGCAATATTTATGTGGTTAACAATGGTGAGGAAGCTCTGGATTATCTTGATCATAAAGGGAGATATGAAGATAAAGTAAAATTTCCGCGTCCCGACCTTATCTTGCTTGATATTAAAATGCCTAAAATGGACGGCTTCGGGCTTCTGAAGAAGATCAAAGCTAACTCGGATTATAATTTTATACCCGTTATTATGCTGACGTCTTCCAAAGAGGATGAAGATGTGGTTAAGAGTTATAAGGACGGCGCGGCAAGTTTCATACAGAAACCGATCGATTATCGGGAATTCGTAAAAGTGATCGAGGGGTTTGGTGTTTATTGGAATACCATAAACAAATTACCAAACCCGGAAAATTGTAAGGATTAGAGCTTGTTGAGTTCGCCAGGGGACTGTCCCAAGCGGCGAAGCCGCGCGTGGACTGTTCCCGGTATAATGGAAGACACACGGAGGACACATGGCCAGACTATTAGTCGTAGACGATAACGAGCAGGATCTGAAAATAATGACCAGGTTCTTAAAAAAAGCGGGGTTTGAAGATATTGTTACGGCCGAGACCGGGGAAGAAGGGGTAGAGAAGGCCGGTATTGAAAACCCGGATCTTGTGATTACCGATACCATGCTCCCGGGTATTGACGGGTTCGAGGTATGTCGTCAGATACGGGAACAAGGTCCGGAGGGTCTGAAGATCATAGTGATGACCGGGGCAATTGACGCGGTTGACGCGATAAAAGCACGAAAATCCGGTGCGGATGATTATTGTGTAAAAACAAGCGATTCCGCCAACCTGGTAGAGGCGGTTAAAAGGCTCATAAAATAATGGGAAACAAAAAAACTAACATACTTATAGTCGGCGCGGGTAAAGGCGGGGACGCTCTTATCGATGTTTTAAGCCGGGATGAACTGGTGAACATAATAGGTGTTGTTGACCCCAGGCCCGACGCGCCCGGGATAAAAAGGGCCGCTAAGCTTAAGATACCTGTCGATTCTGATTGGCGAAGCCTTATAAAAGACCCCTCTCTGGACGGGATCATAGATGTCACCGGAAGCGTTGAAGTTTATGCGGCTCTCGAGAAAGAAAAGTCTGATCAAGTAGATGTAATAGGCGGACCCGCCGCGAAGATGATGTGGGTGTTCATGGATGAATTGGACGCGCAGACCTGGGGACTCAAGAAAACAAATGACGCCATAAAACTTCTTTATAAAGAACTGGAAGAAAAGAACAAAGAGTTACGTAAGCTTGATCAATTGAAATCTGATTTTCTCTCAACAGTATCACATGAATTGCGCACGCCCTTAACATCCATACGCGAAGGTGTTAGCCAGGTTTTAGAAGGGATACTCGGAGAGACGACAGAAGACCAGAGAGAGTTCTTATCAATAGCGCTTGAAGATATAGACCGCCTTCGACGTATAATAAACAATCTTCTGGATGTCTCGAAAATCGAGGCGAAGAAAGTTGAGTTACATCGAACGATAGTTGATATCTCTACTTTGGTGAGAGGGGTTGGACTTTCTTTTATAAAACGAATTGAGGGTCTTGGCTTAGAGCTGAGATTACATTTGCCCGAAGAAAAAGTTGAGGTATACGTGGATAAGGATAAGATAGTGCAGGTGTTCACCAATTTGATCGGTAACGCGGTCAAATTCACTAAAGAAGGATACATTGATGTATCGGTGGAAGATAAAGGGGACAAAGTGGAATGTTATGTCGCTGATTCAGGTGTCGGTATAAGTAAAGAAGATATGTCGGAGGTGTTTTCCAAATTCAGCCAATTCAGCCGTACCGACGGTGCCGGAGAAAAAGGCACGGGGTTAGGGCTTTCGATCGTTAAGGGAATTATTGAATTACATAAAGCGAAGGTAGAAGTTGACAGTGAATTGGGTAAAGGTACGAAATTCGTCTTTGTTTTGCCGAAGTATACACTTATGGAGGTTTTCGCCGAGAGCGTAACTAATGGTATAGAGGAGGCGAACGAGCAGGGAACATCTTTATCTATAATGTTCTTTGACGTAGAGAATTATTACGCGTTGCAGGAAAAATCCGGGTCTCAAAAGACTTTGAAAGTGATCAACCTTATAGACGACATGGTCAAGAATAACCTTCGTCGTAAGGCCGACGTCGCGATCAAGGATACTCGAGCGATATTGGTTATGCTTCCCGCTACAGAGAAAGAAGGAGCCGAAGTTTTAGCTGGTAGGATCAGCCATATAGTCAATGAGGCTCTGGCGCGGGAATATCCCGAAGAGCAAGTTAAGATCACTTACAAAATAGCGACTTTTCCGGAAGACGGGAACGCTTCGGAAGAATTGCTTAATAAAATAGAAGAGCAAAAATAGACGATAGTCCATGGGCCGTCGTTGCAGGAGCGGTATCAGCCTCCGGCTGATGGGTCGCGAACTTTAAGGAGGAAAGTGATGGTTAAAAAAATATTGATAATAGACGATGATCCGCATATCATCAAAATGGTAGAACATCGTTTGCAGGCGAACGATTATGAAGTTATCGTAGCTTATGACGGGAAGGAAGGGTTCGAAAAATTTCACGAAGAATCGCCGGACCTGGTGATCTTGGATATATTGATGCCCAAAATGGACGGTTATACGTTTGTGAGAGAATTGAAAAAAGAAACCCGGCAAATACCCGTAATTGTGCTTTCAGCGAAAAGCGGTATGACGGATCTGTTTGAAGCTGAAGGTATAACGGATTATATTGTTAAGCCTTTTGAGCCGGGAGACTTATTGGCAAGGATCAAACGTCTTTTGGGAGAAGATAAAGCTGACTAAAGGTAAATTAGACTCATGCAAAACGCTGTTTTTCAATCGGATCGTGTCGTAATGTAGGGGCTTGATTCATCAAGCCCGTTATATCGGGTTCGATAGATCGAATCCCTACAATATCTTGTACGCGGCCATCCGCAAAACAAATTACGACACAGCCCGAATGACGAAAGTTCCGTTTTGCAGGATCCTTAAAGGTAAATATCATAGGGGGAAGAAATGAACGAGAAAATATTAATAGTTGATGACGAACCTCACATCACAAAGATGTTGGCGTCCAGATTAAAAGCGAACGGGTATCGTATCATAACCGCCGAGAATGGCAAAGAAGGTCTGCAAAAGGTTAAAGACGAACAACCGGAGCTTGTTCTTTTGGATATAATGATGCCGGAAATGGACGGACATGAGGTGCTGTACGCGTTAAAAAAAGAGGAAGAGACAAAAAGCATCCCGGTAATAATGGTTACCGCTAAGGGTCAAATTGAGGATGTCGAAAAATCATCTGGAATGGGCGCGACGGATTATGTAGTTAAACCTTTTAACCCGGTTGTACTTCTGGATAAAGTAAGGAGAGCGTTGGCGGGAAGTAAGTAGTTAAACAGTCAGGAGACGTGATATGACAGAGAGATCAAAAAAGCTGTTAGAGATATTGTTGTCGGAAGGTCTTGTTTCTGAAGCCCAGGCGGCTGAGGTCGAGAAGGCTCAGGCCGCGACAGGCGCGCCGTTGCAGGAGATACTGCTTGATAAACGCTTTGTCGATGATGAGGGTCTTGCTAAGGCCCTGGCGCTACAACTGGATATCCCATTTGTACGATTGATCGACCAGAATATAGATCCTCAGGTGGTAAAGATACTTGCCGAGGAAACCGCCCGTCAGTATAAGGTTATCCCGGTCAAATTGGAAGGGGAACACCTGTATGTCGCTTTTGTCTCACCGCTAAATCTTCCGGCCAGGGACGAAATAAAATTGGTAACCGGATATAACATACTTCCGATGGTGGCTACCGAAAAGGAAGTTGAGCAGGCGATCAATCAATACTATAAGGTGGAGGAAACTTCTCGCCAGGCATTGATCGATATGCGGATGAAAGAGCTTAAAGAGAAGAAAAAAGATGAAAAAATAGACATCGAAGAAGACCTGGGACAAGTGGAAGACCTTCCGGTTGTAAAGCTGGTAAATGATATCGTTAACGGGGCTATAAACGTCAAAACAAGTGATATACATTTTGAACCGCAGGATCCGGAAATGATAGTGCGCTACAGGGTTGACGGAATACTGCACGACATAATGACAGTACCTAAACATATCGAAGCCGCGGTCATCTCGAGGGTAAAGATATTATCGAATCTGGATATTACCGAGAGACGCCGTCCGCAGGATGGTCATATCGCGTTCGCCAAAGGTGATAAAAAATATGATCTGAGGGTTTCCACGCTTTTAACGGTCGCGGGAGAAAAGGTGGTTCTAAGGATCCTCGATCGGTCAAGCATGCTGATATCACTTGAAGATCTGGGATTTGTGGGGCAGGATTAAGAGATTTTTAAGGAGCTTATTATGAAGCCTTACGGCATGATCCTGGTAACCGGGCCTACCGGTAGCGGTAAGACCACGACTTTATACGCGATCTTAAGTCAGATGAATTCCAAAACGGATAATGTAATGACTATCGAAAACCCCGTTGAATATCGCCTGGACAGGATCAATCAGATCCAGATCGATCCCGCGGCAAAGCTGACATTCGCGACGGGTCTCAGGACGATCCTTCGACAAGACCCTGATGTGATAATGGTCGGAGAAATAAGGGACGCGGAAACCGCCGAAGTCGCCATTCAGGCGGCGCTTACGGGGCATCTTGTTTTGAGTACTCTTCATACAAACGACGCGCCCAGTGCCGTAACACGCGCTGTTGATATGGGGGTTGAACCTTTCCTGATATCTTCGACCGTTATAGGCGCTTTAGCCCAAAGGTTGTGCCGGAAGATATGTCCGGAATGTCGGGAGGAATATGATCCGGCAGAAGAGGAACTGAAAAGTATCGGGTTGATGTTGTCTTCCGGGCAGAAATTAGCCAGAGGACGTGGTTGCGGGTTTTGTTATAATACCGGATACAGAGGGCGTATAGCCGTTTTTGAGATAATGAAAATGACGGACGGGCTCAGGGAGTTAATAAACAAAAGAGCGTCGCTTGTAGAGATAAAGGAGCTCGCGAAGTCTGAAGGTATGCGGACTTTGCAGGAAAACGCTTTGCAAAAGGTACGAGATAAAGTTACGACACTTGAAGAAATTAAGAGGGTAGTATACACGGAGTAGGGGCACGGCATGCCGAGCCCCTACAGGGGACATTTACAATGGCCGAATTTATTTATACGGCACGGGACGAGATAGGCAGAGTGTACAAGGGCACCATGGTGGCTGCTGAAGAATCTCTGGTTCGCGCCAAACTTAAAAAAAGGGGACTGTTCGCCACTGCCCTGAGACAGTCAAGAGCGAAGAAAAGCTTTTTCGCTCTGGTAGGGAAAAAAGTGCCTGTCGCGGCTGTTGTGTTATTTACCGAACGCCTTTCGGCCATGGTAAACGCGGGCCTCCCGATAATAAAATGTCTGAGGACCCTTGCCAGACAAACTGACGATCAGGTTTTGAGGAAAGTGATCTATGGCGTATGTATAGATCTTGAAGGGGGTGAGAGATTTTCGGATGCTTTGTCAAAACATCCCGCGGTTTTTTCGAATTTTTATATAGATATGATCAAAACCGGGGAAACGGGTTGTCTTCTTGATGAAGTATTGATGCGAATAGCGGAACACTTGACAAAAGAACAAGAGCTAAAAAGAAAGATCAAAAAAGCGTTCGCGTATCCGATCATCGTATTATCCGCGATCGCTGTCGTGGTGACGTTTTTGATAATATTCATTGTACCTATTTTTGCCGAAGTTTACAGCAAGATGAGGATAGCTCTGCCCGTTCCGACAGTGCTGTTAGTCACGACCAGCAAAATATTTATTCGTTATTGGTGGGTGGTTATAAGTGGGATCGCAGGCGTTGTATTTGTATATAAAAAAGCCTACGCGACCGAGCGCGGGAGATTATTTATTGACCGGATTAAATTGGAATTCCCTGTATTCGGACCATTAAACCAGAAGGTCGCGATCTCTCGTTTTGTAAGCACCTTCGCTTCTTTATTTGCCAGCGGTGTCAGTGTTATGGAAGCTTTGGGAGTGATAAGGGAGATATCGGGGAATGTTGTGATAACCAACATAATAGACAGTCTCCGGGAAGATGTTAGAGAGGGCAGAAAAATAGCTGACGCGCTCAGCCGGGAAAAATTGTTTCCGCCTATGGTCACGCAAATGGTGGCGGCCGGGGAAGAAGCCGGGGCACTGGACGCTATGCTTAAGAAAAGCGCTGATTTTCTTAATAGGGATATTGACTACGAAGTAGGAAAACTGGTAACGAAGATAGAACCGTTACTTACGGTATTTTTAGCCATAGTCGTAGGTTTTATAGCGTTGGCCATTTATCTGCCGATGTTCGACCTGACGGCTAATATGATGAATTAAGGGTAGAGGCACGGCATGCCGTGCCTCTACAGATGTATTATAACGCATAGGGTTCTGCAGAATGAAACTTTCGTTATTCAGCCTGTGTCGTAATTTGTTTCGCGGATGACCGCATACAACATATTGTAGGGGTTCGATTTATCGAACCCGATATAACGGGCTTGATAAATCAAGCCCCTACATTATGACACAGTCTGATAAGAAAAACAGCGTTTTGCAGAAGTCTAATCATAACACAAAAGAAGGAGGACAAAATGTTGTGGAGGAGAATCAAGAAAAAAGGTTTTACGTTGATCGAAATTTTGTTCGTTGTTGTGGTCATGGGTATCCTGGCCGCGGTTGTTATTCCGCGCCTTACAAACACGGCCGCGTAAGCCAGGATCGCCGCGTGTGACGCGAATAAAGCGAACATAAACACGCAAACAGAGAGATGGTATTTCAATAACGGTAGCTGGCCGGCAAATGACTTGAGTGATATCGAAGCGGATAATAACTATTTTCCTGAAGGGGTTCCGACTTGTCCGGTTGATAGCAGTGCTTATGCTTTGAGCGGTACGACTCATCGGGTTACGGGACATAGTCATTAATAGCGTGGCGTAACATAAGACAAAGGACGATGCGCGATGTGCGATGTACGATATGCGAACTCTAAGGGGTTTACCCTTATGGAGATCCTTATAGTTGTGGTCGTCATGGGTATACTGGCGGCTATTGTGATCCAGCGCCTGACCAAGGCGGATCTGTATAACAAGTATCTCGTTTATACGACCGCGCATAGGATTGCCGGGGATCTCAGGTTGGCAAGGCGTCTGGCTGTTACTACAACTGATAAGCACAGGGTAAACTTCTCTAAGGTCGATGGCAGCGGAGACTATAATCAGTATATTCTTGAGCGTAAGAACGGCAGTTGGGTTCAGGTAGGAGAGACAAAAAGTATTCCCGATGATGTTGTAGTCTCGGGAGACGGTGACATTGAGTTTGACTCCGACGGTACGGCAGATGATAAGTACACCTTCAATTATGTGATCGGAAGTCACAAATACCGAATTAAGATCAAAGAAGCAACCGGCCGCGCGCTGTTGGAATCGTACTAATGGGAATGGACATGAAAATACTGGAGACAGTCCCCTTGCGATGTGCGAATACGAAGGGTTTCACTTACTTGGAAGTTCTCGCGGCGATGCTTATAATGAGTATTGCTATTGTGCCTATTATAAGACTTAATGCCGGCGCGATGACGGTAGCATCTGAGATCGAACATCTTACAAAAGTCTCTTTTTTGGCGCAGAATAAGATCGATGAAGTGCGAAGCCGCGCATTAGGTACGAACGCGTCATATGGTTTCGGAGTTGACTATACCGAGTCCGTCGCGGCATTTCCAAGTCCTGATGACAGTTACAAATATACGGTAGCGGATGACGATGGTACAAATATAAAGGTTTTGAATGTTACTGTATGGTTTGACGACGATGACGATGATGTTTTGGATTCGGATGAGGAGTCTGTGAGCCTGGATGTTAAGATAGCGAATCGAGGAACGTGGTTGTAATGGGTATTCTTAAGCGATGTACAATGTGCGATGTGCGATGTACGAGTGACGGGTCACGGGTCATGAGTCACGAGTCACGATCCAAAGGTTTCACCATTATCGAGATCGTTTTTGTCATCGCCGTGCTAGGTCTGATAGTTATCGCGGTAATGCCGTTCTTTAGAACCGTTATTGAAAGCTGGGAAGTAAAAGATCGTCAGATCGAGGTTGTGCAAATAGCTCGCGTTGCCATGAATAAGATGGTAAAAGAGATCAAAACCGCGACCGAATTCAAAAAAGCGAACACAGATAAAATAGAGTTTAAGGACTGGGATGATAATGGCGTGAAATTTGAATTAAAAGGAGATAAATTAGAGAGAGAGGGTGACTCCATAGCGGAGCCCATAGACGCGTTAACTTTTACCTATTATAAGCTTGACGGCACCACGACTACCGACAAAAATGAGGTTTATTCCGTAAAAATAGAGATGACCGTTTCGGACTCTGAAAGTAAAGTAAACCCCGTTATACTTACGTCACTGGTCGTTATGCGAAAAGATCTGGGATCAGAAGGTGTGATGTTCTCGAAAAATTCGGATTTTTCGACGGAAGATTCCACTTTTTCGACCGATGAAACTTTTTACTACAAAATATGGACGAGCGCCGTGGACTATAACGACATCGATAAGCTCAAATATCAACTTGAGAAAGGCGGGACTAAGTACAAGTATGATAAGGGTGATATTACCAATCACCTTGATACCACGTATACCCATTCGGTGTCTTTAAGCGGGTTTGACACAGGTACGTGGGACGTTAAAAAAATGGAAGTAAAGGATAACAGCGGAACTAAATACAAGCCTTCTGACAGGCAGATAACGATAACAGCTCCGTAGGGGATACTAGAAAACTATGAACTATGAACTAAAAACTAAGAACTCAAAAGGTGCCGCCCTCATTCTCGTTCTCTTTACGCTTGCTTTCGTCGCGCTTTTTGTCGTAGCTTTTTTAGATACGATAACGATCGATCAACAGATAAATACAAATCAGATCCGTTCTTTAGAAGCCAATTTTATAGCAGAGGCCGGGATAGAAACGGCTGTTTATGAGCTCAGGCAGGATTCGGGATATAGCGGTACGGGAGGAGACGTTACGTTTCCGTCAGGATCGGGAAATACGTATAATGTTACGATCTCCGGAGGAGATACAATTTCCTCGGTTGGTACGGTTGGGGATTTTACGCGTACCATTGAGGCGGAATATTCGTTGACGGGGTCGTCATCACCTTATAGCGTGATGGTTGATATCTGGCAGGAATTAGAATAATAAGGGTCAATGTATGTTTGATAAGAATAAAAATATGATGGGCATAGCGATAGGTCCCGAAAGGATCTTTATAGTCGAGCTTAAGCGTGCTGTCGGAAAGCTGGAGATCCGAAAGACAGTCAATGTAGAGCTCCCTGAAGGTGTAGTTCGGGACGGTTTTATAACTGACGTAAAAACGTTTTCTCAAAAACTCAGGGATGCGCTTGATGAGAATAATATTACGGCATCCCTGGTGGTGGCGGGTATTTTAGGCGCAGGTGTTATCGCGAGGGAAGTTGATCTGCCTAAAATGCCGAAAGAACAGGTAAAAGAGGCGTTAAGATCGGAAGTGGATAAGTATCTTCTCTCGGGGGAAGAAGCTGTTTTGGATTTTTATCGACCGAACAAGGGGAAAGTTCTTTTCTTCGCAATAAAAAGAACCGTTGTCTCGACATTGCTTGAAGCCATGGTGAAGGCAAAATTGAACCTTATCGGAGTAGATCTGGGTTCTTTGGCTGCTTTAAGGGCCCTAAGCCATGGAAATGTACATTTGACTTCACAGAATACGACGGCTGTGATCCTGCGCGGCAGTGAAAAAATAGATATAAGCATTGTAAAGGACGGGTCGCCCGTATACTTTCGAAGCATAGAATCTCTTCCTTCGGAAGAATTAGCGAAGGAAATAAAGGTGACTACCGATTACTGGGAAGACCAATTTCCCAATGCCCCCATTAAAAAGATGGTACTATTGGAAGACGCTGATAACGGTAAAAGTGTTTATGATAAGTTGTCGGAGGATTTTGATATTCTTCAGAGAGGGGAACTTTCCTGTATGATGCTTTCCGATTTTAATCTTTCACAAAGCGTGAGTGTAGGCTTGGCAATGAGGGGTCTGAAGGAGAAGTTTAATTTTGATATAAACCTCATCCCTCCAGAGAAATACAAAAAAATGCAATATGAAAAGAGATTTGTAATATCACTTGCTGTTTTTTCCGCTATTTTTTTTGTGGTTTTTGCCGCGAGTATTTTATTTTCGAAAGTCCTGGGGGTGCATGAAGCGCGGCTGGAAAGGATACAGAAGGAGCTAGGGTCTCTTCCTGAGGTGTTATCTGAAGTCAGGGAGCTGAATGCTGAGAGGACGTATATAATAAAGGCCTTGAATCACAGGAAAGAGGTCATTAGAGGGATAGAGATCACTCCTTGGACAGGCATATTGACCGATATTAAAAATGCCATACCTTCGGAGGTATGGCTTACTGAGATATCTTCGAAGTCGGGCAAAAGTTTGGAACTTAAGGGGAAGGCTTTTACGCAGGATGCTGTTTATAAGTACGTGCATTTGCTCGAATTCTCGGAATATATATACGCGCCTAAAGTCGATGTCTTGGGCCGAATGGAAGAAGATCAGTCTGTGTTCAGGTTTAAGATCATAGGATCGCTAAGGGAAGAATAAAAATAATATGAATATGGATAAGACTAAGGTCATCGGGGTATCTATTCTGATCGCTGTGAGCACAACGCTTTATATTGTTTTCATAGCGCCTCAAACCAGGCAATTAGAAGCCGTTCGCTTGGAATACGCGGCTAGCAAAAAACTTCTGGCGGCCCGTGAAGGACAGATGGAGAATATCGGTGAGGCCAGACGAGCCAATGCTGAATGGAAAAAGAAATTTCAATCGGCCAGGAATAAATTTTTTAAAGAAAATGAGATCAACCAATTTTTAAAGGGAATAAGTCGGCTGGCGGACAAAACCGGTAATAAGTTGAAAACCGTGGATCTGTTGCAGCGAAGATTCGCGCCGGAGGAACATATTAAAAAAATAGCCGTTGAAGTCGTTATTATAGGGAAATATGTAGCCGCGATAGATCTCATGAAACTGCTCTCGTCAGGTAAGAAGTTGTTGGATATAAGCGATATCAGAATGGAGAGAGAGGATGAAGCACGCCAGGATCTGATCACATCGTTCACATTAACATTATTTGTTTTTACAGGCGAAGACGAGTAACCATGAAAATTGACGAATTATTAAACTTGCGAAATTTAAGTAAAAAAGATAAGACGCAATTAGTTATGCTTATCGTGGCTTCAGTGATCCTTATTGTTATCGTGGCCTCGAATTTCGGGGAAAAGGGAAAAATAAGCCGAAAGGCGGAATCTAAGAGGGTGGAGGAAACTGTTTCTAAGGAGGCTTTATCCCGTAAAAAGAAAAGGGAGAAGAAGGAGAAGTCCCCCGAAGTTCAGGCTATGTTCAAAGAGGCAGGAAGAAATGATCCATTCCTTAAGCCCGATGAGCGCGATGAACCCGGAGTTTTTGTACGTGTAAGCTTGAAGCTGTCGGGCATCGTGAGTGACGGGGAGAGGCCCTTTGCCGTTATAAACGATGAGATCGTAGGTGAAGGCGAGATGATAGGGGACAAGAGGATACTTGAGATAAAAGATCAAAGTGTGGTCATACAAGAGGGCGACAGACAATACGAGTTGACCATGGGTGGTTTTGAGACCGAAGCATAAGCAGGAGGTGAGTGATATGGTATGGTACGCAATTATCGGCGCGGCATCGTTGATTTTAAGTTTTTTATATTTTTTCAGGCCGGAGGCAGTGAAGAAGCTTGATGGGATAGGTGAAAAACTTATACTTAGTTCGGAAAAACTATTGGAGAAAAGATATTTTCTCGCGACTTTTTATCTTATCGCCGGGTTAGTGTTGGTCTCGGTCGCGGTTTACCTGTAACAAAGATGATCGATCTAAAAAAAACACTCACAATTTTTATGGCTGCGCTTGTGCTGTTCGGGGCAATGCGCGCCGTTTCATTGGCCGGAGAAATATCAGGCAACACCGCGAAAGAAAAGGCAACCGAGGCGCTGTACGAGAAGTACGCCGAAGCTTCAAAGCTTACAAAGGAAAGACGCTTTCAGAAAGCGGAGAAACTCTGCAGGGAGATAATATCACGTAATCCTTCCGACCATGTGACGTACAGTCAACTGGGTGAGATATATTGGGCACAGGAAAAACGGAAAGCGGCAATAAAGATGTTTCGGAAGGCCATTAAGATCAATCCGGATTATCCCGTCCCGCGTTTCTCTTTAGGTAAGGCGTATTTTTTTGACCGCAAAATTGATAAAAGCGTAGCTGAATTCAATGTCTTTCAGAAAAAAATGGACAAGCTATTTCCCAAGAGTGACGCGCTCGTAAAATTTTACATAAAAAAACTGCATTACATCTGCTATATGTATTCAACTCTGAAGAGATATGATGACGCTATGCGCGTATGCCGAAAGATCATAAAGCTTAAAAGTGATGACGCTAAAGCTCATTATAATCTGGCTGTTTGCTATTATGTATATAAACATAATCGTTCCGCGGCATACGGTGAGCTCAAGAAAGTGATGGAAATGACGCCGGAGACACGTATCGGTGACATGGCGAAATTCTATGTAGACTACATGCGCCGCAATGCGGACGCTCGTATTCTCGGCGATTTTTCATTTTTAAAAGAAGAATAAAAAATAAGGGGACAGCCTCCTTTTGGCCAAAAGGAGGCTGTCCCCTTATTCGGTCTTGATCAGGATGAATTCGGATTTCTCGAAGACGGTCGAAAAGTTTATGTCGTCGAGATCTTTCAGGCGGCTTTTGGGAAGCACGACAAAACTCCCTTTTTCTTTCAATATCTCCCGTAAGGATTCTTTTTCGTGCACATTCACCCCGATACCGCCCAGATAAAATAGCATGGAGGGGTCGGTCACCTCATACATGAAAAGCGTTTGATCTTTTGGTACCGCGCTTATAGCCAGCTCTGTTACCTGTTTTATCCGGGGGGAGTAATCAAGGTCGAATATTTGTTTATCAAGCGTGAGGTATCCTAAAGAGACTAAGGCGCAAAGGGAAACTATCGGTATGGTATATTTTTTAAATATCTTGGCGCATGCCCATCCGGTCATGACCGCGAGTGCCGGATATATAGGCATTATATACCAATGGAGCTTTGTTTTCACCAAGCTATAAAGCACTAGCACAACGGACGTCCAGATAAGGGGAAGGATATGTTCTTTCTCTTTATTTTTGAAAACACACCATAAAAGATATGGAGCTAAAGCAAGTCCTATTCCTGCCCATGGCCGTCCTTTGTTAGGGATGACGCCGAAATAGGTTAAGATATCGCCGGTATGTCCGTCCATCGCTTCCCGGCTGCGCATAAGAATATTTTTAACAAAATATTCATTTATGAAAGTGACGCCATGACGGTGAAAAAGAAGCCAGTGCCAGCATGTTATGATAAAAAAAGACGCGAAAACTCCTAAAATAAAAGATTTATTCTTGAATGTTTTTAATTTCCCAGAGGCAATAATATAGATGAAAAGAATTGCGGGCGCAATGGCGGCGGCCATGCCCTTTGTCAGGAACGCGGCGGCGAACGCTATCGGAGACAGAAAAAGGCAAATATTTTTTTCTTCGCCCGACTTGAACAAGTACAGCGACAGTGTAATAAAAAAAGTGAGAGTTATATCGAGCATTCCCATCTTTGATGACCATATAAATGCCCAAGACGAGAGAATCACTAACCCGGCGGCAACGGCTGCTTTGCGGGAATACAGTTTGTTGGCAAAAAGGTATGTAAGAAGTACAAGGCCGATGCCGGACAGGGCGGAGAGAAGCCGCACTGAGAACTCATTTGTTCCGAAAAACTTTAAAAAACCGGCGGATATCCACATATATAGGGGAGGTTTATCATGCCAGGCCGCCCCACGCCAGTGGAGAGTGATCCAATCGCCCGTTTTTAGTATAGAGCGCGAGACACTGCCGTAAAATCCTTCGTCCCAGGATGAAAGGCTCCCGGTCCCAAGTTTCCAGAGGAGTATTACACTCGAAAATATGAACAGAAGGATCAGATCTTGTCTTATCTTTGTTCGTTCCATAGCAGAAGTATTATACCCGAAACATCTTTCATTTGACAAACTATATATGGGTGTGTTATATAAATACCCGATATGTTGAACAAGAGAAAGACCTTTAAAGGCGGATATACATTTAGGACACCTAAGATCACTTTTTCTGAAAGGGTGGAAACTCTGTCCATTCCCGAAAGAGTGGTTATCCCTTTAAGCTTGAGATTTTCCTCTAAAATCACTCCCCTGGTCCAAAAAGGCGATAAGGTGCAAGCGGGCCAAATAATCGCCCGGGATGACGAAACGGTTTCAACTCCGGCTATCGCGAGTGTGAACGGTATTGTAGAAGATATTCGTCAGATAGATTGCCATTACGGCAAGGTCGCCGCGGTAGTTATTAGATCTGATGGTTCAAGTGAGTACAAAGCGGTTGAAGGCGCTACCGAAAATTTTGAGAAATTAAGCTCTGAAAAAATAAACGAGATATTATATCTTTCGGGGGTAACGGCGCTAGGCAAATCCGGCATTCCCACTTCTTTCAAAAGTTCACCGGTGCAACCGAAATCCATTAATAATCTCATCGTTACCACGTTTGGAACGGGCCCCTTCAGCCCCGATCAAAAAATACTATTGAAGGGCTCAGAAGATCGTTTATACAAAGGGATATCTATTCTTAAGAAAGCTTTTCCCGATATTAATGTTACGATCGTTTTGGATAGTAAAGACAAGGTCTTTCAGGAAGAGATGATAAACATTATAAAGAGGTCCAATTCCAGCGCGAAAACGTCTGAGTGGATCTTTATACAGCCGCTAGACAAGAAATATCCTCAGGAATCGGAAGATATGCTTGCCAGAACAATTCTTGATGAAAAAGTGCCTATTGGTGGTTTTGGTGTTGATGTGGGAACCCTAATGCTTGGCACTCACGAGATTTTGAGGGTATACGACGCTGTGGTGGAGGGTAAGCCCCTTATCGAAAATACGATCTCTTTATCCGGATCGGCTTGTAAGGAGGGTAAGTACATTAACCTGAGAGTTGGAACTTCAATCGAGAACGCTATCGAAGGCAACATAAAAGAGAACATTGAAGGAAGAATTATTTTCGGGGGAACGATGAGCGGTCTGGTGCAGAAGGATCTTTCGATGCCGGTAGGAAGGTCCATCGGGCATATTACGGTTCTGGAAGAGTATAAGGAAAAAGAGTTTCTCGCGTTCATGCGGCCGGGTTTAGATAGGGATTCATATTCTAACGCGTTTTTATCGGCGGTTGTACCGTGCGCGAAAAGTGAATATAACACTAATATGCACGGAGAGGGGCGACCCTGCGTGCAGTGCGGGTATTGCGATGAAGTGTGTCCTGTAGGGATATATCCCCATCTTTTAAGTAAGCATATAAAACACGATATTTGCGAAGAAACTGAACAACTCGGTATTTTTGAATGCATAGATTGCGGGTTGTGTTCATATGTATGTCCCTGTAAGATACCTCTTACCGATCACATTACCAAGGGGAAGAGAACACTTATAGAGGAAGGCTGTACGGTTTTCAGGGTAAAAACTAAAGAATCGGAAGAGGCTGTCAAAGCATATCGCGGGAGGATGCCGCTGTGATCAAGTTGTTACGCAAAATATTTGCCACGGTTTTTGATGTGGTTGAGAACAATAAGTTTCTCAAACCGTTTAAACCGGTTGTCATGGCGGTGGAGGAGTTTTTGTTCGGCACAAACGAAGTAACTTCCGGTGCTCCTCACATAAGGGACAATGTTGATCTCAAAAGATATATCATAACAGTTTTTATCGCTATGGTTCCGGCGACTTTGGCCGGTATATATGTCTTCGGCTTGCGTGTTATCGGGCTTATAGCTGTTTCTTACATTTTTGGCGGCATCTGCGAAGTCGCTTTCGCGGTCATTCGCAAGAAAGAGATCCATGAAGGGTTCTTTATAACAGGTATTATATACGCTTTGATACTTCCTCCGACGATACCTTTCTGGATAGCGGCCGTAGGAATAGTTGTAGGTGTTGTCTTCGGTAAAGAAGTATTTGGCGGTACAGGTAAAAACATATTCAACCCCGCGCTAGTGGGCAGGATATTTATAGCGATAGCGTTCCCGGTGCATATGACGACGAGCTGGAAACTACCGTTGGTTGATGGTATTACCTCAGCTACACCCCTTATGGCCTTTAAGGGCGCCGGCGAGATCGCGTCTAACTTAAGCCTTTTAATGGGAAATATCCCGGGGTCAGTGGGTGAAACGTGTAAGATAGCTATTGTTGCCGGCGGTATTTTTCTCATGATAACAAAGGTGGCGAATTGGAGAATACCTGTTTCCTATATAGGTAGTGTCGCTGTCTTAGCTCCGATATTTCATGCTCTGTGGCCGGATCTATTCGCGCCGGCAGGATTTCAGCTCCTCTCGGGCGGACTTTTATTCGGGGCGATGTTCATGGCGACAGATCCGGTGACATCACCTTTTACCCAGACTGCTAGTTGGATATATGGTATTTTGCTGGGAGTTATAACTTTGTGTATACGTGGTTTTTCAGGATATGTGGAGGGCGTAATGTTCGCAATAGTGTTTATGAATATTTTCGCGCCGTTACTTGACCAATTGGTGCTAAGCGTACGATATAAAAATGTCAGAAGTTAAACTTACAAAAAACAGAATCTGGATGGTAGGGTTGATCCTTATAGTCGCCGGTGTATCAGGCGCGCTGTTGACGTGTATTAACATATACACCACTCCTTTGATCGCTTTGAACGAAGAAATAAAGCTGAAAAGGAGTGTTCTTGACACGTTCGCTATTCGCTACGAAAAAGAGAGCATACTGGATATTTTTGACGAACAGATAAAGATAAAAACCATAGATGGTACTACATTTTTTGATTACTATAAGGGCAATAAACTTGTAGGTGTGGCTTTCGAGGCAAAAGGTCCCGGGTTCTGGGGAACTATTACAACTCTTGTAGCGCTGGACGCTAAACTTAAGAAAATAAAAGGTATTGAAATTTTAAAACAGGAAGAGACTCCGGGGCTTGGAGGAAGAATCGGCGAGAAAGCTTTTAAGGATCAATTTAAAGGTAAACCCATCGATCCCTCAATTACTTTTGACGCGATAACCGGCGCTACGATGACAAGTAAAGCTTTTGAGGCGCTAATAAACGATAACGTTCAAGCTCTCAGGAAAAAATATAAAAATGGTTAAGAAAAAGCTCAAGGTAAAATTTATAAATCGTCACTACCCGAAGATATTTTTGAATACTCTTTGGCATGATAATCCTATTTGTAGAATGGTTCTGGGGATATGCTCGGCCTTGGCGGTTACCAACCGGCTTAATAACGCGGTGGCAATGGGGGTTGGTGTAACCTTCGCCATGTGCGCCAGTTCCGTAGCTCTTTCGGCAATAAGGCACGTTGTTCCGCGCAGGGTGAGAATGATAGTTTATATGATAGTTATCTCGACATCCGTTATTCTGGTTGATCGCGTTCTGAAGGCGTTTTTCCCGGAGATCAGTGAAGCTATGGGGCCATATGTTGGTCTAATTATTACGAACTGTATTATCATGGGAAGAGCCGAATCGTTTGCCTCCCTGAGCAAACCGTTAGAATCTTTTGTTGACGCGCTTGGAGCCGGGGCTGGATATACATTCGCTCTTCTTATAATCGCGGCTATTAGAGAGCTTTTGGGTTTTGGGACATTATTCAATGTAAATATTCTCGGAGCGGGCTGGACGAGTTGGGTGGTGATGATAATGGCTCCGGGAGCGTTTTTGGTGTTGGGCGTTTTTATATGGGTCTTACGATCAGTACAAAAATCGTACGACTAAATAAAAATCGTCATCACGGCTGTGTCATAATGTAGGGGCTTGATTTATCAAGCCCGATATAACGGGTTCGATGAATCGAACCCCTACTACAGTATGTGGTATGCGGTCATTTGCAAAATGACTTACGACACAGCGGAAATGACAGATGGAGAACTAATGGCATTATTCATGATATTTTTCGCGACGTTATTTACGCATAACATAGCCTTGACATATTTTCTGGGCATGTGTCCGTTTATTTCGGTTTCGAAAAACCTGAAGACCGCGTGGGGCATGGGTGTAGCGGTTGTTTTTGTTATGACAGTTACCGCTGCCATAAACTGGCCGATATATTACAAAGTGCTTGTACCTTTAAAAGCGGAATTTTTGTATTATGTTCTGTTTATAATCACAATAGCCGCGCTTGTACAGTTTGTCGAGATGGTAACCGAAAGGTATTTGCCGGCACTTCAGGTAACCTTGGGTGTATTTTTGCCGCTAATTACGGTAAATTGCGCCATTTTAGGTGTTTCGCTTTTTATGATACTTAGAAACTATTCTTATGCCCAGAGTGTGGTTTTCGCGTTTGGCAGTGGAGTTGGTTGGACTTTAGCTATTATCGCCATGTCGGGAATAAGAACCAAACTGATGTTCGCTGATATTCCCAAGGGTCTTGTAGGTCCCGGTATCACCATGATAATTGCCGGCATAATGGCACTTGCTTTTATGGGATTCGCGGGAATGGTGGGTGTTTAATGATGGAAGTTTTAATCCCCATATTAGTCATGTGTTCGATCGCGTCGGGTTTAGCGGTGCTTTTGGCCGTTGCCGATAAGTATATAGCCAGCTATGGAGAATGTAAGCTGATAATCAATAAAGATACCGAGATCACCGTAGAGGGTGGAGATACCCTTCTTTCCTATCTCATCGATAACGAAATATATATGCCTTCCGCGTGTGGAGGAAAGGGTACATGTGGCTACTGTAAACTTAAAGTTTTGGAAGGCGGTGGGACCGTTCTTCCCACAGAAACACCGTTTCTTACTAAACATGATATCGCGCAGGCAGTTCGGCTGGCTTGCCAGGTGAAAGTAAAAAAGGATGTAGAGCTTGGCATCCCGGATGATCTTTTAGCGGCACAGCAGTTTAAAACCGTTATTGAGATCATTGAAGACCTTACCCATGACATCAAACGCATTGTTTTTAAACTGATTGACCCGGAAAAAATAGAGTTTAAAGCAGGGCAGTATGTGCAGTTCTGCATACCGGAGACAACTGAATACAGAGCCTACTCGGTAGCTTCACAGCCCAGTATAGCCGACAGGATAGAACTTATGATACGCCACATCCCGGGTGGACTATGTTCCGGTTATGTCCATGAGTGCCTTGAAGAGGGTGATGAAATATTTTTAACGGGGGCTTATGGTGATTTCTATTTACGTGAAGAATCCACTAAAGACATTATATGTGTCGCCGGTGGATGCGGTATGGCGCCGATAAGGTCTATAGTGAAACACCTTCATGAAAAAGGATCGACTCGCAAGATAACATATTTTTTCGGAGCTCGCCAAAAACGAGATCTTTTCTGTACAGAAGAGCTAAGAGCCATTGAAAAAGAATTCCCGAATTTCAAATATATACCTGCCTTATCAGAGCCTATATCTGAGGATGACTGGGATGGTGAGGTGGGTCTCATAACGGCGACCATGCAGAAGCACATGAAGCATGACGAAAACCAGGAAGCGTATTTGTGCGGTCCGCCGCCAATGTTGGAAGCCGCCGTAAAAGTTCTTACCGCAAAAGGTGTCTCAAAAAGCGATATTTATTATGACGAATTTTAAAGCCTGGCTTAAAGCTTGTAGGTTACCATTTCTTACGGCTACACTTATACCTGTTCTTTTTGGAGTGGTCTACGCTTGGCATGATACGGGTTCTTTGAAGTGGTCTTTATTCTTTTTAACGTTTATCGGCGTTGCCTTTATTCACATAGGAACAAACCTTACTAACGACTATTATGATCACAAAAGTGGTAATGACGCGAATAATCAGGCCCCTACGCCATTTTCAGGTGGAAGCCGCGTTATCCAGGATGGGTGCATTACTCCTAAGAAGATATTATGCGCCGCATTGACATTTTTTACGCTGGGGGTGGCAATAGGGTTGTATCTCAATTCGGTGCGACAGGGGAACATCATACTGTTTTTGGGACTTGCCGGTTGTGCCTTTGGATTTTTTTATACCGCGGATCCCATACGTATCGGGTATCGCGGGTTTGGTGAATTAGTTGTAGGTTTGGGATTTGGACCAATAGTGATAACCGGCGCGTACTATGTTCAGGCCCAGAGCCTTTCAGGAAGAGTGCCGCTTGTGTCTATCCCGATAGCTATACTGATCGCGCTTGTTGTGTATATAAATGAGTTTCCAGATTATGTAGCCGATAAGTCAGTCAATAAACAGACGCTCGTAGTTAAGCTTGGAAAGAAAAAGGCCATTGTGGGGTATTATATTCTTCTTTGCGCGACTTACGTGTCGGTTCTTCTCCTAATGATAGTAGGATACCTTCCGTGGGCATGCCTGGTCACGTTTTTGACCTTACCCGTAGTCGCGAAAATAGTTTTGGTCTCTAGTAAAAATTTTGATAAGATCGAAGAACTCTCCCCGGCAAATGCCGGTACGATAGGGTTGCATTTACTGGTAGGGCTTTTATTGTGCGCCGGATTGGTGCTAGATAAAGTATTTTAGTTCGCTTCTTCGTCAATCAGACTGTGTCATAATGTAGGGGCTTGATTTATCAAGCCCGTTATATCGGGTTCGATGAATCGAACCCCTACAGTATGTTGTATGCGGCCACCCGCGAAACGAGTTACGACACAGCCCGATCGCGAGGAACGAAGTGACGAAGCAATCTCTAATGAAATAAAAAAATGAATTTAAAAGAGATATACAAACCCATAGAAAAAGAATTCAACCAGGTTGATCGGATCCTGAAAAAGTCTCTTTCCGGGGCTGGCGATGATTTTATTGATGACATTGGAAATTTTCTGATAGAGTCGCCCGGCAAAAGGATCCGGCCGGCCCTGGTTATACTTTCCGCGAAAGCGTTGGCGTCTGATACGGTTCCGGATCTCGGAAAAAAGATTACCGAGATCGCCGCGGCCATGGAATTGGTTCACACGGCCTCATTGATACACGACGACGTGATGGATCACTCGGATCTCAGGCGAAATAAACCCACGGTCAATTCTAAGTGGGGAGACGATGTTTCTATCGCGTTCGGGGATTATCTTTATTCAGTGGCATTTGAGATTATTGCCGATTCCGCGACTTCGGATATAATACATTGTTTTAGTGCCGCTACCAAAGCTATGTGTGAAGGTGAATTTTTTCAGATATCTCACAGAGGAGATATGGATCTTCTTAAAGAGAGATATATGACCATTGTTAAAAAGAAAACAGCGAGTCTTTTTGTCGCGTCCTGTCATTCCGGCGCGTTGGCCTCGAATTGCAAAAAATCTTTACAGGAAAATTTGAAACAGTACGGCATGAATTTTGGGATAGCTTTTCAGATAGTCGATGATTATCAAGACCTGATGGCCGAGGAAAGAAATCTTGGGAAAAAACCGGGCCAGGATATTGGTATAGGTGAGGTAACCCTGCCTGTTCTAAACTTGCTGGAAGCCGTGCCTTCGCCGACTCGTGAAGAGATAAAGAGTTTAATCGTGTCAAAGAGAGGAGGAGAATGTTTGACCAGGATAAGGAAAGAGATACTCAAAACCGACGCTTCGGAGAGGACAAAAAAAGACGCGCTTTCTTTTTCGATCATGGCAAAAAAGAGTGTTGACGAGCTGGGGGCCTCCCCGTACAAAGATAGCCTTATAAATTTAGCGGATTTTGTGATCTACAGGGGGTTTGAGGGTGTTTAATGGGGCAGGGCACGGCATGCCGCCATGCTCCTGCACATTCTTTTAACGAAACATAAAACGGCATAACTTCGCTAATCCAATAGGTTCTGCCGTTTTTTTTATTTCAAACATTTGTAATTTCGTAAACAGTTAGGTATACTTGAGCCAAATATTCATATCAAAATGTATATACAATTGGGTATCCTTAAAAGGAGGGGTTATGTCAAAGAAGTTTCTGGTTAGAGAGGCTACGGGGCTAAGGATCGCTACGCTGTTGATCGTATTGACTTTGTTGTGTATGTTCGCTCCGGTGGCCTTTTCTGCCGAAGAAGAGACTAGAGAATATGTAGGCATGTCGACTTGTCTGGGGTGTCATGAAGATACGGGTAAACGTTTTAAATTGACTTCACATTACGCGAATGTGGTCGATTCCGAAGAAGGTCTTGGCGGCGGGTGTGAAAGTTGTCACGGCCCCGGGAGTGTGCACGCGGATAGCGCGAACAAAAGAGATATTATCCGTAATTCTTCGGAGCAGTGTTTCAACTGTCATATGGCCAAAAAAGCACAATTCCAATTGCAGCACCATCATCCGGTTTTGGAAGGAAGGATGAGCTGTTCTGATTGTCATAATCTCCATGGTTCGGAGATAGAAACTCTTAGCGTGGTAGCGTTGCAGAAGTCTGATCAAGCATGTTTTAAATGTCATAAAGAGCTCAAGGGTCCGTTCGTTTTTGAGCACGATCCGATGCGTGATGGATGTCAGACCTGTCATAATCCGCATGGAACGGTATATGACAAGTTGTTGATCGCCGACCAGACAAGTTTATGTTTGCGTTGTCATTGGGAACCTTCGTTTAATAACGTAAACGGTGGTCTTGGTGGTGTTCCGCATGGTGTTAATGCTGGCGGCGGTGGTGACTACTTTATAGGCAGGGGGCAGGAATGTATTGATCACCACAGAGCGCCACATGGATCGAATATTTGGAGAACATTCAATAGGTAATGATAGTGTAAATAAAGGAGGTAGCGCAATGTGTCGTAAACTAACCCTTATTCTGTTAGTTGTCGGTACCCTACTGTTCATAAATGCTGTGGAAGGGTATTCTCAAGAGCCGGGATTGCTAGTTGAAAAGGCCGTGGTTGGGTCTCAATTTGTGGCCATTCAAGGTGATGCGGGCCGTTATAGGGAAGATAATTATATGACCGATGGCTATACCGGCGGACTTGAGGAATTTGTCGCGTCCGGAGATTTTGACGGAGCGACCCTAGATCTTTCCGTACGCTCGATATTCGATTACGACTACAGAGTGGACTTGAAGCTGTTAAAAGAGGACTCATATTTTTTCAATTTCAGCGCGGATAAGACGCGTAGATACTATGCCGGTTCTAATGAGCCATGGCAGCCTCAAGATTATGGCATGAGTAATAGCCGTGCTGATATAAGCGACAGCGACATATACGTAGAAAGAGTGAACGCTGACTTGGAGTTTGGGTTTTTCAATGATAATATGCCGGATATTTCGTTCGGTTGGACCAGATGGGAAAGAAGTGGTGAGGAGACATTAGCCAGAGGGTCGGATGTAGCCGTTACTAACTCGACACCACGTCAACCGAATTTACGTTCAGTTCCCGCTATGTCTCGGGTGGACGGGTACAGCGATACGATCTTTGTGAAATTGTCAGAGCAATTCGGTGATAAACATAATGTTAGCTTAAAACAGCAATACGAACAATATCGTGACGATCAGGATATTACCTTTCCGCGTTATCGGTCGATGCCTCAATGGAACCAGGACAGGCATTTTGTGGACTTTCCGCAATTTACGGAATTATTGACCCATTTGGCGTATGATAGTTTCTGGTCGGAGAAGATCTTTGTCGTCTCAAATTATTTGTATCAAAATCTGGTAAATGAGTCGACTCGGACGGTTTATAGAGACAATCTTACGGGTAACGCTCGGGCTCAGTATGTAGATCCCAGTGTAAATAACCGACGTAACGCGCATACTATAAACCTTGGAGTGGTTATTCTTGACGGGTTGATAGACGGCTTGCGTTGGGGCGTGAATAGTCGGTTTGAGACAGCCAGAGTTGAATCTGAATCATATGGGGTAAAATCACCGGCCGGAAGGAGACAGCAGTCAACGTTGACTGAACAACAGTATGGTGAAAGTATATCATTATCCTATACGGGCATAAAAAAGACGAACATATCCGCGGTTGTAGAACTGGAGCAGAGAAGGTTGAGTTGGGATGAATGTGACGATATCGGGTCCCATGAATTGAATACCAATTTTGGATTAGGCACGGCAATAGATCGCAACTCTGATATTGATTATAGCGATGTTATCGCTAAATTTAACGTGTCCCATAGGATCAACAGTAAGAATAAGGTAGCCGCTATGTACAAACGATCTTGGAAGAGCAGGGATTATACGAACATAATAGACAATCTGCCGAATGTTTATCCCGGATATATGGGAGATTCTGACCAGGATATTGATCAGGCATCGATCAGTTATTTTACCGTTATATCGGATCGGATCACAGGGGGAATGGAATATTATTTTGAAAGGAATGATCTGCAATACGAAATGCAGGGTATGGCGGGCCAGGAGCTTACAAGAAATCGATTTTCGACTAATTTAACAGGTACCGTTACGGAAAAACTAACTATGACCCTTCTGGGGATGTGGGAGAAATACTTTTTAAAGAGTCCCGCCGTCGCGGATAGTGCTAATCCTACGTTTACTCATAATCCCAGCGATTTTGATTACGAAGCTAACAGATTTCTGATATCTACCAATGCCAACTATAGGATCAATGACAAGGTTTCTACAAATCTTAGATATCAGCATACGGAGGAATATGGTACGGTACAAAGCGGACTTGACGAAGTGGGCGGAGGGATAGCTTACGACTGGTGCGAAAATGGCAGCATAGGTCTCCGCGTAGATCTGTTCAGATTTGATGAAAAATCCAGCGCCAATTATACTGTGGGGGGGAGCGGATATAAGGGGTTTGACGATTATTCCGGTATAGCGGTCAACCTGAGTTGTGGCTGGACATTCTAAAACTTACTGTCAGATGTGTGAGCTATGCTAAAAAATTTGATCAACCGGTGCGTTGGGTTATGTGATAAGATATTTCTTTCTATTCCACTTAGCATAGCTCTTATACTGTTTGTTTGCGTGATCTGTCTTGTTGGCGTTTCAACGGTATCTATCCATATCTTCCAGAGCGCATGGTTCCTGTTTTCTCTTTCATATCTTGTTTTTATGATGTTGTATTGTTCCGCGAGAAGAGTTCCCGCTCTTTTTGGTCTATATTCCGCGCGTAGGGAAGTGCCGCGGAGGGGGGGAGATACAAAAACAATTTTCTCTTTCAATATTTCCGGTGAGAACAGAAAAAAGATAGTAGATCTGTTTGAAGAAATTTTATTCGGCAAGAGATACAAAAAAACTATTGCTTCCGGGGGAAATGCGGATGGAGGATCTTTATTGTTTGAAAAGTCCAAGATCGGCGTCTTCGGTGCGCATTTGTTACATTTTGGTATCGCTGTTTTGCTGGTAGCGGGCATCATTACCTCGAAAGCGGGTATATTTTATGACCGGAATATAAAAGAGGGTGAAGTAGTAAAACTTGAGGGCACGGAAACTTCGATAAAATTAGAGAAATTTTCCGTAATACCCTCGAATAAAAAGGAAATAGCTGAGGAGTACTTTAGCCGTTTGCGTGTAAATAGACCCTCCGCTCCCGTCGAATGGCATACATTGAAAGTAAATGCCCCGCTCAGGGTTGATGGTTTCCGGCTATATCAGATGAGGTTCAATTATGATCTGGAAAAATTGGATATTGCTTTGTTCGGGCAGTCGGGGATCAAGCTTATAAACATTGTCCCAACTGAGGTGAATGAGCGTGTGATCCTGAAAGATCCGGATATAGGTATTGAGGTAACAGATTTTGTTCCGAATTTTATTATTGACGCGAAGGGAAATGTTACTTCTCGCAGCTATTCTCCGGAAAACCCGGCCTGTTATGCGCGAATTTATTCTCCCGGTTCATCTGAAAAAGTAATTCAAGAAGGCTGGGTGTTTCGTGATAGTGGAACGTCTCATGACGTCGATAATGGGCAACAATGGAAAATGCGAATAAATAAACTTCGTATCAGGAATACATCAGGCATTAAATTTACGAAGAATCCGGCGGAATATATTACGTATCTTGGTTTAATTCTTTTGGTTGCAGGTTCTTTTCTTTCATGTTATAAGTTTTATCGCTGCGTTATTGTAAGTTTTTACGCGGACGGAGGGACGGAGGGGCTTACCGTAAAGTGTAGTATACAAAAAACTAAAAATATGGTTGAGTTTGAACGGGAGATGAATAAAGTTAAAGAAAAATTTCAGAAATTTATGTTAGTGTGATCTAATTCATTATGCGGTTATCGTATCTCATAATATTCTATGCTGTTTCTCTCTGTGTGTTCCTCGCGACGCGACGGGCGGAACGGAGTGTTTTCCGGTGGATAGACAAAACCGTGTTATTTCTTGCTCTCTTGACGCATTTGGGGTTTATTGTCTTGCGTGGAGTTGAGGCGCGCAGGTTTCCATTAACGGATACCTATGAAACGCTTCTTGTGTTCGCGTGGATGACGGCTCTAATGGGGAGCATGCTTTTTTGCAGATACAAGATCGTGGGAATAAGGGTGTTCTCCGATCTTGTAACTATTTCCATATTAATTTTTTCTGTATTTCTCTCCGCCGATATACAGCCTTTGATGCCTTCTTTGCGAAGTTCGTGGCTGATCATTCATGTAGTCGCGTATTTTATAGCATACGCCAGTTTCGCGATCGGTTTTGGAGTAAGCCTCATCTTTCTCGTATTATCGATTAGAAAGAACAAGGGAAAAGATTTTGAGGAGTTCCTGGACAGGCTGGAAGGGATTATTTTTCGTGTAATAGATCTGGGATTTCCGTTTTTAACCGTAGGGATCACCTGTGGGGCAATTTGGGCAAGTATTAGCTGGGGGAGATTCTGGAGTTGGGACGCGAAAGAGGTCTGGGCCCTGGTTACATGGCTTATCTATGCCGGATGTCTGCATTTGCGGCATACACGGGAGCTTACGGGTAGGTACGCCGCGATATTGGCAGCGCTGGGCTTTATAGCGGTTATTTTCACCTACATAGGAGTAAATTTGTTATTTCCCGCGACAATTCACAGCTATTCGTAATTCCTATTTTTTTATTTATCCAGTTAAGTGTAAAAAAACCAAATACAGGACCCAGGGTCCTGTATTTGGTTTTAATTGTAGTAATTGACACCATCTGTCAATATGATAGAATGTTACTTTGAATAACGGAATGCTACTAATGTAATAAACTCACCATAGCACTTAAGGAGGCTAGACAATGGCAATGAAATACGAACTTCAAGATGTGTCGCAACCTGAATTATATGAAAACATATTTAAATATGATCAGGTCCCGAAAATCATTTTCGATGATAAAAGTATAAAACCCGCGCTTCCAAAAGATTTCTGGATAACCTGTACGACTTTTCGTGATGGTCAGCAGGCACGGCCGCCTTACACGGTCGAGCAGATAGTTGAGCTATACAAATATATGCACCGTCTTGGCGGAAATAACGGCGTAATAAGGCAATGTGAATATTTCTTGTACAGCGATAAAGATAAAGAGGCCCTCGACGCGTGCCGGGACCTTGGATATGAATTTCCCGAAATCACCGGATGGATCAGGGCGAAGAAGGAAGATTTTAAGCTTGTTAAACAAATGGGTTTAAAGGAAACAGGTATACTTACCTCGGCGTCGGACTATCATATATTTCTGAAATTGAATAAGACCCGTAAAGAGGCGATGGAGGGTTATCTGGATGTGGTAAGGGCCGCTTTGGACGAGGGTATTATCCCTCGTTGCCATCTTGAGGATGTTACCCGCGCTGACTTTTATGGGTTTGTGATACCGTTCGTTCAGGAACTTATGAAGCTTTCCGAAGAGAGTAAGATCCCAATAAAGATACGAGCCTGCGATACGATGGGATACGGCTTGCCGTATGCCGAGAGCATACTGCCGAGAAGTGTGCCGAGGCTGATAAGGGGGCTTATAGAGGACGGCGGTGTTCCTTCCGAACGCTTGGAGTGGCACGGGCATAACGATTTCCATAAGGTTCTGGTAGACGCTGAAGCAGCGTGGCTGTATGGGTGTTCAGCGGCAAATGGTACTTTATTAGGGTTTGGTGAGCGTACGGGAAATCCGCCTATAGAGGGGATGATAATGGAATATATCGGGTTAAAGGGCGACCTTTGCGGAATAGACCCTACAGTTATTACCGAGATAGGTAATTATTTCAGGAACGTAATAAAAGCGCCTATTCCCGCTGATTATCCGTTTGTAGGGGAGGAGTTCAACGTTACTCGCGCCGGTATTCACGCCGATGGCGGGATAAAGAACGAGAGGATATACAACATATTCGACACGGCTAAGTTACTTAATCGTCCGATAGGTGTAGCTATAACCGATAAGTCCGGTACGGCGGGTATTGCTTACTGGGTGAATAGTTTTTTCGGGCTTAAGGATGATATGGCGGTTGATAAAAGCCATCCCGGAGTTAAAAAAATAAACATATGGGTATCCGCGGAATATGAAGGGCTAAGGACAACCGCTATATCCAACCAGGAAATGGTAGCGCAGACCAGAAGGTGTCTGCCTAACCTTTTTAAATCGGAACTTGATGAGCTGAAATCCAAAGCGAGAGGTTTGGCATATGAGCTTATAATAGATCTAGTGCGCAATGTCGACATATTGTCTATGGATCCCGCTAAACAGGAAGCTGTCCTGCAGAAGATAGTAGATAGTCATCCGTTTATGCGATTGGCATATGTAATAGATGCCGCTGGGAAAAAAATAACAAAAAATATAACACAATCCAGTGATACCGCCGCCTATAAGAAAGATTTTCAGGAACATGGAGATTTTTCCGACAGGCCATGGTTTGTCGAAGCCATGAAGAGCGAGAAAGTATATTTCAGCGATCTATATACTTCAAAGTTTACGGGGCTCTTGTGCATAACAGTTGCCTCCCCGATCAGTGATGATGCCGGAAAGGTTCTTGGTGTTCTGGGTATTGATATTAAGTTTGATGATCTAATAAAATTGTAAATAATATCCGTAGGGGCTTGATTTGTTGGAATGGTTTGATTTGTTGTAGGGGCTTGATAAATCAAGCCCGAGACAAACGGGTTCGATGAATCGAACCCCTACACAAGATGCAGTTCGCGAGCACGTAACGAAACAAAGAATGCAGGGTCTTGATTTGTTGTAGGGGCTTGATAAATCAAGCCCGAGACAAACGGGTTCGATAAATCGAACCCCTACACAAGATGCAGTTCGCGAGTACGTAACGAAACAAAGAATGCAGGGTCTTGATTTGTTGTAGGGGCTTGATAAATCAAGCCCGAGACAAACGGGTTCGAT
>JAJRVD010000061.1 GCA_024277375.1 Candidatus Omnitrophota bacterium | reverse complement strand
GTTCTTACTTCAACAATAACAACCATTAGGGTATGCCATTTTTTTATTTTTTCAAAGACCTTATGCCAGATCCTTCGACTCGGGCTTCGCCCTCGCTCAGGATGACACTTCGAAAGTGCCCACAATATGTTACACTATCGTATGGAAAGTTATTTCTGTTTTGTTGGATCATTTCCGCCGGGGATGCGCACACGCACCTTTGTAAGACCTCCATCTAGAGAACCAATTTTTTTAAAGGCACCCTTGGTAAGATCGATCACTCGCCCCTCTTTGCACAACCGCTTGGCTGGCCCTCTATCGTTTACACGTACATTTACAATACGTCCATTTTTCATATTCGCTACTTCTACAATCGTATTGAACGGGACTCCCCATATCGCACAGGTCATTCCGTCTTCGTCGAATTTTTCCATATTTGCTGTTGTAGACAGTATTCCCGGGTCGGATTCAGAATACCACGAGGAAAGCCCCTCCAGATAGACAAAGGTCGCGCCCAAGTCTGTCTTGGCGGCAATCGAATTTACGGCTATAATGAGAATAACCGCGGCAATGATCTTTATTATGGAACTGCGGGCACCTTTCGGCATACCTCACCCCCCCGCTAGTTCCTCCCAGAAAAGTTAAGTAATACGATTTTTTTTCTGCACTCCTCGCGAACCAACTTTACATACGCTTAAAGTATACCCTAACCTATCCCCGAAATGCAACTTTTAGGATGGAATATCTGTAAAAGGATGATGTGCTCCGCACCTCATCCTTTTACGCTATCACATCATTTCTGAAAGCTGCTGATAATGCCCTAACATCTGTTGATAAAAATCAATGGTTGTTTTGGTAATCCATATGGTGGAAAGTATTACTACCGCGGACACCCAAATTTTTATGGACATTTTAGTCTTTGGACGGAACCATAGCGGCAAGAGCCCCAATGGCCCGAAGATACCGATCGCTATGACGATCACCCATGGCTTGTAGTACCACATCGACTTATCTTGTTTGGCACCCTCAGCTATGATCTCTAATTTGACGCTCTCAGGTATGTTATCTTGCTGTAGATTCTCAATCACGATTATTTTCTTTTCTTTCGTCTTTGAGCAGGCCTCTCTAAAGGCTCCTCGTCGTCAAGTTCTTTCTCCGAAGATTCTTCGACAAATGATTCCTCGAATGAAGCGCTTGTGGGCGGGATATAGGGTATCCCGTCCTCTATGGCCTGATACATATCCTCGGTGCCCATCAGATCACCGTCAGCGGCGTATTTCCCCTCATCAATACAGCTGTTGTCCCCATCATCAAGGTCGTCATACATACTGCTTACAACCATTAATTTATCGATAACATCCTCAATTTCATCAACACTCAAAACGACCTGTTTTATCATTCTGCGGGTATTTAAGGAATAGACTTCACCGTTAAGAACGACTTTAGGACCCTTCATTATCGTTATTCTGATCAATTCGGGATCGATACCGTTCTGGTTCAACCGTCTGCAAACTATTTGCTTAATTTCATCCCTTGATAGTATCTCGTCTCTTCCCATGGTCATCCTTTCTAGATGTTTTCACAAAAAGCAAGTATACCATGATTTTATAGAAAAGCCAGATTATGCCCTAAAATAAGGGCTTTTGGGATATGTTCGCGGCGGGAGGCCGCTCCTACGTTATTTATTCGCCTATGATCTTGACAAGAACGCGTTTTTTGCGTCTACCATCGAACTCTCCGTAAAAGATCTGTTCCCAGGGGCCAAAGTCAAGATGGCCATCGGTTACGGCAACAACGACACCCCTTCCCATCACCTGCCGTTTCAAATGAGCATCCCCATTATCTTCAGCCCCGTTATGTCGATAATGTTCAATAGGCTCATGAGGCGCGAGTTCCTCCAACCAATCGTCATAATCCTGTATCAACCCGGATTCATCGTCATTAATATACACACTCGCGGTTATATGCATCGCGTTTACCAGGCATAGACCTTCCTGTATTCCGCTATTTCGGAGGACCTTTTCAACATCGGTTGTTATGTTGATATAATCTCGTCTGTGTGGGGTTGAAAACCAGAGTTCTTTTCTGTGTGATTTCATAAGATCTCCTTTATTAGAAATAACAGGTTATGGGGATCGCTGTGTCATAATGTAGGGGCTTGATTCATCGAGCCCGTTATATCGGGTTCGATGAATTGAACCCCTACAATATTTTGTATGCAGCCCTTCACAAGGTGACTTGTGACGCAGCCTGAATAGAGGAATTTAAACCACATGCTATATATAAAAAATGCGTGCTTCCATCAGAACTTTACTCTCAAGCCACCGGTGATGCGGCTTTCAGAGGCATATTTCCCCAATGTCAGAAAAAGTTCCGCGTCGTCTTTAAATGCCTTTCGAAACGTGAGCTTTAAACCCAGCGGTTCTGCCGCGCTATTGCGTAACGAAAGCGTCAGAACATTGCCTTTAGCGAAAAGTTCCGAGATCTGAAAAAATATAGTCCGTTTGTTTTTCCAGGAATATTCAACTTCGTAACCTAATTTAAGATTTTTCCCGAATTTCCACGTACCATGGATCGCTACAACCTGCTTTCGGTTCCGCTTAGATTTTCCGCTGGAATATTTGATCCCGACCAAATACTTTATTACGCCATCGGAAGCCCGCAAACTCTTGGATCGCAGCGCCGCTTTAAACTCAAAAAAAGAGTTTAAAGCGCCCTGAAGAGAATAAACCAGTTTATTCCTTTTCAGCTCCCAATGCCCTTTAAAGGTAAGTGTATTTTCCTTTTTCACACGCTTCTTTCGCGCAATCTCCTTATACTTGTAGATAATTTCGTTTTTCCTGCTTACCTGCCATGCGCCCTGAAACCGCAAAACGTCATAAATACCCTTGTTTTTGGCCACATGGAAAGTTATCCTGTTATCCTTATCGGCTTGCCAGCGTCCCGTTAACTGTACGGTACTGGTCTTAAACCCCGATAAGCCTTCACAATCCCTTATTCTGAAAGACAGCTTGTTGCCACCGATATTTTCTATGGACCCACTGAATATAAGAGTTTTGGCGCTATCGCTCGGATCGGATCCCAAAACATGGAACCGAAGGTCATGCTCGGGGGTAAGCGTCCATGTGCCGTCAATAACCACTTTTTTGGTATGCTTTTTTTTGAATGATTGAGTGATTACCAGGCTATTGCTGGCATCGATGGTAAATTTTGTAGATGTCTTCATCTTGTTTCCTTGATCACCCAATCCGCGTAGTCTTTGCTAGCGTTTGTGATAGGCATCGCGACTACACATGGGCAGGAATAGCTATGTATCTCTTTGACTGTCGCGCTCAACTCTTCAAACAGTGATTCCCTGGTCTTCAGTATAACTGCCGCTTCAGCGTCATTTTGGATCTTATCCTCCCACCAGTAAAGAGAAGATACGCCATCAAAGACATTAGCACAAGCCGCGAGGCGAGCTTCTACCAATTTTTTGCCGATCTTTTTGGCTTCCCGCTTATTCGAAGCGGTAATATATACGATTATGAGTTTTTCCATTATATTTTTTTCGCGGCCCATCGCCGAAGGCGATCCCGCTCCTACGCTCTTGTAAATGTATGCAGCGTTATCGCGACGGCCGCGGCAACATTAAGCGACTCAGCCTTCTCGGAAATAGGGATATAGAATTCCTCATCAGCTATCTCCCTCATCTCTTCGGAAAGCCCTTTGCCCTCCGCTCCAAAGGCTACAATGCTTTTGTCCGGAATACTGGTTATCTCATCCAGAGATCTTGTTTCCAACTTCGAGACATGGCTCGCGAACAAATAAAACCCTTCATCCTTCAGGCGCCTTATCTCATCCTTATCATATTCGAGTATCGGTATATTCAGCACCATTCCGCTGGACGCTCGCACTACTTTTGAATTAAAAACATCAACACCCCCACCGGTAATGATCACGGCTCCGACACCAAAAGCAACAGATGAACGAATTATGGCACCCATATTTCCCGGATCCTGAACTCCGTCACAAAGAATTATAAGCATTTTTTCTTTAGACGATAAGTTAGAGCTCGAGGGCCCTGAAAGAACGGGTTTTTTCATAATGGCAATTATCCCCTGGGAATGCTGCAAAGATGACGCGTTTTCCAGATCTCGATCCGAGGCCCCGCGAACAGAAAAAAGCCCATGAGCCTGAATACATTCAAGAAACTCTCTATTTGCTTTAGTTTCGGCAAAACTATGCGCTACGACGACCGTTTTCGGCAAATGGCCTTTGTCTACAAGCTCGCCGATAACCTTAACGCCCTCGGCTACAAACAGACCCTCTTTATCTCGCGCCTTTTTATCGCGAGCAAGCATCCGGATCTTTTTTAGTTGTGCTTTGGTAATATGTTCCATAAGATTGCGCTTTATCTTTCAAATTCGCCGAGTTTCTCCCACCAAGTGTTGCTATCCCAGGACTGCGCGTTTTTCCATAATTTTTTAGCGCTTTCCGTCTTTAAATGCTCCGGTGCCTTTTTAAAAAATTTCTCGGCGGTTTTAAATCCCAGATCACTATATTCTTTTGCCTGAATCAGACATTCCAGAATGTCCGAGTCCCTGGCTACAACACTTTCCGGAGTGATTTGATCATCATGTTCTTCCCTCACACCAGAAAGCTCTTTTGCCGTATCATTGCCCAGAGATTCCATTTGTTCCTTAAAAGCTTTTTTCTCGGCGGTTCTCACGTTAAGATATCTATGCGCTACCTTATGCGAATCGCTTATACGAGCCTCGTGCAGATCATTAAAAAGAGTCATCAGCAGCACCTTGTATGGATCCGCATTTTCCATCTTAGCAAGCACATACCCGATGACGGCACAACGAAAGCTATGCTCCGCGACGCTTTCCTCGTGAGGAATTCCGATCATCCACCAACCGCTTCTTTTGATCCGCTTCAACATTCCTACTTCGGCAAGAAAATCCAATGTATTTTTATTATCCATTTTAAAAACGCCTTCGGTTTACTTCGTAGCAAAAAAGTGATGACGCGACCGCGACATTGTAAGACAAAGACGCGCCATTCATAGGTAAACGTAATCTTAAGTCCAGGTATTTACAAACCCCGGGACGTATACCCTTACCCTCAGAACCGACAACAACAGCAAGCGGAAAGGTAAACTCTGCCGCCAGGATATCTTCACTGTCCTCAAGGACCGCTCCCGCTATCTGAACTCCTTTTTCCTTTACTTTTTTTAAGGTAGTAGCAGTATTCGAGATCTGGCTTATCGAAAGATAATTTTCTCCGCCATTCGCCACCCGGAGAACAGTCTCATTAACCTGAGCCGAATCATATCGCGGCAATACGAGTGAAAAACCGCCAAGACACGCGACATTCCGAATGATCGCTCCAAGATTCTGAGGATCCGTTACTCCGTCCAAAAAAATAGGGATGGACACGTTCTCTACACACTCGTTCAGGATCTTTGAAAACGGTACATACAGAAAGTCATCGACCTCGGCTATAACTCCCTGCGCGTGAATATCCTTACATTTTAGTAAAAACTCTTGCTTGTCCAGCGAGTCAAAACCCAGGCCTATCTTTTTGAGCTCACGTACGATCCCGGAAAGATCTGTACGTTTCTGGAGATATAGTTTTTTTATAGACTCCGGGTTCGTTCTTATGCGCTCCAGGACAGGATTTATTCCGTATAATCTCATAGCGACCTTTTTAGCTCCTAGAGGGCAAATCGCCCCATAAGTTGAGCTTCCTCAATTACGTTGTTAACGATAGCACGGACAACCTTACAACCAGGTATCGTCGCGTAAGTTATATCGCCAATGACAAAAGAACACCCATAAGCAAAAATACTGTTCCCGCCAGTTTTAACTGCTTATTAGTTTTATTTTCCCACCAATCTAAAATCTTATAGACAACTTGCTTTTTTAGTACGAATACCACGATTCCTCCTGCCGCCAGAAGAAGACCAAACAGAAAAACGATCCAGGGAATACTGCAGCTTGACGCGACGATCAAAAATATCATACCGGTCAATGTTTTTATCACGGCACCAATATAAGCGCGGTTCCCCTCTCTTTGGAGCTCTAGAATAGCCTTGAACCTTTTTGGGCGCAATATCAGAACGCACCCGAAAACTAACAGTACGATCGAGATGAATTTCGTATAAACAATCAGCATGCTTCCTCCTTTTTTAATTACTCATGGCCTCTGCAAAACGCTGTTTTTTTTAATCAGACTGTGTCCAAATGTTGGGTCTTGATTCGTCAAGCCCGTTATATCGGGTTCAATTCATTGAACCCGATATAATGTATTGCAGCGGCCATCCGCAAAGCAAATTACTACACAGCCCGAATGACGAAAATTCCATTTTGCAGGATCCTTAATTACTTAAAAAAACCTCTCATTAAGTCGACAACCTGGTCCATATCGCTCTCGCCACCTTTCCGGGAATTTTCCTGGCCGGATGTCGAGTCTCCAGGAAAAAGAGCTTCCGATATTCTGCTGACAGCGACATTTTTTATCGCCGCCTTTACGCGATCTCCGGGATAAAAACGAGGAGACTTTACCGTGCCTTTTATTTTAAAATCAAAAACTATTTCATCCGGGGAAGACTGCAAATATTTTATGATACTCGGAATAATAGATCCCTGCCACCCTCCCGCTCCCTGACTGGATTCTTTTTCCCTGAAACGTAGCCCCTTCAGAGTTAAAACATTCGTTGAACCGATATTACCATGGTCAAAATCAAAAACAAGTGTTCCTGAAAAATATCCCTGTTCAATGAATATCGGAGAATATTTTTCATAGTATGACCTGAACAAAGTTATATCAACGTTTTGAGTTTCTATTCTATTCGACATTGTGATCTCTTTTGCTCCAGGATCAAGCGATATCACCAATCCCAGAAGTTGGGTAGGATCATTGTTGACAATACCGCTACCTTTTGTAGAAACATGAAGGACTTCTTTAAAATCCTTACTAAGGCTGAGTTTCAGATCTCCCTCGATCTTATTAAAAACAAAGGTCTGTTCGGGTGAAACAGCGTTATCCAGGAAGAGAACTTTGCCGTTGGTTATATCTATAGTATCCGTCAATTTCAAAAAGTCGGATATATCTACAATCTGCGCCTTTTGCGCCAGGGCTTTTTCGCGTACTCTTCGCTTAAAGGCATCCAAGGTCTCAGTTTCAGCTTGCGACGCGGTGAGCGCTAATACGTCCTTCATTTCATTAACATTAATGTGTCCGTCGCGGCGACGTTCAATAGTGAACAACGCCCCGTCTGCTGTTATTTCGGTAACCTCGATACCATCTAATATGGTGCTACCTTTCAGCTTGATATCGCAAGAAAGTTCCTTAATACGGGCAATGTGCTTACTCTGATAGCCGGCGGGTCCCTTTACTTCAACCCCCTGAAGAGATATATGTCCCTTTTCGAGATCAAAGACCATATTCTTGACAGCCAGGTATGGCGGTAATTTTTCTCTAATCACCCGTTCCGCTGAATATTGAAAAATATTGAAGCGAAAATAATAAATAACCCCCAGGCCGATAAGGATCAATACAAACAACACTATTCCTATCGTCTTAAAAACTCCTTTTCCTCGTGATCTCATTTATGTGTTTCCTTTCCCCTCGTCTTCGCTCAGGATGACATTATTATGAACTATCTGCCGGCCTTCCACACCCCTTCGATTGTAGTGTTACATTCGCCGCATTTTCCATCCTTTATCAAATAATCAGAGACAGTTGAAGTAAATCCTTCTCTGCGAATCAGGATGTCATTGCATCTTGGACATAATGTTTCCCCGCCAGTTAAAACATTCCCGAGATAAACATATTTAAGCCCCTCTTCTATCCCGATCTCTCTGGCCCTGCTCATTGTCGCAAGGGGAGTCGCCGTCGCGTCTAAAAATTGATAATCCGGGTGAAACCGGCTTATGTGCCAGGGGATCTCCGTCCCGGTTTCCGCGATAAACCGGGCAATATCGCGTACTTCTTTCTCTGAATCGTTTTTCCCGGGTATTATCAAAGTTGTTATCTCTATCCAAATACCACAGGACTTCATTTTACGGATAGAGTCAAGAACCGGCTGGAGTTTTCCTCCACACATTTTTTCGTATGATTCGTCACTAAAAAATTTCAGGTCGATATTCGCTCCATCCAGATACGGCGCTATCGCATCGATTGCTTCTCCGGTCATATATCCATTTGTTACGAAAGTGTTATACAAGCCTCGACTTTTAGCGATCCTAGACGTATCATACGCATACTCAAAGAATATCGTTGGCTCGGTGTAAGTATAGGAAATGCTGCCGCACCTATTGCGAAGTGCGGCTTCAACTGTCCCCTCCGGCGGTATATTCGGCCCCTCTATGCCCTTGTCCTTCGCGGATACTTGAGAGATGTTCCAGTTCTGACAAAACACACACCGGAAATTGCATCCCGGTGTCGCGATGGAATAAGCGAATGAACCGGGCAAAAAATGATATAAGGGTTTTTTCTCGATAGGGTCTACACGGCTCGCGATCAGATTCCCATAGGCAAAGGTAAAAAGCTCTCCGCCATCATTCTGCCTCATCCCACAAAAGCCGAATTCCTTCTCTTTGATCTGGCAGCCATGAGCGCAAAGAGAACATAGGACAGATCCGTTTTCAAGCTTTTTCCATAACATTGCTTTTGCCCGCATATGCTTACTCTTCTTTTGTGATCTCGTTAACCAGAGGGCTCTTGTCGAGCTCTACCTGAAAATTGTCATCAAGTTTCAAAGTTGAATCAAGATTTCTTTTAAACCGCTGAACGTGCCCGTCACCAACTCGATAGGCTTCGGAAGCTTTCTCAATGGATTGACCGACCATTTCGAATTTTTTATAAAATTGTCCAAAATCTTTTTCTATTTTAGAGAGCAGTTCCTGTAATTTTTTCGCGTCTTTGGTAATCTCGATGTTTCTTATTCCGAGTATAATGACCTGCAAAAACGCGTAGAATGTATTTGGGCTTACAGGCACGACGTTTCTTGATCGCGCGTATTCATATATTTGACAGGGATCATCCAGATAATTTCCTTCGGCGATAGTTTCATAGTATATGGCCTCTGAAGGAATGAACAGAAGCGCGAATTCCGCGGTCCCTTTTTCGGGCTTAACGTATTTGTCTTTAATGGAATTGATCTGAACCTTCAGAGCTTTTTCATAATTCGACCAGTGCGTCCTTTTCTCGGCGGGATCGCTCGCGGAAAGATATTTTTGATAGTCGTCTTTGGGGAATTTAGAGTCTATAGGAACCACCACATCTCTGTATTTGATCACCGCGTCTACTTTTTCTCCACCTTCAATTGTGTATTGTCGTTCCCATACCCCCTGAGGTAAAGCCCTCTCAAGCATTTCTTCCAGAACAACTTCACCATAATTGCCTCTCAATTTAGGGGTCTGCAAAAGATATTCGAGAGATTGCCCGAGATCTTCAGCCTTCTTCTGCTGATTAACAAGAGTTGCTACAGTCTCATTCATTCCGCTTATGTGCTTAAGGGTTTCCAGCGCGTTCTTGGAAAGAACATCTTTAGAATTTTCTACCTCTTGGCGGGTGCTATCCATGGTCTGGCGGATGCGGTCCGAGAAGTATATGAACTTTTCATTCAGAAGCGACTCCACGCCCTTCCCCTCAGAGGAATGCATCTTCCAAATGAGATAAAAAACTGAACCGACAAGAAGGATGAGAAGTACAACAATAGCTATATCCATAGTCACTATAATACTATTTGAGTAAGGCTATATCAAGACATATATTTCGTCCATATCGTGGGAGGCGTTAAGGGGTTTGATGGGAGAATCCACCGGGCACCGACCCCAAAGAGGTCGATCGCGGAGGGGGCCAGAAAACCCCTCACAGACTGTGTCGCAATTAATCTCAGTCACGCTCCCCCCGACGTCATTACGAGGAGCGACGCAGCAATCTCATAATATCGAATAATATCATCAATCGCTTCGCAAGATTCACGATAACTGCGGATTGTTATCCGCTTAATC
>JAJRVD010000060.1 GCA_024277375.1 Candidatus Omnitrophota bacterium | reverse complement strand
CTGAAATTTTAGCTGCTCCTCCTTAAAAATAATCCGATGGTACAGCAGATTCTTCGACTCGGTCACTTCGTTCCCTCGCTCAGAATGACATATGTTGGGATAATTCTCTGCGGAGAACTGAACTATTACAGATTCTTCGACTCGGTCACTTCGTGCCCTCGCTCAGAATGACATATGTTGGGATAATTCTCTGCGGAGAACTGAACTATTACGAACCTCTGCGATGTGGGGCGTAAACAATGCGCCCCTACCAAAATATGGGAAGGCATAAAAAGTTAGACTTTTAGTGTTTTTATTGTTATAATAACGCTAATGTATTACAAATTAAACGTAAACAAAGCAAGCTTTTGGGGCCTTATGCCCTAAACAAATATGAATGTATTCAATCCAAAACACATGTATTGTTTGATCTCTAAAGTAGCAACTACGTTTGTGGTCATAGCATTGTTGTTCGCAACTCTGGAGATAGCGCCGGCGTGTGCCCGGACGGTTTCGTCAGAAAATTTAAGCCCCGTATTGAGATTTAAGCCTATAGACGCTGACGATACATTAATGGCCATGCAGATCAAATATGTATTCATAGCTGGGATCAGTTCCGATGAGGAAGCGACTCGATTAGATCCGATGTCAGAGAGGGAAGATAGAGATAACCTCTCAATGGGGATTCCGATAGAGCACTTGTCAGGCCATGATCTTATATTTCAATTTTCACGCGCGCTTTCGGATCCCTTGGGAACGGGTCAAAGATTAGTGCCGTATGTTTGGAAAAAAGGTAATGAGATATTGGAAGAATATTGGTGTGCTTTTAGTGAAAAAGATGGTAACCGGTTTGCCTATGATATCAGTTTTTTTGCTGAGGATACTGAAAAGCAGAAAGATCTTATTGATGGCATTAAAGATACCGCTAATGCCGGAAGGTATACGATATATACCAAAAGATTGGGTTCTACTCAGGCGAATAATAGTAGATCGAAAGTTGTGCACGCTATATCAAGAGGACGGGATAAAACCATAACCAGCCGGGAATGGTTGGATGAAAATACTCCTGATGAAATCGCTGTACCATTCATCTATATGTTTCTCGACTTTATTTCTAAGGACCTTTCATCTGATTTTAGATATCTTCTCGAAGGAGGAAAGCTCGCGATAATCACGGAAACTGACGATGCTTACCGTTTGAATGAAGCTTATGTCGGTGGTGATTATATTTTTCTTCCGAATGATGTTGCGATAGACTCAATTATCAAAGCTATCTTTGCTAAGGCGGGGTTTACTGATGAGGAATGTGAAAAGTTTTATGATATGTTTAAGTTTTTTTATAACGATTTAGTGTTGGGCAGGATAAATAGTTATAAGACTTTTCAGGATAGTGTTGTTCAGGTAGAGGGTGATGACATGTTACTCAAAGAAGCCGAGACGTCACGTTTTGTGAATTATACCCAGCCTATCCAAGCTTTGCATGGCGTTTTGCCTCGTGACGTTTATATCTTGGAGATAGATGGTACCCGGAAGCCACTAGGCAAGATTTTGGATATTCTGCCGGATGGCATTCATATCCTTGATACAGACGGACGTATTCTTTATGTGAACGAAAAAGGATTGGAATTATTAGAGCGGTCGCGCGACGATGTAGTGGGTAAATATATTTTTGATTTTATTGTTCCCCGCCAAAGAGAAGGGGCCAAAAAAAGATTGAAAGAGAAATTGAACGGGGTGTCCGCGTCTGTGAAGACAGAAGACAGGTTTTATTTGAAACCTGACGGAAGTGAGTTTATCGGATCCACATGCGATAGGGTGCTATACAAAAATGGTGTGGCGTGGGGTGTTATTACCACGTTAAGGGTTCTATCAAAGGAGGAATCCATAGTATATCGTAAAGCACTCGAAGGACAAGTTGTGAAGACTGAAAGAGAACGACAGAAAGCGCAACATTTGGCAGAGCTGGGAGTAGTGGCTGCCGGGCTGGTTCATGACTTGCGTAATCCTCTGACTGCCGCGGCCGCGGGGATAATGATGACTCTCAAAAACGCGACAGGAGAAGACGCGAATATACTTAGAGATGTGCAGGAACATCTGAAAAACGCCGATCTTACTGTAAACGAGTTTTTGGAATACGCAAGGCCTGAAGAGACTGAATTGTCCGACCGTATTGACCTGGGATCCATATTGAATCAGGCTATCTCGGATACTCACGACGAGATAGTTAAATATGACGTTGCTGTCAACTCTGATATAGCTGAGTCGGTAAAAGTGTTGGGTAATAAGGGGAGAAATCGCCTTCTACGTGTATTTGTTAATTTGATAACTAATGCGTGTCACTCAATGAAAGGTAGAGATGAAAGCCGTCTTCGTATCGTTTTATTTGTTGAAGACGAAAACGCGATAGTTACAATTACCGATACCGGTGAAGGTATCCGGGATGAGAATAAGCTAAAAATATGGGAGCCGTATTTTTCGACTAAAGCTCCGGGAGAAGGGACCGGTTTGGGGATGTCCATAATAAAAAAGGTGGTCGACGCTCATAATGGGGAAATAGAGGTTCAATCTGTTTATGGCGAGGGAACGACATTTAAGGTTACTATACCGCTTGCCGGTGAAGAGCTTTCTGTCTCGACGATAAAAAAAGATCTCCCAAGTGTAAGTGCCGCACGAACAGCTATCAGGGAGATAAAGAAAGTTCTTGTTGTGGATGACGACTTATTGATGCGTCAGGCATGGGATGTTTTTTCTCCGGAGGAGTTGGGTGCGGAGGTTATAACCGCCAAAAATGTTTCAGCGGCCATAAACATTTTAAAGACACAAGAGATCGACGCGATCATTACAGATATCCAAATGGGCGAACTTAAAACTGAAGGGTTTGAGCTTGCGGTCAGGGCTCGTGTTGAATGCGGATTTACCGGTCCGATCGCTATGTGTACGGGAATGGAAAGCTTCAAAGACGGGGCTACGGCTCTTACGGGCATCATAAACAATAACATTGCAAATATGCGTATGCCCAAAGGTGAGGATATGTTCGATACCGAAGGCGAAGGTCTTAGAAAGCGCATTGATGTATTGAGATATGTAGATGTTGTGCCACCAGGCAAAAGGGCTCTTTTTCGGTATATGGAGAAGTGGAAGCATGACCCTAAAACGGCGTTACCATCTAAGAAGATAGATCCGGCTCAGAGGAAGTTTCGCGGGTTGGTGCGGCATGATCTGGATAATGCGATGACGCCTTTGCTGGGGGGGAACAATATATTCAAGCCGGATCTCAGGGGTAACGAATCGGACGCGATACTGAAAAAGTTTAAAGAAAATATAGGAAATCTTGAGTTGTTGCGCCAGGAACTTATTGACATTAATAACATAATATCCAACCTTCAAAGTGAGGATATCGTTGAGAGCGACGCGACAATTATTTTGATGGAGATGAAGGAACTTCTGATAAAGATCGATTCGCAAATCGAGGTTCTCGAAGAAGATGCTTATTTTGATAAGTATCCTGTTCCTAAGAAACTGATAAAGAATGGACGCGCGGCGCTTAGTGGCGTGATAGATGAGATCATGAGGGATTTTTACGAAAAATATAAAGAGGTGCAGGACGAAAATGGTAAAACGGATCCCGGTGATTCTGACAACGTATCATTTGATGCTGAGGGGGAAGGTAATTGGATACTGAAAAGCATAGATAGGGCGTTTACCGCGATAGCGTTTTTTGATGAGAAGGGTGCTTTGACATACGCTAACAAATCTTGTGTAGAAATGTCAGGTGTACCTGAGGCCTCGGAATTAAAAGGTATAAATCTTTTCGATGATCCTAATCTCTCGGGTACTATGAGAGCCAGGCTTCAGTCCGGAATTTCCGTTCGACCGACGGTATATGATTTTGACCTTGCGAAAGGCACCGGAATATTGGGAGATCAAAGATCCGGCGCCATTGATGTTGAAGGATATATAGTGCCGGTGGCGCACAAGAACGCGGACTGCGGTGGATATATGATGTTCATACAGGATAAACAGAGAATATTGGAGCAAGAAGGGGTGCTGTTGGATGGTGAAAGGTCTTTGAATGTTATGGAATTGACAAAAGACGGATCAGAAAGGTTCAGAACTATGTCACCTAAGAAAAGAGCTATAGCGTTGCAGATGGTTTCGATGGAAAGCCTTGATGGCGTAAGAAGAAAGGCCCGGATGCTTATTTATGGTCCTGACGCTCAAAACGAAAGAAAACGAGTTAAAAGTCTTGGTTTTGAGGGTGATGTTTATACAGCAAAAACAGAAGCGGAACTTAAGGTTCAATGGGTCAAAGGTCCTTTTGATATAGTTATAAATCTTAAAGCGGATGAAAAATTCGAATCAATCCTTCAGCGTATTTTTGGTGAAATAAAAGGATGCGGGAACATTATAGAAGGATTTAAAAATAGGACCGATCTTCAGGTAGACATTTTTAAAGCTTGCGCGTAAGCGCTACTTTTCCCCCGATAGTGTAACATATTGTGGGCACTTTCGAAGTGTCATCCTGAGCGAGGGCGAAGCCCGAGTCGAAGGATCTGGCATAAGGTCTTTGAAAAAATAAAAAAATGGCATACCCTAATGGTTGTTATTGTTGAAGT
>JAJRVD010000059.1 GCA_024277375.1 Candidatus Omnitrophota bacterium | reverse complement strand
TCCCCCCGTTTATTAGAAACTCACTTTAGGGATCTTTCAGTTTTTGATATCGAGCCGAAAAGAGCAAAAGAATCAAGTAAGGCAACAGGGAAAGTAGATTTAGAAGGAAGTGGGGAGAATTTATCTATTGTCTTAAAAAAACTCTTACGAGATCCAGAGAGTAAAAGAAAGCTCTTTAACTTATTAAAGTACCTGTTGCCTTTTGTCGAGAATATGGAGGTAGACAATTTTTCTGATAAGTCTTTACTCTTCAAACTAAAGGAAGAGTACAATGATGAGAACTACATACCAGCGTCACTGATTTCAGATGGCACAATTAATGTCATCGCGCTTATTATCGCGCTGTTTTTTGATGAAAGACCTTTTACAATAATCGAAGAGCCCGAGAGAAATATTCACCCGAGCCTGATGTCCAGAGTAGTTGATGTTATGAAGGACGCGTCTAAGAAAAAACAGTTACTGATTACGACACATAACCCCGAGATTGTGAAGTATGTGGGGTTGGAAAATATTTTACTGCTTTCTCGTGACAAGGAGGGTAATTCTGTTATTACACGCCCAGCGAATAATAAAGACTTAAAAACCTTCTTGGAAAATGAAATCGGTATAGAAGAACTATACGTGCAAAACCTCATGGAGGTGTAAGGATGTGGGATAAAACCCTTTATATTTTTGTTGAGGGGAATGATGACGAAGCATTCTTTCAGACAATAATAAAACCTGAAATAAGCAGTCAATATGAAAACATAAAAATTATTCCGTACGCGAATAAAAAAAAAGAATTTGTTGAAAAATTTGCTAAATCTATTTTGTCGATGAAAGCAGATTATATTTACACTACTGACAATGACAATAAACCATGTATCACTTCGAAAAAAGAAGCGGTTTTAAAGAAAAAACAATATTTAGAGGATAGGCTATTTATTGTGGTTGAGGAGATTGAGAGTTGGTATCTGGCGGGTTTAGGAGATACCGCTAGGAAAAAACTTAATATAAGTTCATCGAAATTTAAAGAAAAAGCGACAGATAAGTTGACCAAAGAACAATTTATGTCATTAATGCCTAAAAAATTCGATTCAAAAATAGATTTTTTAATGGAAATTTTAAAGAATTTTTCTATCCCCACCGCGAAAAAGAGAAACAAGTCATTTAAATATTTTTACGAAAAACATTGTAACTAACGGTACAGCATCTCCTTCACTATTTCAACAACCTGTTCGGACACCTCTTTAGCCCCCACACTCGCGTCGATCCGGTGAAAGTACTCATCAGCCATCGCATCGAATATCTCCTTCACTTTATGCAGAAAGTCTGCCTTCTCGAACGATGTCAGCTCAGAGTTGCGGATGTTCTGAATCCTGTGCAAGCCCTCGTCAACGCTGATCCGCAGATAGAACACCGCGTCAGGGATGACAGAAAACGCTTCGTTAAGCCGCCGTATGTCACCGGTATCAAGCCCTGCCGCGCCCTGATACGCTATGTTGGAGAAGTAGTAGCGGTCGCAGATGACGATCTTCTTCTGCTTGAGCGCCGGTGCGATGAGGTTTCGGATATGCTCCTTCCGATCGAGGATGAAGAGGTCAAGCTCCTCCTCGGGCGTGCTCCTCTCGCCATACATGCCCGCTCGGATCGTGCGGCCATATACCGACTCGTCGGTCGGCTCCCGGGTGACGACGACGTCATAGCCCGAAGCGGTCAGCCAGTCGGCGAGCATTTTTATCTGTGTAGACTTGCCGGCACCGTCGATCCCCTCGATTACGAAGAAGATCCCTTTGTTCAGTTTTGTATTCTTGTTCATATTTCCCTGTCGCAAATGAAGTATAGCAAAAGATACTACAATCACCAGAAAGAATCAATAAGTTTATGGCTATACTGAGCAAATGGTATAGTAACCCGACAATCAAACATATAGTTTTCACGCCAGGTCATTCCCGAGGTCTTAACCGGGAAACCAGAACCAAAACTTTGAGCGGAGCGAATAAACTTTAGATAATTTATTTTTGAAATATTATATTATAAAGAGGAAGAAATATGAAGAAAAAATTTAATTATTGTTGTGAAAGATTTGAAGTGAACGTCGATGAAGGGGAAATTCGTCATTCTTCAGCAAATATAGATGAAACAGAGTGGTATACTAGTTTTGGTCATTTATACTATTGTCCATTTTGCGGAGAGTTTATAATGGGTAATGGTTATGGTAAGCCTCTGAAATCACGCTGGAAAAACAACAAACATGCTCTTTGAAAACAAAATGTTGATGTAATGCCGACTCCACCGGCGCGGTGGTGAAGGATCCATTCGATACCGTTCGTGGAGTTTTCTGGGAAGGTGAGCGGCTATATAAAAACGCTGGCTTCAGAGAAAAGAACCACATCCAAATATGTACGCGTAACGATGGCTGCATTAAAGGCTTTTCCCATCTTCGCGAAAAGGTAGGATAGTCATTTTAGGAAATTTTATTGGGTATATCCCCCTGAAAATTGGCTTGCAAAAGCGTACATGTTATGGTATCTTACCCGAAAAATAGGCAGTGTGGACAGGGAATTTATTATGGAAATATTAAAAATAAAAACAGCGAACAAAACCGCGGACGCGCGACTAAAAGCGATATATAATCGTAGTGATGTCAGCGAAGGCGCTATCATCGATACGGTCAAAGGTATCATCAGCGATGTGCGTGATAATGGCGACAAAGCGGTTTTTGACTATACAAAGCGGTTTGACGGCGCCGACTACAACGCGCGAACAG
>JAJRVD010000058.1 GCA_024277375.1 Candidatus Omnitrophota bacterium | reverse complement strand
TTGCTGAAATTTTAGCTGCTCCTCCTTAAAAATAATCCGATGGTACAGCAGATTCTTCGACTCGGTCACTTCGTTTCCTCGCTCAGAATGACCGGTGTCGGGCTGATTCTCTGCGGAGAACTGAACTATTACTGTTTCCTTTTTTTTGACTTTTACAAAATGGGTGACGTCCCTGTTTTTCCTATTTTTCGAATTAAACCCTTGACCTTTAGGGGCTAAGAAGTATCATACTATGTGTATGAAAAAAAAACTCGCTGTAGCCTTTTTATGGCATATGCATCAACCGCTTTATAAAGATCATCTTACGGGAAAGTATTATCTGCCCTGGGTGAGACTGCATTCCACGTATTCCTATCTGGATATGGCCGCTATACTTGATGATTTCCCTAAAGTTAAATGTACGTTTAATCTTACACCGTCGCTGATATGGCAGTTAGACGATATTTCGAGAAATGATATAGACGATGTATATCTTCAGCTGTCCCAAAAAAATGCCGCGGATCTAACTGATGATGACAAGATATTCCTTCTTAAAAATTTCTTTTCCTGCGACCTTCAAAAAGCTATTAACCCGTTAGAGAAGTACAGAGGTCTTTTCTGCAGAAGGGGCGAAGACTTACGGAATATAAAGTTGTCTGAGAAAATATCGGATTTTACCGAACAAGACTTCAGAGATCTTCAGGTGCTTTTTAATCTTGCCTGGTGTGGGTTTACTTTGAGAGAGAAGGATGCGCTTGTAAGAGATCTCCTTCGGAAAGGATCCGAATACACGGAAAACGAAAAAACCGCTCTTCTGAAGCGCCAGAAGGAAGTGGTTTCCTCTATACTCCCGATGTATAAACGTTTGCAGGATGAGGGGAAGATAGAGATAGCGACATCGCCGTATTATCATCCGATCCTGCCGCTCCTTCATAAGAATGAAGTGCTTGGCAAGGACTTTGATCTTTCTCGTGACGCCGTAGCGCATATTAAAAAAGCGGTCAAGTTATACGAAGACGTTTTCGGGAAAAGACCCATAGGGATGTGGCCTCCGGAAGGTAGCGTAAGCCAGGATATCATAACCTCTCTGGTCGACGAGGGTATAAAGTGGATAGCTACGGACGAAGGTGTGCTTTTGGAGTCTTTCAGGGGGGAGGAGATACCCAGGGGTAACCTTGTTTACAACGTTTTTGACGCTGAAGAGAGAGGCAAAAAGATAGGCATGGTATTTAGAGATATACATCTCTCCAACGCGATAAGCTTCAGGTATTCTCATATGCCGGCTAAAAGCGCGGTAGCTGATTTTCTGGGGGATATCAAGGGAATAAGAAAGGCCGCCGAATTACGTCCCGGTGAACATGTCGTCGCGGTGATACTTGATGGAGAAAACCCGTGGCCTTATTACGATGATGGTGGTAAAGTCTTTTTATCGGAATTATATGGTCATCTATCCGAAAGTAAGGATGTGGAGCTTGTTACTGTCGGTGAATATATAGAAACTTATCCCGCGAAAAAAAAGATAAAGAAGCTTTTTAGCGGATCATGGATAGATTGCAACTTTAACAAATGGATCGGATCCGACCAGAAGAATAAAGCATGGGAATACCTGAATAAGACCAGAGAACACATATCTAATGCCGGATCTACGGATGAAAAAGTTTTGGAAGAGATGTACATCGCCGAAGGAAGCGATTGGTTCTGGTGGTACGATGATTTTGGAACAGAGCTTAACTTTGTGTTTGATGAACTTTTTAGATTGCACTTATCGAATGTTTATAAACTCATGAAAAGGAAAGTCCCGCATTACCTTTTGGAGCCTATTCCCAAGGGTCCGGCGGCCCAAAGGCTGGATAAATCGGCATTCCCGGGTGAGATAGCCAGGGTACCGAAAGTTCTTATCGTCGCGTCTGAAGCCGTCCCATTCGCTAAAACGGGAGGCTTGGCGGATGTTGCCGGAAGTTTGCCGAGGGAGTTGGCGTCTTTAGGGTGTGAAGTACGCACCATCATGCCTCTTTACAAGTGCGTGAGGGAAGGAGGGTTTAAACTTAAAGAAGAGTCCACCCGCGTAATGCATCCTTTTTGGGAAGGTTTCTTCGGATTCAATCTTTATTCTAATCGTGCCGATAGTGTGACAAATTATTTCATAGATAATAAAAAATATTTTGACAGAGACGGTCTTTACGGGACAGAAAAGGGTGATCACCCGGACAATGCCTCGAGATTCAGTTTTTTCTCCAAAGCCGTCCTGGACGCTTTAAAAACCGTGGATTTTCAGCCGGACATAATACATTGTAACGATTGGCAATCGGCGCTGATCCCGTTCTACCTTAAGCATCAGCTTGCGGATGACAGTTTTTATCGTGGGATCAAGACGCTTTTCACAATTCACAATATGGTTTATCAAGGTGTTTTCAGTAAGAAGATCATGAGAAAGGCCGGCATATCGAAGAAATTTTTCCACATGGACGCGCTTGAATTTTACGGTAAGGTCAACTTCATGAAGTCAGGCATACTTTATTCAGACGCGATAAGCACCGTAAGCCGCCGGTATGCCGAAGAGATAATGACATCCGAATACGGTTCGGGGTTGGAGGGTCTTTTAAAAGCGAGAAAGAATGTTCTTTTTGGTATACTCAATGGTGTCGATTATTCGATCTGGAGCCCCAAAAACGACAAATTCATTAAAGAGAACTTTGATTCTGAAAGCTTAGGAAAGAAGAAAGAATGTAAAAAAGATCTTCTTGAGTATACAAAGCTAAAACTCAATATCGATAAGCCCTTATTGGGGTCTGTCGGCAGGTTTGACAATCAAAAAGGGATGGATCTTGTGGCAAACATCGCGGAGAAGATCGTCAAGCTGGGCGCGGGTATAGTTATACTTGGAAGAGGGACCGAAGAGTACAATCAACTTTTTTCCGATATCGCGAAAAAGTATCCGGAAAACATTTATGTGTGCAATGATTTTAATGACCGTCTTGCGCATATGATCGAGGCCGGGTGTGACATGTTTCTTATGCCGTCACGATATGAACCATGTGGGCTTAATCAGATGTATAGTGCAAAATACGGGACGATCCCGATAGTCAGGGCGACCGGCGGCCTGGATGACGTGATCGTCGACTTTGATGTGGATACCGAAAGAGGTAACGGTTTTAAATTCGGCCCGGCAACCGCGGACGCGTTATTCGATACCATAGAAAGGGCCATAGCCCTTTACCTGGACGATAAAGCTCTGTGGGCGAAACTTATGAAACAGGCCATGAACTATGATTTTTCATGGACGCGTTCAGCAAAGCAGTATTTGCAGCTTTATCGTAAGTTGATGAGATAGATCCGGACTGTGTCATAATGTAGGGGCTTGATTCATCAAGCCCGTTATATCGGGTTCGATAAATCGAACCCCTACAATATGTTGTATGCAGTCCTTCACAAGGTGATTTACAATACAGCCGGAATGACAGAGACGAGAGAACGCAACAAATAATATGCTAGACGAAAGGGAAATATCATGAAAACAGGTTTTGCGATGGCTATACATTTTCACCAGCCGGTGGGCAACTTTGACCATATTATTGAAAGGGCTTGTGAGATGTGTTATGTGCCTTTTCTCGATACACTGATAAAATATCCCGAAATAAAAATGAGCTTTCACTTTTCCGGATGTCTTCTGGAGTGGGTCGAGGAAAACAGACCGGAGGTAATAGGAATGGTACGCGATATGGTCGCTCGTGGTCAGGTAGAGCTTATTAGCGGAGGGTTTTATGAGCCGATCCTTCCTTCAATACCGCCTGAAGATAGGATAGGGCAGATCAATATGCTTACCGAATATATTGAGACCAAATTTTCATTTAAAGCAAGCGGTGCGTGGGTTGCGGAACGTGTGTGGGAACCGGAACTGCCTTCGACGCTGTATGACGCCGGTATAAAATATGCCATATTGGATGATACTCATTTTATTTATTCCGGGATACCGAAAGAAAAGACGTATGGGTTTTACATGACGGAAGATAACGCGAAACCTGTTGCCGTTTTCCCCACAGATAAAACACTTAGATACAGCATCCCTTTTAAGTCGCCGGATGAGTGTATTGAATATATGCGAGGTGTTGTAAAAAAAGATAGTAACGCGCTTTTTGTTTACGGTGATGATGGCGAAAAGTTCGGAGAGTGGCCGGGGACATATGATTGGGTTTTTAAGGAAAAATGGCTTGAAAAGTTTTTTGATAAGCTTTTGGAAAACGGGGATTGGCTCGAGACCGTAACGTTATCAGACTGCCTCCGAGAAAGATCACCGGAGGGAAGGGTGTATCTTCCGACGACTTCTTACGAGGAGATGTTGGCGTGGGCTCTTCCGTCCGGAAGCCAACATCAGATGGAAGACTTGTTGGATGATATACGTTCAGAGGGCAAGGAGGAAGTTTATAAACCTTTTATCCGCGGCGGCTTCTGGCGCAATTTTTTGTCGAAATATCCGGAATCAAATCATATGAACAAAAAAATGATCTATGTGAGCCGGAAACTGGATCTTTTAAAAAGAAAAATAAAAACTTCTTCTGATCTGGTGAAAGCTGAAAAGGAACTTTTCCGGGGACAGTGCAATTGCGCGTATTGGCACGGTGTATTCGGTGGACTGTACCTTTTTCATCTTCGACAAGCTATTTACCGTCACCTGATCAAGAGTGAAGTTTTGATCGATAAGATCCGCTACGGGAAAAAACAGTTCGTGGAGGCTGTTGTCGCCGATATAGACGCGGACGGCCAGGATGAGGTAGTTCTTGAAAATAGAGAGTTCTCTCTTTATTTTGACCCGGCCGAGGGTGGTATATTGAAAGAGCTTGATTCGAAAACCGCTTGTTGTAATCTTACAAACTCTTTGGCCCGCAGGGAAGAAGCTTACCATAGAAAAGTTTTGGAAAAAATGAAAAAAGAACAAACTCCTGATGACAGCGAGGTGAAGACAATACATGATTGTATTCAAGTTACCGACAACGGAATAAAAGATCACTTGGATTATGATCGGTATGGAAGGCATGGGTTAGTTGATCATTTTTTTGGCCACGATGTTAAGATCAATAAATTTTTACGCTGCGATTACACGGAAGCGGGGGATTTTATAGAAAATCCTTACTGTTTTGAAGTCTCTCGACCTGTCGGCGGAGTTACTCTAACCATGAAAAGGCATGGTTTCGTGGGGGAGAACAAGGTCGACGTCTCTAAAAGTATAACCCTGCCGAAGAAGGGTGCTTCGTTCAAGGTGAAGTATCGCATTAAAAATAACGGTCCAAAATCTCTGGATACGGTTTTTGCCCCGGAATTTAATCTTACTATGCCTGATGCTGACAGTGATTCTTACGCGCTTGTTTTTGATGGGGATGGTAAAAGTTTTTCTCTCAGAGATACCGCGCGAGAACCAAAAACGAGAAAAGTAAAAGTGTCTGATTCCGAAGGGCGAGTCTCATTCGAGATGTCGTTCAGCGAGGAGTGTTCTGTGTGGCATTTTCCCGTAAGGACAGTTTCTCAATCGGAAAAGGAATACGAGCTTAATTATCAGAGTTCAGCGATATTGCCGCGGGTCAAATTGAAGCTCGCTTTCGGTGAGGAGAAACGCTTCGAGATGGAGATTAGGGTTGACAAAGGTTAAGAAAAAGAGTTAGAATCCTTAATATTAATTATTATTAGCGTAAGAGCAGGCGAAAATGGAAAATCACACTTCTTTACCCGACGGATATGGTGACAATAAAGTCGTCTTGATGACCAGGGATCCCCGGACTATATATTCCTACTGGGAAATAAATAAGATCACTGAAGATAGAGTAAGACAAGAGGTAGCAAGTAAAGGGCTTACACCCGCCAAAAGCGTGCTGAGGGTATATGACATAACCGAAGGCGTAGAGAACCTTGACGAAAGAATGGTTTCTGATTTTGAACTAAAAAACTGGGCGAATAGTTGGTATATACATGTTGATGTGCCCGGGAGAAGCTGGATGGCGGAGGTCGGGATACTGTGTCAAACCGGTGAATTCTTCAGTCTTGCCAGATCCAATAATGTTAGCACTCCGAGGGACTCTATGTCAGATATTTGTGATGAAGACTGGATGTGTCCGGAAGAATTGTATTACAAAATGTTTGCTTTGTCGGGCGGATACGATGTTGGCGAAAGTTCTCTTGAGATGTCCGAGATAATGAGCCGTCATCTCAAGGAATGGTTATCTTCCGGTGGAGTTACTTCAGGAGTCAGCGGAAATGTGTTATTGAAGGATAAAGGATAAATATGGCGCGAGGTTATTTAGCTCTGGTACTGCACGCACACCTACCATTCATAAGGCATCCGGAACATGATAGTTTTCTTGAGGAAAACTGGTTTTTTGAAGCTATTACAGACACATATATTCCGCTTATAAACGTTTTTGACAATCTCGTAGATGACAATGTTGACTTTCGTATAACCGTTTCCCTGAGTCCTACCTTGTTGAATATGTTGAAGGATGAACTCCTTGTCTCCAGATTTCGTAAACATATAGATAAGCTGATATCGCTTGCTGAGCTGGAAGTCTCCCGGACCAGATCAGATGAACGTGTTAACAAGCTTGCTATTATGTATCTGGAAAGATTTCGTAAGACTAAGACCGTATTTTTTGAAAAATACGGGAGTGACTTAACGCGCGCGTTCAAAAAGTTTCAGGATATGGGGAAAGTAGAGGTTATTACCTCGTGTGCCACACACGGCTTTCTTCCGCTTATGGATCTTTATAAACCGGCTATACGGGCCCAAGTCAAGGTTGCCGTAGATACGTATAAGGAAATTTTCGGTGCGATCCCTAAAGGTATGTGGCTTCCGGAATGTGCTTATCAACCGGGTCATGATGAGATACTTAAAGAGTTTGGTATAGGGTATTTCTTTGTTGAGACGCATGGTATTTTGTATGGATCTCCCAGGCCTAAGTATGGGGTCCAGAGCCCTTACTTATGTCCTTCCGGTGTCGCCGCTTTCGGCAGGGATATGGAAAGCTCAAAAGCTGTATGGAGCGCGAAAGAAGGCTACCCGGGTGATCATAGCTATCGCGATTATTACAGAGACGTAGGGTTTGATCTTGACTATGAATATGTAAAACCCTTTATCAATGAATGCGGCACCCGTGTGAATGTAGGCATTAAGTATCACAGGATAACGGGTGAGACGGACAATAAAGATATTTATGATCGTCAGAAGGCGATGGATTCAGCGGCATCTCATGCGGGAAATTTTATGTTCAATCGGGAGAAACAAGTCGATCATCTCGTGACGGTTATGGACAGAGAACCCATAACCGTCGCGCCATATGATGCCGAACTTTTTGGGCATTGGTGGTTTGAAGGTCCGGAATGGATGGAGTTTTTGTTCAGGAAAATGCATTTTGACCAGGATAAAGTTAAAACGATCATCCCGAGTGAATATCTCCGGAAGTACGATAAATTCCCGGTTCTTACTCCATCCGCGTCAAGCTGGGGGTACAAAGGTTATAATGAAGTGTGGTTAGATGGTTGCAATGACTGGATATATAGACATCTCCATAAGATAGCGGAGCTTATGATAGCCTCCGCGAAGAACTATACGGATCCCGGGCCTCTTGAGACAAGAGTTCTTAAACAAATGGCCAGAGAAGTGCTTCTTGCTCAGGCAAGTGATTGGGCTTTTATTATGAAAACCGGTACATTTGTCGAATACGCGGTAAGCAGGACTCAAGATCACGTTATGCGGTTTCTTGCTCTTCACGGTCAACTGAAAAACGGAAATATTGATACGGGGTTCCTGGAGGAAATAGAGGGCAAAGATAATGCGTTTAAAAATATAGATTACAAGGTCTATGCGGATGAAGGCGCGCCATGTGGCGTATCACGAGCATAAGCCGGAGACAAGAGAGGGAGGTGTAGGGGAAATGATGAAGAGAGTCATCAGAAAACTCAGGGCGAAAACTGCCGAGACCAAAGCTACTACCGCTAAAAAAACTAAAAGCTCTACAAAAAAGACCATAAGCAGGGTAAAAAAATCTACCAAAAAAATAAGCGCGGAACAATTCCTGGATCTAGTTGAGAAAAAGGCATATAAACTCTTTGAAGAAAGAGGATATTCGCACGGATGTGATCAGGAAGACTGGTACCGGGCCGAACAGGCAGTACAGAAGTCATTTAAGAGGTAGAACTACGTAAGGCTGAAAACTATGAAAGAAGTATTGTGTGTTATACTCGGCGGCGGCAGGGGAACGCGCCTTTTTCCGCTCACTAAGGAAAGATGTAAACCTGCCGTTCCGCTTTTCGGAAAATACAGGCTTATAGATATCCCTGTCAGCAACTGTCTTAATTAGGGGTTTAACCGCATTTATATTCTTACGCAATTTTTGTCCGAATCATTGAACAAGCATATAAGCCGTACTTATAAGATGGACGTATTTACCAAGGGTTTTGTGGATATAATGGCTGCCGAACAATCTATGGAAGATACGGATTGGTTCCAGGGGACAGCGGACGCGGTAAGGCGATGTCTTAAACATTTTAACGACCCCGCCATTAAACACATATTCATTTTAGGCGGAGATCAGTTGTACAAAATGAATTTCAGGGATATGTATCGTTATCATATTGAGAGAGGTTCTGAGGTAACGGTCGCGTGCAATTGCGTGGATCCGGAAGAAGTTCCCCATCTCGGGATAATGGGGATGGATAAGGACGCGAGGATAACAAGGTTTGTGGAAAAACCGGAAGATATATCAAAGATCGAAGATATGGCTGTTAAGCGTGATGGTAAAAAGAAATTTTTGGGATCCATGGGAATATACCTTTTTAACAAAGAAGCGTTGATCAAATTGCTTAAAAAAGACAAGAAAACCGATTTTGGAAAGGAAATAATACCTGAAGTTGTTAGCGAAGGGAAAGCAAGTGCTTTCATTTTTGAAGGATACTGGCGTGACATAGGGACAATAAGGAGCTTTTACGAAGAAAACCTCGCGCTTTCAAAATCTATACCTTCGCTTGATGTGTTTGATGAATCCTGGCAGATATTCACTCGCGTCAGGCATCTTCCTCCCGCAAAGTTTGAAGATAGCCATATTGAGAGCAGTATTGTCGCTGAAGGCGCTATAACTCAATTAGCCAACATCAAACATTCGATAATTGGACTAAGGTTCAGGGTGGGGCCGGGTTCTGTTATCAAGGACACCATAGCCATGGGGTCTGATTATTATGAGACGGTCGACGAGATAAAGGAAAAAGCCGCGAAGGGCATACCTCCTTTGGGTGTGGGTAATAACTGTCGTATTTATAAGGCCATATTGGATAAGAACGTCAGGATCGGCGATAATGTCGAAATAATCAATAAAGAAGGACATAAGAATTTTGACGGACCAAACTATTTCATCAGGGACGGTATCGTAATAATCACAAAAGGTTCAAGTATGCCCTCGGGGACTGTAATATAGCAGGCACGGACCGAGAAAAGCATATAGTGCGCAGTACATGGATAGCATGTAGTGGTTAAGCTTTTCCTTACTTGTCATCCCGACCGAACGAGCAACGCGAGAGAGCGGAGGGATCTAAACCATGCGGGCCTCGCTCCGAATGACAGGCGCTGGTCGCTGTATGCAACATACCATGCAACACATACAAGATTGGAAAACTAACGTTACACCAAAGAAAGGACGCGAATGACGGATACCTTTGCTATTACGATTATTTTTGTTGTTATTTGCACGATGGCTGGGGCATTTGTAAAGGGTCGTTCAAAGGACAGATGTCTTAAAAGCTTCGCAGGACACCCGATCACGATCAGGAAGAAAGACGGAAGTTTTATTTCCGGAAACCTTCGTGTTGAAACCTCCGGGATGGAGCTGGTCTACGATAGTGTTGAGGAAGGGCTTAACGTCAAGGCAAGTTCTATCCTGTATAAAAATGAATATGAGACCATTTACTCTCTTATCCGTTACGTTGATGAGCTGGACGCTAAAGGGTTAAAAATCCGCGAACGTGATCTGAATAGAACCTCTCATACGAATTTCTCCGCACGTTTTATTCGTAATATCCGTAATTTTTTCGGAACGATCCGGGACTCTCTTCTGGAAGTGACAAATCTTTTTATGGGCCGCGCGAAAACAATGATCCCCGCCGGGCAGGTCTTGCAGGGGCAGGATAAGTATACCTCTTCCCTTCAGCAACAGCTGGTAGGCGCGGCGGGAACCTCGTATGAGCCGATCTTGGAGCGATATGTCGGGCGAAAAGTAGTGCTTAGTGTATCTAAGGACACAAAGAACGCGGAATATTCGGGTATACTCAAGGATTACACGACTGATTTTATTGAAATAATGGATGTGGAGTATGCCGAGGGAGGATCGCAAAATTTCCAAAAAGCCGATCTTGTTGTTTCGCGTACTTTAGGCAAAGTAAGACACTCAGGGGAATAAACTATGAAAGTATTGGGCATATGCGGTAGTCCGAGGCGTGGAGGGAATACGGAGACCCTCTTAGACAAGGCGCTGGAAGGGGCTAAATCGACCGGTGCGGAAATCGAAAAGATTATCTTAGAGGAACTTGATATCGCGCCATGCGCTGAGAAAGAGTACGGTGTGGTGACAGAAGAAGGGCTTTCTGTTGTGGAGGACGACGCTAATACGGTTTTTAAGAAAATAGCGGAAGCCAATGTTCTTGTTTTAGCCTCACCCGTGTTTTTTGGTAGCCTGAGCGCGCAGACCAAAATGCTTATAGACCGGTTTCAATGTGTATGGTGGGCTAAGAATGTGCTAAAAAAGGATATTTTCAACAAAAAGATACGAGGGGCGTTTATCTGCACTGCCGCGGCTTCTAAAAACGAGTTCTTTGAAAACGCGGCGTCTATAGCGCGTAATTTTTTTGTCACGGCAGGAATTGAGTATGCCGAAGAGCTGTTTTGTCACGCTCTTGAGGAAAAAGATGATGCTTTAGACCGTCCGGAATTTTTAGCTCAGGCATTTGAGATGGGGAAAAGATTGGTCAAATCATGACAATTATCGTAGGGATATTAAAAGAATCATACTTTCTGCTCAACGAGATGGCCCCGTATCTTCTGTTTGGTTTTTTCTTCGCGGGGGTGCTCCATATATTTTTCAGTGCCGAAACCGTAAGCAAACATCTTGGCAAAAATGATTTCCTGTCCGTCGTAAAAGCGTCTTTGTTCGGCATTCCTTTGCCGCTTTGTTCTTGCGGGGTCATACCGGCGGCGATGTCCCTCAGGAAGGAAGGCGCGAAGAAGGGCGCGGTACTTTCTTTTCTTATCTCGACGCCCACTACCGGCATAGACTCTATTCTGGCTACATATGCCCTTTTAGGGCCGTTTTTTGCCGTATTTCGTGTTATAGCTTCATTCGTCACCGGTGTTTTTTCGGGTGTCATGGCCAATTTATTTATCAAAGAAGACGAGGAAAATTCTCCGGCGGAAGATAATGTGAAATGCAAGCTTTGTCACGGAACCGAAGATCATGATCACCGTGTTTCTCATAAGATTAAAGGTGTGTTCAGTTATGCCTTTGGCGAGCTCTTGAGTGATACCGGCGCGTGGCTTTTGGCGGGTATTGTCATAGGCGGGATCATATCGTATTTTTTGCCCGAAGAATTCATACGGACATATTTGGGGTATGGATGGAAAGCGATGGCTATTATGCTTGTTGTGGGGATCCCCATGTATGTATGCGCGTCGGGGTCTATACCGATCGCCGCCGCGCTTATGATGAAGGGGATGAACCCCGGCGCGGCATTTGTTTTTCTTCTTGCCGGACCGGCTACAAACGCTGTTAGTGTAGCCATGGTATCAAACAACTTGGGCAAAAAAGCCGTCGTTATATATCTAGGTTCTATAGCCGTATGTGCCGTAGGACTGGGGATAGTTCTTGATCACGCGTGGGGAATATTTCAACCTCCGGGGATAACGGAGAGAATGGTTCACTCCGGGGGAATGTCGCCTTGGATAGAGATCACCGCGAGTATGATATTGCTGGGACTGATAGGTTATAATTTTGTCAGGCGGAAGAAAAGGGGCTAGATGAAACGGTATTCACTGATTTATAGTCTTCGTATAAAAATAATGATCTGGTTTGCCTTGATGTTAATGGCAATGCTCTTTATATCAAAGTACATAGAGTTTCATGGCGTGCCGTTCACGAAGTATGAAGGGGAAACCGAGGATCAACGTACGGAAGAATTTAATAAACTAAACTTGTTGGCAGACCTTAAAAAAGAAAGACTAGAGCGGTGGCTTGAGGAGCGTAGAGACGATATTACGGTACTGGCAAGAAGTGATATGATGAAGGAAAGGGTGAGAAAACTACGTGAAATAACGGCGGATATTCTTTCTCCCGGGGATGAAAAAAACAAAAAGGTGCTATCTTTGATAGAAGGCACGAAGGCATATAAAGATATCTTCGCCCAACTGAACCTGGTGAAAAACGCTTACGGAGTATATGATGAGATATCGGTCGTCGATATGGCTACCGCGACAGTGCTGGCTTCAACAAAAAGAGATCATGTGGGCGATAAGGTTATCAATGGAGATATGTTAAATTACGTAAGAAACCGTGAAAGTTGTTATATAGACGTAATGAAAGATGGGACCGGGGACTTTGAAGAAGCTTTGTATGTGGCGCGTTGTATGTCTTTGGGGTCACAGGATCGTACCTCCGAAATAAAGGACTCAGAGGCTCTTGTAATAATGCATGTCAATTCGGAAGACTTTCTGCTCCCGATGTTACACTCCGGTGCGGGTTTGGGTGAGACGGGAGAGGCTCTTCTGGTAAATCAGGACGTAAAGATCCTTATGAAACTTAAACATCCCTTGCGTGATTTGACCGCGGCAAGGGTACTGGAATATGAAATAAAAGCCGAGCCTGCTGTTCGGGCCGCACGTGGTGAAGATGGTATTATTCTAACTGAGGACTATCGCGATAAACCTGTTTTGGCTGCTTACCGGTATATACCGATTTCAGCGCAGACAAACTGGGGGATGGTTGTTAAGCGTGACAAGGAGGAAGTGTTCGCGTTATTCGAAAGAAGCAGGACCTATACTTTTTTCGTCGTCGGGGTAGTCTTGTTTATAATGCTTGTATTTATCTGGATAATCGCCGGTCGTCTGACACGCCCGGTACGGTTGATGAGACAAGCTGCGCAAAAAGTAAGAGACGGAGATTTTAGTGTGCGGGTGCCGATTACTTAGCACGATGAATTAGGGTTTCTGTCAGAAACTTTTAACGCGATGACAAATAATATTCAGAATTGGCGGCAAGAATTAAATGAATTAGTTGAGACTCGTACTCGGCAGCTTAAGGAGTCAAACGACAATTTAAAGATAGAAGTATTGCAGCGTAGAGACATAGAAAAAGAGCGTAAACATTTGACTGAAGACCTAAAAATAAGCAATACGGAATTGGAACAGTTCGCTTATACCGTCTCTCACGATCTGAAAAGTCCTCTTATAACCGTTAAAGGATTCTTGTGGATGATGAAGAAAGACATTCTTAACGGCGATAGCTCAAAGATAAATAAAGATATGGAGCGTATATCCAAAGCGGTTGATAAAATGCAGACCCTCTTGACAGATGTTCTTGAGATGTCACGTGTGGGGCGCAAACAGGAAGAGTATGAAAACGTAAAAGTGGTTGATCTGGCATATGATGTGATAGAATTGTTGTCAGGTCCGATCGCTGAAAAATGTGTTAATGTTAAGGTTCTCAGGTCGGATTCAGGTGTTGCTTATGTTGATCGGGGCAGAATGCGTACAGTATTGCAAAATCTAATAGAGAACGCGATAAAGTTTATGGGGGACCAGACTGAATCATATGTTGAGATAGGATCACGCGAAGATAAAGGCGAGATAGTGTATTATGTTCGAGATAACGGGATAGGGATCGATCAGCGGTATCAGGACAGAGTATTCGGCCTTTTTGATAAACTTGATACGGAGGCCGAGGGTACAGGATTTGGCTTAGCTCTTGTTAAAAAGATCATTGAGACTCACGGTGGGCGGATATGGGTTGAATCTGAGGGTAAGGGCAAAGGAAGTACGTTCTGTTTTGTCATAGCGCCAAAAAAAGGAGGATGACAACTATGATTGAGAGAGAATTGTTGGGAGAGCCATTGGATATTTTGCTTATAGAAGATGATCCGGATCATGCCGAGATGATAAAGCGTAGTTTGGGCCAGCATAACGTCGCCAATAGGATATGTCATCTTTCCGACGGGGAAGCGGCTTTGAACTATCTATTTAAACGCGGCTACTATAAGGATAGAAACGGGAACGCGCATCCACATGTTATTCTTTTAGACTTGCGTCTTCCCAAGGTAGATGGTCTGACGGTATTAAAAAACATCAAAGAAGATGAAGATCTCAGGAAGATACCGGTTGTTGTTATAACCACTTCCGCGGCGGATAAAGATATTAATGCGGCTTACGGGAACTATGTGAATAGCTATCTCGTTAAACCTGTTGACTTTGATAAATTTTCCGAAATGTTGGAAAATCTGGGATTTTATTGGTTAGCGTGGAATCATTCTCCATGGGAGTAAAAAATATGGATAAAGAGATCCTTACTGTTTTACTGGTTGAAGATGAGGATGCCCATGTCGAAATTGTCCGGCGTGCTTTTCGGGATCATTATTTGCTGGAGGTTCGTTTAAAAGTAGCGGGAACGCTTCGAGAAGCGCGGAAATATATGGATGAAATTTTACCGGACCTGGTGGTGCTTGACATGGAATTGCCTGATGGCAGTGGTCTCGATCTTTTGCCCGGGAATAAAGAAGATATAAAATATCCCATAGTGGTTATGACAAGCCATGGAGATGAAAAAATGGCGGTTGAAGCGTTAAAATTGGGTGCGTTAGATTATATTGTTAAGTCGGAGGATGTTTTGGTAGAGATGCCGCGCATAGCCGGACGGAGCATACGGGAGTGGAGTAACATAACTAAGCGCAAAGAAGCCGAAGAATCATTAAAGAACGCGGCTAAAGAATGGCAACGTACGTTTGATTCGACATCGGATATTATTTTCATACAGGACGGTGATTACAACATAACCAGGGTTAATAAAGCCTGTGCCAATATGGTTGGAAGTAGTCCTGAAGAACTTATAGGCAGGAAATGTTATAGAGTTTTTCATAAATCGGATAAGCCTTTGCCCGAGTGTCCTTTTTATGATGTAAAAAGGGACGGAAAATCCCATTCCATGATGTTAGATAAAACAGTATTCGGGATGCCTGTTGCCCTCACTGTGTCACCTCTTTTGGATGATGAAGCTAATGTTGTGGGGGCAATACAGGTCGCTAAAGATATAACCGAGATCATCGCGGCAGAGGATAAGATAAAAGAAACCGCGGAGGTAAAATCCAAGTTTGTCTCAACAGTTTCACATGAGCTTCGAACGCCGCTTACGGCGATCAGGGAAAGCATAGATATTGCCCTTGAAGAGACCTTAAAAGGTGGTGATCATTCTCCGGAAGAATTTCTGAATTTAGCAAAAAAAAACGTTGATAGGCTTACCAGACTTATAGATGATGTTCTTGATTTTCAAAAAATAGACGCGGGTAAGATGGGCTTTAATGTTGACAAGAATGATATTAATGAGGTTGTGAGAGAGGTTTATCAAACTCTGCTTCCTTTAACAAAAGAAAAGGGATTAAAATGTGAAATCAAACTTAATGGCGCGATCTTGGGAATTAGCTTCGATAGGGATAAGATAACGCAGGTTATTATGAATATCGCGAGCAATGCCATAAAGTTTACGGAAAAAGGATCTATTGAGTTTATTACGGATCTTGAGGGGGATAACGCGATCCGTGTTTCAATAAAAGATACGGGAGTCGGTATCGCCGAAGAAGATATGCCCAGATTATTTAACAGGTTTGAGCAGATTGGCAGAAAAAACGATCGCAAAACAGGCGGTACCGGGCTTGGCCTCGCGATCTCAAAAGAACTTATACGGGAACATAAAGGCAAAATCTGGGCGGAATCCACGCCGGGAGAAGGATCGACATTTCATTTTGTCTTACCGATCGAGGAAAAAAGGGGATAAGGTGTCTAAAAAGATATTGGTTGTGGACGATGAGCCCGATATAGTACAGGTTGTCAGTTTTCGGCTAAGAAATGCCGGGTACGATGTTGTAACCGCTTTATCCGGACGGAAAGGGCTTGATCTTGTGGAATCGGAACGTCCCGATCTTATCTTATTGGATCTCAGGTTGCCGGATATTGAGGGGTATGATATTTGCGAAAAATTAAAAAATGATGAAAAGTATAAGTCTATTCCGGTCGTGCTATTAACAGCGAGCATTATAAGCGGATCTGTCAAGAAACTTGAGAGCTCGGGAGCGGATGATTGCATCTTAAAGCCTTTCGACTATGAAGATCTTTTAGAGATAGTGGGTAAACTCATAAAGAAAGCGAAGTAAAACAGTATGAAAATTAAACTTACCATGGGCGGAAAATTAGTGTTAATATTATCCATAGTTCTGTTGATGTTGGTCTCAGCTGGAGTTATAGGGAAGATCGCTATTGATAGGGTTTCTGAAAGCGGAAGAGAAGTGCTGAAGGAGTCTGAAGAGATCGAGGCCATACAGAAAATGGGACTGGTGATTCAGCGGCTTATTATGCCGCCGAACGATTATCTGGTCCATGGTCGAAAGCGTGAATATGGTTATTTTGAGGGATTACTCCAAAAAAATAAGAAACATCTGGCGGCATGCAAAAAGAGAGTGAGCGCTCCCAGGGAGACGCAACTCTTACATGAGGTAGGGGGGAGTTTAGAGGAAATAAATAAGTTGGCCCTGAAAATATTCAGTCTGGAGGATCCGATAGGAAACGAAGAAGGCGCGAAGTTAATGGAAGATATGGACGCTATAGCTGATATGTCTATCTCGAAGATAGATGATGTTCTAGCCGAGGCCAGAAAAGAAAAGATGGAATATGTGGCAGAATCCAAGAAAGTCGAAATTAAGTCGGAGCGCGTGATACTGGTAGTTATAAGTGTAATGTTGGCGGGTATTTTAACTTGGGGCTTTTCCTTTGTGAGGAGTATAACCAGACCGGTCGGGGAATTGATCGCACTTACGGAAAAAGTGGCGGAGGGAGATTTAACCGCCCGTATGCATGATCTCTCCAATGATGAAATAGGAACTTTGGCGCGATCTTTTAACCGGATGGCACGCAGGTTGTATGAGACTACGGTGTCCATAGAGGATCTAAAGAAAGAAATGGCCGCACGTAAAAAAGCTGAAATAGAGGCACAAGAAGCCGTAGCGATCAAGACCCAATTCATTTCCATGGTATCGCATGAGCTCAGGACACCGCTTACGGCGATAAAGGAAAGCATTAATATTGTTTTTGAGGGGGTAGGTTCCGACTCTATCGAGCAATCCAAAAATTTTTTGGGCATAGCAAAAAGAAGTGTGGATCGTCTCGCGCGTCTGATCGACGATGTGTTAAATTTTCATAAGCTTGAACTCGGGAAAGTGGATTTCAATATAGAAGAAAACGACATCAATAAAGCTGTCAGAGAGATCAAAGAAATGATGCAGCCCGTGGCGATTGAGAAGGGCCTAAAATTCATTATAGACCTCGATGAGAATATACCAAAGATAAAGTTTGATAAGGATAAAATAATACAGGTTATGAGTAATCTCGTGAACAATTCTATCAAATTTACCGAAGACGGAAGCGTCACGGTAACTACGGCGGTAGAGGGTGACAATACTGTTCGTGTTTCGGTGAAAGATACAGGTTGTGGTATTAGTGAAGAGAATATACCAAAATTATTCCAGAAATTCGAACAGTTTGGTGACGGAAACGGAAGAAAAACGGGTGGGACAGGGCTGGGGCTTTCGATTTCCAGGGAAATAATAATGAAACATAAAGGTAAAATATGGGCAGAATCGACATGGGGAGAAGGAGCGACATTTCATTTCGTCCTCCCTATAAGGGAAAAAAGAGGATAATAAAGGGGGAGTAATGGCAAAAAGGATATTAATAGTTGATGATGAAAAAGACGCGCGGACGGTACTTAATAACAGGCTTGCCGGGGCAGGTTATGAAATTATCGAAGCCGCGAATGGTGAGGCCGCACTGGTTATCGCGAGAGCACAGCGCCCGGATCTCATTATATTGGATATTTTAATGCCGGGTATGGACGGAACTGAAACGTCGGAGGCGTTGAAACGTGATCCGGATACAAAAGACATACCCGTAATATTTCTTACATGCCTTATCACAAAAACTGATGAAAAACATGGTCACATACGAGGTGGTAAATATTTTCTTGCCAAACCATATGATCCCGATGAATTGATGGATATCGTAAGTAAGTGTGTGAGGGGAGAGTAATACAGTTGATAGTTCGCAGTTTATAGAATTCGTGTAAGGGCACGGCATACCGTGCCCCTATTGTTAATAGGCTTGTGCAAAACGCTGTTTTTTTATCAGACTGTGTCATAATGTAGGGGCTTGATTTATCAAGCCGTTATATCGGGTTCGATGAATCGAACCCCTACAATATGTTGTATGCGGCCACCCGCGAAACAAATTACGGTACAGCCTGAATGACGAGTTTCCATTTTGCAGAACCCTAACTGTTAAAAAAGGAGAAATATGTCACCTTGCAGTAAATGTGATGCCAAGTGTTGTAGATATTTCGGGGTTCACATCGACACTCCGAAACATAAGGACGATTTTGAGAACATTAGATGGTATTTGGCACACAAAGATACAGCCGTATATATAGAAAAAAGACAATGGTATCTGGAGATCAAAAATAAATGTCGTTATCTTATGAAGAACCACAGGTGCCGTGTATATGAAAGGCGTCCCACAATATGCAGAGATCATGGGGTTGCCACATGTGAACACGTTGGTGAAGACTTCGCCCATGACAGAATGTTTCACGATATGAAAGAGTTCGATGTGTATTTGGCTGAGCGGTTTAAAGGGAAGTATAAGTTTTAACGTAGGGGAGGCTGACACGGCCCTAGTCGCTGAGCTTGGATGGGAGAAACTTGGAGATATAATTAAAGATATCAATTCACTGCTGATAAGATATGGTTTTGATTACAAAGACCTTCCAGTGGGTGGATTTGGGAGTGTCCATCCATTTATTGCTAAAAAAATAAATAGTGCACTTCTTATGGTATCCTAAATTAGGCATTGGCCTAAAAGAAAAAGACATGGCGTCCAAGAGTAAAAAACAAAGAGTATTTTTTGACGGGTCTGCTTGTTTGTTCCAAGTGTAGCCATAGATACAATGGAATATCCTCAATATCTAATCATAGGACAAACAAGAAGAAAAGGTGGTATCGTTGCTCGGTTAGTCCAAAATGACAGGCTAAAACAGTGCCAATGGATTACAGGGGCTGAGGTTGAGATTGCTTCGTGAAGAAGTGTTCCGTGGTAAGATAGATGGCCTCCGGGAGGAAGAAGATAGCTTGAAGAAGCTCCTTGAGGGGATTGAATTTAGAAAAATAGAGACCGAAAGATCAGAAGGGTATATTAATAGAGCAAAAGACTTTCTTGACGGATATGACGACGATAAGAAAAGTATAGACTTTGCTACTAAAAAAGAGCTAGGTGGACTGCTTTTTAAAAACATCAAAATCGCGCCCCCTGCCGGCGGGGCGCGTCCTAAAAAAAGAATTTCCGTTTCTCTCTTTGAACCCTTTAATTTTTTGCTTTCAGAAGTAAAGGAAAAACCAAAATGCCAGAAAAACAAAGCACTTACGACCAAAGGGAGTCCCGAGCGGAGTCGAGGGACAAAGATCGCCCAAAAAAAGTCTACATCCGTACCTTCGGATGCCAAATGAACAATCGGGATTCGGAGCTTATTGGTGGGATGCTCGCTGAAAAAGGGTATGAGATAGTCGAGGAGGAGAAAGACGCGGATGTCATTTTATTCAATACCTGTAGTGTGCGTCAGCATGCCGAGGACAGGGTGACGGGTAACTTACGTAAACTTGCGGCACGGAAGAAAAAAGATCCTGATCTGAGAATAGGTGTTTTGGGGTGTATGGCGCAGCGTCATCAGGATCTTTTGCTTAAGGAGTTTCCTCAGGTTGATATAGTTGTCGGACCAAGTAATATATATGATATTCCGGACCTCTTGGCTAAAACCGACACAACGGAAAAGCTTCTTGCGGTGAATAATAAAAAACGACCCGGCAAGAAAATAGAAGCTGATCAGCGTAGCGGAGTTTTTTCAGCTTTTGTGAATATAATGTACGGGTGTAACAATTTTTGTTCCTATTGTATAGTGCCGCATGTTAGAGGCCGCGAAGTATCGAGACCTAAAAAGAATATCCTGAATGAAATCAAAGGGTTAGTGGATAGGGGGTTTAAAGAAGTAACCCTTCTAGGGCAGAATGTTAATTCTTATGGAAAAGGTCTTACGAATAAAATAACTTTTCAGGAGCTATTAGAGGCTGTGAATGATATTGAGGGGCTCCGGCGCATACGTTTTACTACCAGCCATCCGAAGGACGCGAGAAAAGGTCTTTTCCGTGCCATTAAAGAGCTCCCAAAGGTATGTGAACATCTGCATCTTCCTCTTCAGTCGGGTTCGGATAAGATATTGGATCTTATGAATAGGAAATACAAATATGAAGATTACAAAGAAAAAATTGCTCTTCTTCGTGAGATGGTACCGGATGTGGGGTTAAGCACTGATATTATTATAGGGTTTCCTTCTGAAAAAGAAAGAGATTTCGAGGCAACCGAGAGAGCAATGGAAGAGATAGCGTGGAACTCAGCGTTTATTTTTAAATATTCACCGCGCCCGCCGGCTGTTTCATCATTTTTAAAAGATGATGTTCCTGAAGAAGTTAAAAAAGAACGTAATACGGGTCTTTTAAATCTTCAAAAGAGAATATCACTCGCTAAAAATAAGACCATGATCGGAAGTGAACAGGAAGTTCTGGTATAAGGTAAAAGCCGTATGTCTGAAAAAGAAATGATGGGTAGAACACGGAATAACACACCTTGTGTTTTTCCGGCTTCCTCAGACTTGATCGGTCAAGTCGTGCGAGTGAGCATTAAGGACACAAGCCCGACAACGCTTAAAGGTGAAATGATCGAGGAATGATAGCTGATGGACGAGAAACAGACGATCATTTTTATAGTGGGTCCGACATCTTCAGGTAAAAGTACGGTTGCCGTATGTCTTGCTGAGAAGATAGGCGGTGAAATTATATCCTGTGATTCAATGCAGGTGTATAAGGATATGGATGTGATAACTCGTCCGCCGAGCGAAGAACTTTTGTCCCGAGTTCCGCATCATCTTGTTAAAATAATATCCCCGGAAGAAGAATTTAGCGCTATGCGGTTCGTCGAATTGGCTGTCCCCCTTATCGAGTCTATTTTAGCTAGAAGCAAAACTCCCATAATTGCGGGTGGCACCGGACTTTATGTAAAAGCTCTTGTTGATGGTATTTTTGATGCTCCCCCAAAAGACGAAGAGCTTCGTGACGAGCTAGAGAGGGAGTCGTCGGAAAAAGGTGGAGATTTTCTGCATGCGAAACTTGAGAAAATAGATCCTGAAACTGCATCTAAGTTACACCCTAATGATGTTCGTCGGGTCATTCGCGCGCTTGAGGTTTATGAACTTACCGGTAGTACTATCTCTGAAAAGAAAACAGAATCGGAAGGGGAAGGTATAGGGAATAAATATTGTTGCAATTTTTTTGCTTTAGAAATGCCTAGAGAGCTATTGTACCAGCGAGTAGAGCTTGCGGTGGACGAGATGTTTAGCGAAGGCCTTATTGATGAAGTGGATCGTGTTAGAAAGCATCCCCGGAGCTTGACCGCTGGTAAGGCGCTGGGGATAAAGGAAGTTTCTGATCTGTTGGACGGTAAAATAAGCCGTGTCGAAGCGGAAGAAGAACTTAAGAAAAATACTCGCAGGTACGCTAAGCGCCAGCTGACATGGTTTAGAGGTGACGAGCGCGTTGTATGGGTAAACGCGAATAGGGGCGCTGAACAGATAGCAGACGATATAGCTGGTAGGATCTAACATGGCGGGGACAGTCCCCTAACGCAAAAAGCACAATTAACGTAAACATGGAAAAAGCTATATTAATTACAGTTGAAGTGGCCGGGAAGGAATCGTGGAAGCTTGAGGATAGATGTAAAGAGCTTGAACGCCTTACCGAGTCCTCGGGCGCGAAAGTTGTTAATAGTCAAACTTGCCGACGCAAAAAAATAACAGCAGGTTTTTTTGTTGGTAAAGGAAAAGTTTCTGAAATAGCTGATCTGGTTGAATCTTTAGGCGCGGATGTAGTCATTTTCAATAATGATCTGTCTCCTTCGCAGCAAAAAAATCTTGAGGAAGTGCTGAACGTCAAAACGATAGACCGGACGCAGCTTATTTTGGACATTTTTGCCAGACGGGCAACATCCAATGAGGGAAAGGTTCAGGTTGAGTTAGCGCAACTCTTATATTTGCTCCCGCGTCTAAGCGGTAAAGGTATTCAGCTTTCAAGATTGGGCGGCGGGTTAGGAACAAAAGGTCCGGGTGAACAAAAGCTTGAAGTCGATCGCCGACGTTTACGTATGCGTATCGATAAACTTCAAAAAGCTTTAAGAGAGATCACACTCCAACGTAAACTGAGACGTTCCCAAAGAGATAAATTCTCAACGCTAACAATTGCTCTTGTCGGATATACCAATTCAGGGAAATCTACTCTTTTTAACGCGTTGACAAACGCCGGCATAAAAACCAGGGATCAGCTTTTTAGTACTTTGGATCCTACGGTAAGAAAATTGTGCCTTCCGAATAAACAGACGGTTTTGGTGTCTGATACCGTGGGGTTTCTGCAGGATCTTCCGCATCATCTAATAGAAAGTTTTAAGGCCACGTTAGAGGAAGTTGTCAACGCGGATGTTCTTTTGCATGTTATTGACGCGAGTGATGAGCGGATCGAAGAACAGGTCAGGGCGGTTTGTCAGGTGCTTGAAGAACTTGGAGTAAAAGAGAAACCATTGTACGCGGTATTGAATAAATCAGATAAACTTCCGAATAGGATGGACCACTACCGGATACAACGAAAATTTGACGATTCTGTTATGGTCTCCGCGGCGCGAGGTGACGGCTTGGACGATCTGATAGACTGGCTGGTGAAGTATACCCGGAAAGATACCGAATTGATAGAGGTAACCCTGCCGCATAAACAATACGCGCTTATAAAAGCGATCCGCAAGAGCGGAACGGTGGAGAAGGAAAAATACCTGCCCGACGGAGTTCATATAAAAGCTTTTGTTCCCAGGAAGGTGAAATACGCGATTTTTAAAAAGCTTAAGACCATAGATCACATAGATTGGATGTAGGGGCACGGCGCGCCGTGTACGTATGATGCATGGCGAAACTAAACCCTCATGAATTGTAAGAGGTGTATAGTGAAGACGCATGTACCGATAATGACGCGGAAAGATCTTAATAATTGATTCGGAAAAAATTTGTCAGATGATTTTATTGTCTTGTAAAGCCCCTCGACAATAAGAAAGATACCGGCTCCAAAAGCGAACCAGTCTATTGTTGCCTCCGCGAAAGATGAATTGAATACGCGGCAGGTTATGGAGAATGTTAGTATCGTTACGCAGATAAGGGATAGGATGAGAATGTTTTTCATACTCAAAAATTACCATATATACGCCAAAGATGCAATAATTTGTACAAAAAAAGGGGAATTATGAAATTTAGAAAAATAGGCGATTCTGACCTGGAAGTCTCAGCGGTCGCGCTTGGTTCATGGGTTTTAGGAGGAGACTGTTGGGGGAAAGTCGATGATTCAGTGTCTGTACGTGTAGTGGCCGAAGCTATTGATAGCGGCATTAATTTTATTGATACCGCTCCGATCTATGGCAGTGGACGTTCTGAAATTATTATAGGCGAGGCTATAAAAGGTAAAAAAGACGTAATGGTCGCTACGAAATGCGGGCTGGAAAAGAAAGGCAGATCAATAAGGCCGAATTTGAGTGGTGAGTTTATAAGGGATGAGATAGAAAACTCATTACAGCGTTTGGGGGTTGAAAGGATCGATCTATACCAATGTCATTGGCCGGATCCGGATACACCCCTTGAGGAGTCATTCGGAGAACTTAAAAAACTTATCACCGAAGGCAAGATAAGGTATATAGGCGTATCAAATTTTGAAAAAGAACTTCTTGAAGAAGTTTTTAAAATAGCACCTATTGTAAGTAACCAGATGCGATATTCTATCTTTGATAGAAATATCGAAGAAGATAACACTCCTTTATGCGCGGCAAAAGGTGTATCTATTCTTTCATACGGATCTTTGGGAGGGGGAATACTTACGGGTAAGTATGAAGAACCCCCGGTTATTTCTAAAAGTGACGTGAGATCATTTTTCTATAAGTACTATGCCGAGCCATTCTGGAGTAAAGCGCAAGGGGTCCTGGCGGTGCTTAAGAATATAGCCGAAGAAAGAGATGTCCCTGTCGCGCATGTCGCTATTAACTGGGTTCTCAGTCATAAAGAAGTTGCCAGTTGTATTGTTGGTAGTCGGACTCCGGAGCAGATAAAGCAGAGCGCGTCTGCCGCTGATCGGGAGTTGTCCACGGATGAAATAGAAAAAATTGAAAAGGTTATACCGTGCCTGTTTTAATGATTTCCGCGTAATATTTCGCTGAATCCCTAATGATACGTTTTTGTGAAGTGTAGTCGACTCCGAGGAGACCGAAATGTTTGGTGTAACCTGAGTCCCATTCAAAATTATCCAGAAGAGACCAATGCAGGTACCCGATAACGGGTGATCCCTGTTTTACCGCCCGAAGGAGCTGCCGGAGGTGGTCCCTGATATAACGTTGTCTTATGGAGTCATCGGTGGTAGCCAAACCATTTTCAGTTATCAAGATCGGAAGATCGTAGCGTTCAAAATTTTTCACCACTTCATAAAGCCCTTCAGGATAGATTTCCCATCCCATATCGGTTGTAGGTCCGGCGTCAGTATGATGTTCAAGCGAGCAGACTTCACCGAAAGGATTTTTTGAAATGGGTTTTTGATGATGAATAAATTGGCGGAAATAATAATTAAGGCCTGTGAAATCTACCGCGTTTTTTATGGGCAACTTTTCACCCCCCAGGCGAGGTAGTAGCACACGTCCCTTTATGGCTGATGAGATAAAACTATGATTGTGGAATTTAGCGCGATTATATGTTGTCAAACGGTCGAGAATAGAATATGGCGAACATGGATGGAAGGCTGTAACTGCTTTAGCTATGCCGACTTTTGGTGGTTGTATTTGATCTTCTCTGATCGCTGCCTCATGCATATCTCTGTAGGCGAAGACATATCCTTTTAACATATTCTTGAGAACTAAAAGGGCTTCATCAAAATTCTTTTTGCAAGGTGGCCATTGACCCCGGAAATAAGCCAGGATTGCCAGGATATTAGGTTCGTTGATGGCGATCCAGTACTGCACCTTATTTCCAAGTTTCTCAATGGCTTTTGACGCGAATCTCGCGAAGATCTCAGGTGAACGCTCATTTGTCCATCCTCCTTTACGGCTGAGCCAGGTCGGGATGGTAAAGTGATTAAGGGTTACGATAGGGGTAATGTCGAGTTTGACCAGTTCGTTTATTACAGTTTTATAATGGTCCCATTCAGTCTGGTCCCAGACGCCTTCTTCTTTTTCCAGGCGGCTCCATTCAATGCCGAGTCTGTGCGCGTTATGACCGAGTTCTTTCGCTAGGGAGAAATCTTCCCCGAATCTGTTATAGTGGTCGCATGCTTTTCCGGAAGGAGAGGCGGCACCGGATTGTTCCCATTCCCACCAGTCACTTAAGAAATTGTCGCCCTCAACCTGGTAAGAAGAAGTCGACGCGCCCCAAAAAAAATCATCAGGAAATTTGGTAACCATATCTCTATATTATACCCCTCACTCACCTAAAATCAAACTAGCAATCTAAACAGTAGTGTCAAGATAATTGGGCACTTTCATGTTCCAGTTCTTTGATCTCTTCCCCCATGGGGGAAGACGGCGCACCTGTTGGTTGCTTTACGGTATCTATATATTGAATTATCCCATACACCCAATAACCCACACTTCT
>JAJRVD010000001.1 GCA_024277375.1 Candidatus Omnitrophota bacterium | reverse complement strand
CATGGTCACCCTTTACCGCGTAATCGGTAAACCCGTACAATGCCGCTACTTCCTGCACTTCCCTTACGAACTCATACGCGTTGTTCGGGCTGTACCCATATTCATGTGTGTAACCAAGCTCGCTCATAGCTTTCTGAAAAACAACTACACTATCGGTCTCCATAGCACCTTCTATAATACCCGCTATCGAGAGCGGCGTTCTGATGTTCGTCGCCATTACTATCGCTTCTCTTCCGGCATCGGTTGAACCTAATGCGTCGAAAAGCTCGCGGCCTTTTAATGATACCGGCGTTTCTGTTTCGGTGATATCTCTTCCGCTAAAATGAAATATCTTTATCTCGGGTTTACCTTCTTTAGCGCGTTTTGCGGCTATGCCTATAGCCCTCTTTACACTTAATGGCAACAGCTTAAATGGATTCTCCTGGTATATACCCTCTTCAAGAAAATCATTCAAGAAGGCTCTTGCGTCACGTTCGGTAAAAGCAAGTGTCGCCTCGACCATTCCGTTAGTATCAAATATGATAAAATCAGCGACAGAAGCGATCTTATCCGCCTGGAGCACCGCGTTCGGTGTTTCTATAGACGCGCCAAGTGCTACGGTATTACGCGCTACGCCTTCTTCTTCGCATATTTCTCTCAATAATTTATCTACCGCCTCGAACTCTTTATAACTTGTAAGCATCGGAACGATAATATTTGGTTTAGTTCCATCATTCTTTAGCTCAGTCTGCTTCACTATTGCTCTCAATTGTGCCTTATATATCCCGTCATACCCCGCAAGAGCCTGTCGTACACCCTTATTGCCCATCGCCGGGTTCAATTCATGTAAACTGTCGATCGCCGCGTCAATTTCTTCTAGCGTTTTATCAAGACCGTTATCGATCAACTCCTGTTTTTCATCTTCAGTAATACCTTTAAACAAAGAACCGAGATCTTCATTGAACAATCTTATGAAAGGATCTGATCCCTCCATTAAAAGAATAAGACCTACCCCTTGCATCACCATCTTTCGAACCAACGCGTCACTAACAAATTTACCTTTTTCGGTATTACCTTCTAGTGCCATGGCCCTCATAAAAAGCAAATCCTTCTTATTTCCTGTCATGAATTTTTCCGTCGTCCTAACTTCAACCTGTTCGATCTCCGTACGATCTATCCCAATTTTGGTAAGATCATAAGTATCCTCGATTGTTTTTTCTGCTTTCTTTTTGTTGATGTTTAAATGCGCCGAAGCGAGCTTCGCCACAGGAACCCGATAAGGACTACATGAAGCGTAATTAAGGCCCGCTGAGTAAATGGTCTCTGTAAGAGACTGCGGATCACCACCTTGCTCCCCGCATATCCCAACCTTTAGGTTTGGTTTTGTTGTTCTTCCAAGAGCTGTAGCTATCCTTATAAGTTCCGCGACCCCGCCATCTTTTTCAACGGTGTTGTACGGATCTACAGACAAGATCTTCTCGTTAATATAGAGAGGTATGAACTGACCGGCGTCATCGCGACTGAACTTATTGGTAAACTGCGTATAATCATTTGTACCAAAACTGAAAAAGTCAGCGTGTTCAGCTATTTTGTCGGCAACAAGTCCCGCTGCCGGAACCTCTATCATTGTACCGATAAGAAAATTTTCATATCTTTTAAGTCCAAATTCTTTATCGGCTATTTCGAGTATCATTTTCTCAAAATACGCGAGTTCCTCAGCTGTTCCGACAAGAGGTACCATTATCTCAACCGGCGCGACATCGACACCCGCGATCTTTAGTTTCTGGTAAGCACCCAGTATAGCCCTTATCTGTACTTTAGCTATCTCGGGATATGTTAACGCAAGCCTGTCACCCCTGTGGCCCATCATGGGGTTATCTTCTTTCTTATCGTTTATAAGGTCAACAATAGCGTCAACTTCCATATTCAGCTCAGCTGCCAATTCCTTAATTGCTTTATCGCCTTCTGTTGTTCCCGGATGCGGCAGGAACTCATGAAGAGGCGGATCAAGAAGCCTTACAGTCATAGGCTTCCCTTCGATAAGATTGATTATCGACTCAAAATCCGCTATTTGCAGCGCGGAAAGCTCTTGAAACTGTTCCGGATCACCCGTTATAATGGCTTTCTGGAAAATATGCAATTTCTCACCCTCAAAAAACATATGTTCCGTACGCGCGAGGCCTATACCTTCAGCCCCGAACATCATAGCTGCTTTAACATCTTTAGGGGTTTCCGCGTTCGTTCGAACTGAAAGGCTGTATTCGTCCACCCATTTGAAAAATTTATTAAAATTATCATAAAGCTCTTTATCTTCTCCGGTAAGAGTTTCTCCCATTTTACCACTTAGAACAACGGAATCCTTTGTAGCAATTTCTCCGACAAAAACTTCTCCGGTATAACCGTCAATAGAAATAATGTCACCGGCATTAACTCGGGTTCCGTTTACCTCAAAATACCCTTCTTCATAATTAAGCGCCACATTATACCCTTGTGTATCGCCTATACCGGCTACACAGGTCTTGCCCATACCACGAGCTACTACCGCCGCATGTGATGTTTTTCCGCCTTTTACGGTCAAAATGCCGTTCGCGGCCTCCATCCCTTCGATATCCTCGGGAGAAGTTTCTTTCCTTACCAATATGATCTGCGCGTTAGCATTCGCCGCACGCGCTTCAACAGCGTCTTCCGCGGTAAACACAACCTTTCCGACAGCCGCACCCGGTGAAGCATTAAGCCCTTTAGCTACCGCTTTTCCAGCCTTTGCTTTCTCTTTTTTATCAAATTCCGGATGAAGAAATTGATCTATTTGTTCCGGAGCAAGACGCAAAACAGCTTCTTCCTCGGTAATAAGATCTTCTTCTACCATATCTACAGCTATCTTAAGAGCCGCCATAGCTGTTCTTTTTCCGGTACGCGTCTGAAGCATCCAAAGCTTCCCGTCCTGTATCGTGAATTCTATGTCCTGCATATCCCTATAATGAGATTCCAGTTTTTTGTATATCGCGTCAAGCTCCGCGTACACATTCGGCATGATCGCTTCTAAAGAGTTATCCGCGCCGTTCACCGGCTGAGGCGTCCTTACACCGGAAACTACATCCTCACCTTGAGCGTTGATCAAAAACTCTCCGAAAAACCTGTGTTCACCCGTAGACGGGTCTCTGGTAAACGCGACACCCGTAGCCGAGTTGTCGTTCAGATTTCCAAATACCATAGCCTGAACATTCACAGCCGAAAGCACGTCATCCGGTATCTTGTTCATCCTTCTATACGCGTTAGCTCTTTCGTTATTACTCGACTCAAATACCGCCCTTATACCCGCCTTAACCTGCGTAACCGGATCCTGCGGAAAATCATGGCCCGTCCCACTCTTATAATATTCTTTAAATCTGACAACAACTTTCTTCAGGTCCTCAGCGGTTAGCTTAGTATCCTCTGAAACTCCAGCTTCTTCTTTGACTTGGTCAAAAATCTCATCAAAACCATCCTTATCAAGTCCCATAACAACGTCCCCGAACATCATGATGAGGCGTCTGTAAGAATCCCACGCCACACGCTCATTACCCATTTTTTTGGCCAAAGCTTCAACTACCTCGTCGTTCATACCTACATTAAGTACCGTATCCATCATTCCCGGCATGGATATTTTGGCTCCGGAGCGGACACTTACAAGTAACGGATTTTCCGGATCGCCGAATTTTTTGCCCAGAGCTTTCTCCAGCCGGACTACATACTTATCTATTTCCGCTTCAAGCTCATCGCCGAACTTGTTGCCTCTGTCAAAATAATATTTGGCCTGACGTGTGGTTATGGTGAATCCCGGAGGAACCGGAACACCCAGACTCGCCATCTCGGCCGAGTTAGCGCCTTTTCCGCCAAGCAGATCTTTCATCGCGGCGTTACCTTCGGTAAGATCATTCCCATCCTTATCGGAACCGAAGAAATATATCATCTTTTCACCCTTAACCAGATCGGCATCCGCTTTAGCGCTGTCCTTCACCAGGTTAAACGCTTTTTCTATCGCGTCTGTTAAAGTACCCAGAAGCGCGTTAGCGGTGCCAAACGCGCGTTTCGCGTCAAGTTCTCTGAGTTTTGCTTTTACCCCATCAATAGTTTTTTTCATCGCTCCGCCAAAACGCGGATCATTCGCGAGTTCAGCTTCTTTGGAAACCGGCATGTTCAGTCTTTTCTCAATAGGTCGCACATCGGCTTCAGGAAATGTATTATTTATAAAGTTATGCATATTGCCGTATTTTTTCGCATCAGCCTCGGTAAAATCTATACCACCATTTTCAGAACCTAAAGATATCAGAATACGATAATTTTCATGTTTCGCGACCGTATCTTTTTCGGCATCGGTAAGTTTTTCCCACAATGACTTCCTTATATAAAAGCGTTTTGTTATCGCGTCTTTTTCGATATCTCCCCGGATAAATTGGATCAAAGTCCCTCTTGTCCCGGATCCGCATTCTAGAGTTAAAGGCGCGCCGTATTTTTTCGCGTACTTATCATAAATAGCGTCATCAAAAACAACAAAAGTTCCGCCGGTGGCGGCGTTCTTAATTTCCCAAGGGTTCGCCTTAGTAACATCATCCGCCCTCACCGGCATCTTATCGGTAACATAAATACTGTTTTCCATCTCATTCAAAGTAGCCTCAAGAGCATTATCGATCGCTTTTACCTGACGGGAAGTATACGGATCCTGTATCGCGTTATCCATATGTTCGTCACCCGGGGTGATCTCCGCTTTACGTATCGCGTCAAATTCTTCCGCGATCGCGTCTTTTACGGCATTATATTTCCGATCAAAAGCTTCCGTTCCCGTGATATTCTTTTCCGCGAGATACGCTCTTATGCCATCGGAAACAGCTCCCAGATATTTAGTAGGAACCCTGCCCCAAGCGTCACCGCGAACAAATTTCTTCCAAATATCTTCTCCGTACGCGTCTATAATTTCCTGTTTTTTAGCGGTAAACCATATTTCCACATTTTTCTTCGCGACGATCTCGGGTGTTTCTTCAAGACCTTCGAAGGCGTCGGTGATACCCAGTTTATCGGCATCCGCTTTCCACGCGTTAGTTATTTTATCTTCCGCGTCCTGGAACAATATCCTTAAAACAGGCGAAAGATTAATACCCTGCTCACGCGCTATATTACCATCCACTCTCATCATTGCTAGGTCAACCTGAATATCGCCGGCACCAGGATCAGCGTTCGCGGGATTCTTTTCCGCGGAAGTAGTAACACTACCTCCGGGAGAAGCAAAACCCACGTTATACATTGAAAAAGCCAAAATTAGCATAGCACTTACTACCTTGAACAGTGGTGATCTTTTGAGATTGCTACTCGCCATGTCATACTCCTTTTTTTGCATACGTACTTTGCATGAGAATATACATACATTTCACTAAATCTGTGTGAAACGAATGAAATTTGCACTCATATCTAACTTTTTGATTAACTGATTTTAGGTGTGTCTTTATTAGAAGATTAAAAATTTTGAGAACCGTCCTTCACAAATAAATTGTTTTAGTCTTTTCTATAACCGTTGCTATAACTACACAATAAATTGAAGACCTGAACTTGCTTTTTTGGATTTAACCCATTGTGCTCTACTTTAACAAAATACGCAAAAAAAGTCAAGACCACTTTTCTAACTATTTCCTTTATAATGCTGCAATTGCTGAAACTCTATTGTTTTTTTTGCAATAACTAATGTTATTTCAAGTTCGATCTTACACTAACTCCCTTACCCATATATAGCGTTAATCATAAAAACTCCAGTTATATCACATTTGTAATAGTTCAGTTCTCCGCAGAGAATTATCCCAACATATGTCATTCTGAGCGAGGGCACGAAGTGACCGAGTCGAAGAATCTGCTATGTCGTCGGCTTATTTTTAAGGAGGAGCAGCTAAAATTTCAGCAAATGGGT
>JAJRVD010000057.1 GCA_024277375.1 Candidatus Omnitrophota bacterium | reverse complement strand
GAGAAGTGTGGGTTATTGGGTGTATGGGATAATTCAATATATAGATACCGTAAAGCAACCAACAGGTGCGCCGTCTTCCCCCATGGGGGAAGAGATCAAAGAACTGGAACATGAAAGTGCCCAATTATCTTGACACTACTGCATTTTCCCTGAGGGCATTTTCCGCTTGCTTTTTCTCCCAAACAGCGTTAACATAAAAGTAAGATTTAATTTACCAAAAGGGGTGGTAAATGAAGTGCTTATGTAGTACCTGAGTTAAAATACAAAAGGCAGCCTTCCTGGGGAGGGGTGCCTTTAATGTTTTTTGGTGGTATAGTTAAGACTTGTGCAAAATGGAATTCTCGTTATTCAGGCTGTACCGTAATTTGTTTCGCGAATGGCCGCATACAACATATTGTAGGGGTTCGATTCATCGAACCCGATATAACGGGCTTGATGAATCAAGCCCCTACTAATTATGACACAGTCTGATTGGAAAAAATAGCGTTTTGCACAAGCCTATGTGTAGTTAAAACGGGAGGGGAAGATGAAGAGTGTTTTTGTTAGAACATTGATCATCTTGGTCGTACTTGTAAGCGCGTCGAGTTCTTTTGCTTCTGCTGAAATGAAAGAGGTAGGTTTTTCTTCCGCGATGGAGCTTTCCTTGTGTTCATCATTACCGCAGGATGTGAATGTTTTTGAGAGCGGGGGAGTTGTAATTATCGCGGATTATGTGGCCTCCGGAGAAACTTTGAGTTTTTCTGAAGAGCCTGTTGAACTGAGTCCCCAGGCGGGAGAAGAAGACGCTTTCACTATCAAGCCGCAAAGCGATGAGATAATGGACTGGTTTAGATCTACCGAAGCGGTTGAGAAATGTTTGTAAAAGAGCAGGGGCACGGCATGCCGTGCCCCTGCAAATAAGGAGATGATATATGTCGTTCGCTGTTAACATCACGGAAAAAAAGGAGGGAGTATTTGAGGTTTTCCCAAACGGTCCCATTGATTCAGTAACTTATGATATATTTAAAAACAAGACAGATTCGATTTTGCGGTCGTCCGCTAAAGTGGCTATAATCAATATGGACGAGGTGACGCATATCAGCAGTCTGGGGCTTGGTGTTTTGATCAGGCTGAAAGAATCAGTTGAAAAAAATGACGGAGTTTTTATGATGACAAATCTCCGACCGCGGATAAAAAAAGTTTTCGATATTATGAACGCGCTCAAGGGGATGAATGTTTTTGAAAGTACCGAAGAAGCTGACGCCTACCTTGATAAAATACAGAGAGAAAATAGCTGAAGAATGCCGGCCGATCATATCCAGGCACTTTTCCCGGGTGTAGTTTAAGTCCATAAAAAAAGCGAAACTGTTTTTATGAGCGTATTGTTTTTTTAACGGGACATGGTAGCGGCTGACAGGATGAGATTAACACGGGATTATTGAATGAAGAGATGTCCGTATTGCGCGGAAGAGATACAGGAAGAAGCGGTATTTTGCAGATACTGTCGCAAGAAAGTCAAAACATTCTTGTTCTGGCGCGTTCTCAAGATAGTGATCGTGCTCGCGATAATGGTCTGTATTATTACGTGGTGGCGGGAAACCAGGGAAATTGCACGCGATGTATCAGGAGAGCTGGAAGACATTTGGAAACTATTTAAGGAACTCTTGCGAAGTCTCAAAGAAGGGTTAGCGGTCTTTAAAGAGTATAAAAGCCAGAGCCAGTCCATAGGCCTGTCGGCTTTTAATTTCAACCAACAATAGTCCCGCCCCCGACCAATTTAAGGAAAATGATGAATGTTAAAAAACCGGAATTAGTAGCGCCTTCGGGGGGCTGGAGCGCGCTCGAAAGCGCGGTTCGTGCCGGTGCGGATGCTGTCTATTTCGGCATAAGAGGTATCAACATGCGCCAGGGTGCAAGCAACTTTGATATTCTCGAGATGAGCAAGGTTATGGATCGGTTACATGCCGAAGGAAAAAAAGGATATTTGGCCCTGAACGTATTGATCTATAACAACGAATTGGGAAAAATAGAAAAGATATTGCGGACCGCTAAGGAAACCGGTGTTGACGCGGTTGTTCTGTGGGATATGGCAGCTTTGTCTATAGCCCGGGAGTTGGGACTGAAAACGCATTTGTCAACCCAGGCGAGTGTCTCGAATTTTGAAGCTTTGAAGTTGTATTCCGCTTTGGGAGTGGAACGGATAGTGTTGGCCCGGGAATGTACGCTCAAAGACATAAAAAAGATCACCAGTCGTATCGCCGAAGAAAAAATTAATTGTAAAGTAGAGGCATTCATTCACGGGGCATTGTGTGTCAGCGTTTCCGGCAGATGTTTTCTTTCGCAAGATACTTTTTCCAAGTCAGCGAATAGGGGAGAATGCATTCAACCCTGCCGCAGGGAATTTGTCATTAAGGATGTCGATGGTGAATGTGAATATATTTTGGGTCGGGATCATATCCTGAGCCCTAAAGACCTGTGTACTTTGAACATCATAGATAAACTGATAACTTCGGGTATCAGCGCGTTTAAGATAGAAGGAAGGATCCGCCCACCGGAATATGTCAGTGTCGTTACTTCTGTATACAGGGCGGCAATTGACGCTTTTTTTGACGAAAACCTGGACCAGAAGCTTAAAGAAAATCTCCTCGGGAAATTGAAGAAGTCGTTCAACAGAGGTTTTTCAGAAGGGTTTTACGAAGGGAGGCCGTATGACTTGGGCGGCACTGTTCAGAAAGAATATGAAAAGGTTTATCTGGGGGAGGTTCGGAAATTTTATAAAAAGATAGGGGTCGCGGAGATAATGGTTCTGAACGGATCTTTAAAGTCGGGACAAAAGATATTGATAACGGGCAGGAAAACTCCTGCCGGCTTTACTGAAGTGTCGGGAATGGAGATAGACCACGAAGTTGTTGAACATGTCCCTAAGGGTAACGCGGTCGGCGTTAAAGTTCCTTTTGTGGTCCGGCCAAAAGACAAGGTTTTTCTGTGGAAGGAAACTGAATAGTGACAGATGTTTGTACGCAAAAATTTAACGAGTGGATCCGAGATCGATCCCTCCCTGAAAGCACGGTAAGCATTTTTGAAAGAGTGCGGGATATTCCGTACGCGATAATACCGAAGTTGTTCAGCTTGGAGAAGGGCCCGATTGGTATGCTCCAAAGTAACAAGGGTTTTTGTCTTCCCAAGAGTTATCTTTTGGGCCAGATGTATGGAAGACTTGGCATATCCACGCAATATTTTGTATGCTCGTTTCGGTGGAGTCAGATGGATCTGGATTATCCTGTCGCGATTAAAAAAATATCCGCTGAGATCCCCGAGACATATCACATGGCGTGTAAGATCTCGATCGAAGGTGAATGGTTTCTGGTGGACGCTACGTGGGACTCAGGGCTGAAAGGCGCCGGTTTTCCCCTCAACACGGAATGGGACGGCCGGAGTGATACCACCTTAGCCGTGAAGCCGATAGAAAATTTCAGTTTCGAAACCGCGCCGGAGGCTCATAAATTTTTCAAAACTAAAACAGGCGAATATTCCATTACTCAAAAAGCCGGATTAATAAAGTTTTCGCTGGGGCTAGGCAAATGGTTAGAGGAAATTAGAACCGGATGATCCCAAGACAAGGGGACTGTCCCAAGCGGCGAAGCCGCGGGTGGACTGTCCCCTTGTCTTAGGGAGAACTGATTGTTTTTTTTAACGTTTCATGGTAAACTCTCGGTAATTATGATAGATTTGCATACACATTCAATTCTGAGCGACGGGGTTCTTATCCCAAGCGAACTGGCAAGACGCGCTTTGGTTGCCGGCTATGAAGCTATAGCCATAACCGATCACGTGGATCACTCCAATATAGAAGCGGTGATCTCGGGTTTAGTCAAAGCTTCTGAGGCGCTCAACAAGTACTGGGATATTTTTGTGATACCCGGAGTTGAGATCACACACGCGCCGCTGGAAGCTTTTGAGGAGCTTACAGAATACGCGAGGGAAAGAGGCGCGAAAATAGTTGTCGGTCACGGCGAGTCTCCGGTTGAGCCTGTTATAGAAGGAACAAATAAAGCCGCTATACTTGCCGGCGTGGATATACTCGCGCACCCCGGATCTATTACGGAGGAAGACGCGACTCTCGCGAAAGAAAAAGGCGTATATCTCGAAATAACCGCTCGAGGAGGACATTCTGATAAGAACGAGCATGTGTTCAATATCGCCGGGAAGACCGGAGCCTCTTTGGTGCTGAATACAGATTCGCATGCTCCCGGTGATCTTTTTAGCATTGAAAAAAGGGAAGAAGTTCTGAATAGTCTTACAAGTCAAGCGGATATTAAGGCCTCAATTCTGTGTAATTCTGAGAAGATTCTCGCCAAGGTCAAATAGCGTCCCAATTTATACTCTTAACATGAAATGTTTGTCATGTTTGAACTTGACATGTCCTGTTTTCATGATATACTTGTTCAAAAGTTATGTCCGCACTTTGATATAGTAACAATGAGGCAGGGGCACGGCATGCCGTGCCCCTGCAAAAAGCATGTACCGCCGAGGCAGTTCCAATTCTGGCAAAAAAGGGGGGAGGAAATAAAATCATTGAATGATAAGCCGGGGGCTGTTAAAAAATAAGGCGATACTAACATAGAAAAAAAAGGACGGCTGAATTAGCTGTTCGTTCACGATATCGAAAAACAAAGAAAATACCCTAGGAGGTAAAATGAAACTATTTAAAGTTATGTGCGTTATAGCGCTTGTGTTCGCGATGTCCGCGATCGCTTATGCTGAAACGCAGAGTGTAAAGGTTAGCGGTGATATCACACTGCGTGCCCTTGCGAGAGGCGATTACGATCTTAATGACAACGACATTGCAGGCTTGGGTGAGTCTAATGACTGGGCAACGCATCTTATGAGCACAGCTGAGATCCAGATCGACGCTGATCTTACTGACAATGTTGCCGGTGTTATCCGTCTTGTGAACCAGAGAGTATGGGGCGATGACAACTATAACGCTCTTGCTGGTGGCGAACTCAGACAGATCAACCAGAATGGCCAGGTTGGTAACAGAACAATCAATGGTACCGGTGCCGCGTTTGAATTATCTTTAGACCTTGCTTATATTGAACTTAAGGAGTTCTTGTACTCTCCGCTCTCATTGAAGATCGGTCGTCAGGACCTTTGGTTTGGTAAAGGTTTCATCATCGGTTTGAACCAGCTTGATCCGGCTGCCGGTGCGGGTACGCTCTATGCCCCTGAATACACGGCTATCAACTCATTTGACGCTGTAAGAGCCACTTTGGATTATGACCCTTGGACAATCGACGCGGTGTTTGCTAAGATCGCTGAAAACTCAAGAAGAAGCGACGATGACATCAACTTGTATGGTGTGAACGTCGGTTATGTTTTCGACAGTTACAATGCGGAAGCTGAAGCTTACTGGTGGATGAAGCAGTCAAGGAATGTTGGCGCACCCGCAGCGGCGAACAATGCTTTGACATCCGCGAATGGTAACGTTTCTAACGACGTTCATACTTTCGGTCTTCGCGGCAGCTTTGATCCGATCGAAGATTGGACAGTTGCTCTTGAAGGTGCTTTCCAGACTGGTGAGTACCTGATCGCTAGCGGTCAGCTGAACGAAAGAGACAGAAGAGCCTTTGCTGTAGACGCGTCTGTAGAATGCCGTTACTGGCAGGATGATTTCGCGTGGAAACCTGTTCTCGGCGCTGAATATATCTTCTATTCAGGTGAAGAGAACATAGGTAACCAGGGTGTAGGCACAACAGGTAGATACACCGCATGGGATCCGATGTACAGAGGTAAGTTTGATACCGCTATCAGAGAGTTCCAGAATGTGTATTACACAACGGCACAGGGTAGCACACCTTCTTACACGAACCAGCATCAGATATTGATCTCAAGTACTGTTGAACCTACCGATAGCTTGACAGTTGAAGCTATCTATGGTCATTTTTGGCTAGCTGAAAATTTCAGCACAGCTCTTACCGATAAGGACGTTGGAGACGAACTTGATCTTCAGCTGACTTGGGATTACACCGAAGACGTGCAGTTCGGTCTTTTGGCCGGATGGTTCTTCCCGGGGGATCATTGGGTTACTCCGAATAATGATACAGCTACCGATGTTGTTGGTACTGTAAAACTCAGCTTCTAAGTTCATTTTATTTGGGAGTTAAAAACCCCGGTTCGCTTTGGCGAGCCGGGGTTTTTTTATTTGTAGGGGTACGTCATACCGTGCCCCTACATTCTCATTGACTTTAGGGCTATAAGCCTTACAATAGTATTGTTAGCATTGTTTGGGCAGACGAAAAGGGAGGAACGATGTCGGAAGAAAAAAAAGCCGGAGAACAAGCAGGAACAAGGGAAGCAAGCATATACGCGATATTGTCCTATGTGTGGGTTCTTTGCCTCGTGCCGCTTTTGCTGAAGAAGGATAATAAGTTTGTTATGTTCCACGCTAAGCAGGGATTAATGCTTTTTATCGTTGAAGTGGGCCTGAGTATAATTGGGATCGTACCTATCTTAGGGCAGATAGTTGGTACTCTTGGTACACTTGTCTGTGGTCTGCTTTCCCTTGTTGGTATTGTACAGGTGTTAATGGGGAATGAATGGAAAATGCCCGTTATACATGAATGGGCTGAGAAGATAAAAATATAAGGAAACTACGTGAAGCGACTTGTAAGGACACTGATGGTACTCCTGATCGTCGCTGTTGGAATAGCCGGACTCAGGATGTATTTCGTCTTGCGACCAAAAGAAGTACCCGAGGAGAAGGTTCGAGAAACACTCAAGCACTTTACGTTTTCGTCCGTAAAGGATCTGAATGAGTGGGATGAAAAACTACTCTCAAAGGAAAACACCGATTACAGCGTGACGGAGTCCGATGGAAAGCAATGCGTAAAAGCTGTAAGCCATAATTCCGCTTCTTCCCTTTATTATCAACAGCGACTTTCCTGTGATGACAATCCTTTCGTAAGTTGGGACTGGAAGGCGGAGAAGTTTCCGGTCCGGAAGAAAAAAGAGTCATTAAGAAAGAAAGATGAATTTGATTTTGTAGCCCAGGTCTATGTTGTTTTCTATGCCAGGTTCTTTCTTAATATGAAAGCTATTCAGTACGTTTGGACGCGGGACATACCCGCCGGGACTAGCGCTGACAGTCCTTATACGAGTAAGGTGAAGATCCTTGTCCTGGAATCCGGGGAATCAGAATAATGGAAACATGAAGAAAGGAATATCCGCCAGGATTATAAAATGCTTTTTGGCGAAGAGCCCGAAAAGGATATGGCGGCAATATCGTTCATGACGGATTCGGACTCAACCGGAACCAGTGCCGAAGCTTATTTTGCCGATTTTGTTATAGGGCTGGCGGAGCAAACCGGAGGGAGCAAGGAAGATGCCCCCCAAATGAGCGGGAACAAAGTAGGCGTGAAAAAGAAAGCAATTGTGGTGGAAAATAAAACAGAGGAGGAAAGCCATCAAATACCTTAATCGATCGTTACAATCGAGATATTTGTTTATTATCGTCCTTTCGATGATAATTCCAACTGTTGTTGTTGGAGGATGCCTTTATTATTTTATTTTTTCTGTTATGGCAGAACAGATCGCGCTTCCTGACGTTATTGCCAGAGACCTCTTGCCGGTTATCCACCAGATAAATGTTGTTCTGGCGGTAGGTCTCCCTACGGTCTTTATTTTTATGGTCACATGGGCTGTTATTCTATCTTTTCGGTTTGTGGCGCCGTTGGAACGCCTGGAAGAAGATATTAAACGGATCGATGAAGGGGATTACTCTGTTCGTCTTCAAATAAGTAAGGATCATGATCTGCGCCCGGTAGCGGAAATAATAAACGACCTTGTAGATCAACTGGAAGGTCATAAATCAAAGGATACTGTGTAGATGGCGATACATAAAACGGCCATGGTATCATCTAAGGCAGAGATAGATACGTCTGCCGAGATCGGTGCTTGTGTGACGATAGAAGAAGGGGTGAAGATCGGTCCCGGAGTGAAAATAATGCCGAATGTCTATATTCACGAAGGAACTGAAATAGGAGAAGGTACATATATTCATGTGGGGGCGATCATTGGTAATGATCCGCAGGATTTTGCTTATGAGGGGGCGAAAACCTTTACAAAGATCGGAAAAAATAATGTTATTCGTGAATACGTTACTATCCATAGGGGCACTAAAGAGGGCTCGGCTACCGTAATGGGGGATAATAATATGCTTATGGTTCAGGTTCATTTAGGCCATAACTGTAAGCTTGAAAATAATGTTATTGTCGCGAATGGCGCGATCCTCGCGGGTTACGTAGAAGTGGAAAAGGGAGCTTTTATCTCGGGCAATGTTGTTTTTCATCAATTTTGCAGGGTAGGGCGATATGCCATGATAGGGGGCTTTAGTGGTGTTAATCAGGATGTTCCCCCATACATGCTGGTCAGGGGACCGTCATATATCAGGGGTATAAACTTGGTAGGGTTAAGGCGAGCGGGTTTCAAGCGGGACGTTATAAAGCAGATAAAGGAGGCATATAGGATAATTTTTCAGCCCGGCAGGCTTCTTAAGGACTCCTTGCGGGAAATAAGTGAATCAATGCCGTCTGATGAGATAAAACATCTGGTTTCGTTTATCAAAGACGCCAAGAGAGGTATATGTAAAGTTCGTTCAGGTAAAGAAGAATTTTTCGGAGAATAAAAAAGGGAGGAAACATGGCTAAGAAGAATGATATGAACATGATAATCGATAAGTATGGTCCGGTTCTCAAAAAGTTTGGAGATGAAGTAGGTGAAGTAGCGAAGAAAGGCGAAGAAAATGTTATAAAGATGTCAAAAATAATCAAACTTCAGCTTGATATTATGGGGTTGTCTCTGAAGAAAGAAAAGATCTACTATGAAATCGGTAAAGAAGCCGCAGGCAAATTGATAAAGGGAGATACCGACTTTACAAGTCTTGAAAAATTTAAGACCAGATTAAGTAAGGTCGAGATCGATACTGAAAAGAGAAAAAAGACCATTTCAAAGGTTAGTAAGGGCGGCAAGAAGAAAGCTACAAAGGCGTCAAAAACGGCGGTGAAGAAAAAACAAGTTGCATAGACTTCTGCAAAACGCTGTTTTTTCAATCAGACTGTGTCCTAATGTAGGGGCTTGATTCATCAAGCCCGTTATATCGGGTTCGATGAATCGAACCCCTACAATATGTTGTATGCGTCCATTCGCGAAACAAATTACGGTACAGCCTGAATGACGAGAATTCCATTTTGCACAAGTCTTCAAGTTGCATAATAAGGAGGAAGTTATGATCAAGAAAATTTTGATATTGGCCTTTACGGCTATCATGTTGAGCGGCTCTATTTCAGTATTTGCCGCGGAAGGATCTGCGAATTACAGGCTAAAGAGATATGTTTCGCAGCTTTACGATAAAAGACAGGCCATGGAGGCTCAGAGGCGTATTCCCCGGTATGGGAAAGAAGCTACGTTCTATCTTATACCGGTGTTGTCGGAGAAGAACAACGAAGCCGCCAGGATAGCGGCTCTACGAGTTCTGGCCAACATCGGTGACCCGGCGGCAGAGGACGCGGTTGTTAAGCTTCTTAAGGATAAGAACCATAGGATCCGACAGGAAGCGGCAAGAGCGCTCAGTATGTTTGCCGAGAAGGAATCTACGATCAAGCCTTTGAAGAGGCTCCTGACCGATTATTTCCCGAATGTTCGTTATAACGCTGTAAGGGCATTGTCCAAATTGGCGCCTAAAGACGAGACCGATCTGTTTATTGCCGCTTTAGGAGATTATGATCCGCGTGTGCGTTTGTTTTCAGTTATAGCGTTGAGAAAACTAAAGTCTACGGAAGCTGTTCCTTACTTGACACAGCTTGTCAGGGATATTGATCCGGCTGTGCGGATAGAGGTTGTGAAGGCGCTGGGATCAATAGGCACACAGGACTGTGTACAGCCACTGGCGTGGCTTACAGGAGACCCTGATGTGAATATACGTATAATGGCAATAGCGGAGATCATCAATATCAACGCGGATGGGGTGGAGAAGGTTCTGATCGATGTGGCAAATAGCAGTGATCCCCGGGTTGCCAGCCGCGCGATCTTAGGATTAGCGGAAAGGAAAAGCCCCAAAGCCTTGGAAGTGGCAAGGGAGTACATAGATGACGAACATATGGCTGTTAAGTTAGCCGCTATCGAAGTTATAGGCCGATCGGGCGACGAGAGCGATGAGGAAACACTCAAACCGATGCTTGAGGCAGAATCAACGCTTGTTAGGGGTAAGGCAGCGGAGGCTTTGGCGAACATTAATAATTAGGCATGGATAAAGATAAGACGTCATCTAAAGCTAAGAGGTATTCCGCGGTAAAAACACGTTTTTTAGCCGCGGACCTCTTGCTTTCGATAGTATCTCTTGTGCTTTTTCAGTTTTTATTTTCAAGATCCCTTTCTAATGTTTTGTTTCGAGCAAATGTAAATTTTTATATCTCCCTTTTTCTGTATTCCGGTATATTTCTGTTGTTTGCGTATATTGTTTCGTTCCCTTTACACGTGACAAATTCTTTTTTTGTTGAGATCCGGTTTGGAATGACAGAGAGATGTTTTAGATCATGGCTCGTTGATGAGGTTAAATCTATATTGCTTTCATTCGTTCTCTGTGCGGTTTGTATACAGGTGTTTTATCTGGTTTTACGAAATTTTAGTAGTCTCTGGTGGGTAATATTGGCATTTCTCTGGATATTGTTTTCGGTAGTGCTTACCCGATTTTTGCCGGTTTTGCTTTTGCCTCTTTTTTACAAATATCTCCCTATAGAAGATGTGGTACTAAGGGATAGAATTCTCGAATTGGCAAAAAGAACGAAAATAGATCTTACGGATGTATGTCGGATAGATTTCAGCAAGAAAACCAAAAAGGCTAACGCGGCGCTGATAGGTCTGGGAAAGACACGCAAGGTGATACTTGCCGATACGTTAGTGGAGGAATTTTCTTTAGAGGAAGTGGAAACGGTTGTCGCGCATGAATTCGGACATCATAGGTACAAGCACATTTGGCGGCATCTTGCTTTTTCAGGAGGAATAACATTGATCGGTTTTTTTCTTCTTTTCAGGATAGGCAATGAGATCGCTTTTCGTCTTGGCGCTACCGGTATCGCGGATCCATATCTTTTCCCGACTATTGTGTTTTTGATGATTGTCAGTGGTTTGGTAATATTGCCGGCACAGAACTTTTTTTCAAGAGTCCTGGAACGTCAGGCGGATAGATTCGCGTTGGATTCGACCGAAAAGCCGGAAGTGTTTGTCTCGGTCATGAAAAAACTGGCGGAGATGAACTTAGCGGATACGGAACCCTCTACGCTTAAAAAGATCTTCTTGTATAGCCATCCGCCCGTATCCGAGAGAATACGAATGGGCGAAAAGTGGCGGGAAAGGAACGATGTATGAGGAAGGGTTATTCACCTCGTCATCGCGAGGGAGTGAAAAGACCGAAGCAATCCCTGAAGAAAATATACGAGTTACTTGAAGAGCGTTTCGGTGATCTCAAGTGGTGGCCCGCTGAATCGGATTTTGAAGTAGTGGTCGGAACTATATTAACTCAGAATACCTCATGGCGAAACGTTGAAAAAGCAATTGTCGCGCTAAAAAGTGAAAAACTTTTAGCTCCCCGAAAGATAGTAAACTCTAATACAAACCATCTCGCGAGTGTTATTCGGCCGTCGGGATATTACAGGCAGAAGGCTAAAAGACTTAAGGAAATAAGTCGATTTATCCTGGATGAATGTGGAGGTAAGATTCGTCATTTGAAAGGTAATGAAACTAAGGTGCTTAGGCGGAAGTTATTGAACATTAATGGCGTTGGGCCTGAAACCGCTGATTCAATTCTGTTATATGCTGTAGGTAAACCGGTTTTTGTTGTTGACGCGTATACTAAGCGTATTTTTTCGCGTCATGGATTGGTTTCAGAAGATGTGGGGTATGATAAATTGCGGAACCTGGTGGAAAACAATTTCCTTAAAAGGATCAAGGAACTAAATCAGTTCCATGCTCTTTTGGTCGAAGCGGGAAAAAAGTATTGTAAAAAAGGGACACCCTTGTGTGAAGAATGTCCGCTGTGTCAGTTATGACGCATTACGATAAAGGAGAAACATGGAAGATCTGGGGAAGATCAAAAAAGTCGCGGTTGAAGCCGCGGTTGAAGCCGGGAAATATGCTCTTAGCAGAGTCGGGTGTATTGAAGAAATATCCTATAAGGAAGGGGTGAATAATCTTGTTACTGACGTAGATAAAAAATGTGAGAAGCTTATTATTGACAAGATAAAAGAAGATTTTCCAACACATTCGATCCTTGCCGAAGAAAGCGGGAATGAAGATGGGGATATCTCTTACAAGTGGGTTATTGACCCCATTGACGGTACTACCAACTATACGCACGCGTTTCCGTTCTTTTGTGTATCAATAGGGTTTTTTATGGATGGTTCAGCAAAGGTTGGAGTAGTATATGAGCCATCGCGTGATGAGCTATTTGTTGCCGAAGAAGGGAAGGGCGCTCTTTTGAATGGTAAAAAAATAAGTGTTTCCAAAAATAATAGAGTTCAAGATTCACTGATCGCTACGGGATTTGCTTACACTATTGAAGGGAAGATAGATAATATTGATGATTTCCTCACAATGTTAAGATCGGCACGGGCCGTAAGGCGTGCCGGGTCCGCGGCTATTGATCTTTGTTATGTGGCGTGTGGGAGATTCGATGGATTCTGGGAAAAAGGCTTGGCGCCATGGGATACTGCCGCGGGACAACTTATGATTAAGGAAGCAGGCGGAATGGTTACGACACTCGGCGGTGATTCTTTCGATATCTACAAAAAGGAAATATTAGCTACAAATAGTGAAATACACCGAGAGATGATGAGTCTGCTTGGGTAGGTATTATACCCCTTGTAACTTGATTGGTATGGTTATGAGGATATGAAGCGCGGGGTGAAGCTGGTTGCGATACCAGTTATGTTCAAACGATATTATACCGATATTTGGGGTGTCCTACCCCCCCAATGAAGGGTTGTGTGTGTGCTTTCCGGTGTAAAAAAATAGCTTTGTTTTTGCCGTGAGTTATTGAATTTCGTGTATGTATTTTTCGGATTGTGGTAACTCCAAATTGGTTTTTTCACGTTGGCTCCGCGCTGTAGCCTGTTTTTTACATCTCGAAGCACACACACAACCCTTCAAATAGTTGGTTATGTAAAAAGCATATTCTTATGCTATTAAGTGAGGATGACCCTTTGGGGTCTGATCACACAGCAGAGTCTAAATTATTGTAATAGTTCAGTTCTCCGCAGAGAATTATCCCAACATATGTCATTCTGAGCGAGGGCACGAAGTGACCGAGTCGAAGAATCTGCTATGTCGTCGGCTTATTTTTAAGGAGGAGCAGCTAAAATTTCAGCAAATGGGTT
>JAJRVD010000056.1 GCA_024277375.1 Candidatus Omnitrophota bacterium | reverse complement strand
TTCCATTTATGTGTCGCGTCAGGCGCGGTAACGTCTATCTTACCGCATACGCGGAAGTCTACCGGGGTCATCGCGCTGATATTGTCAGCGAACGCCGCGTCAGCGTCTCGTACCGCTATCCTGCCCTGCGTCGTCCTGGCCGTCGGTACCGTTATAACGTTACACGACTCCTGCAGTGTCGACCAGTTATCCACTATCGGTATATCCGTCGCGAAATTGAATCCTCCCGAACCCGTCGAAGAATAATATATATCCACTGTCGTTATGTTACTCGATGCCTCCGTCCATGTCACTTCCTGGTTCGTAGCGTCCGCTATCCATACATTAGCCGTGTTCGGCGGGTTGGTCGGTGTTATCGCCACGTTGGTTATCAAAGGATACGCGCTGAACGTGCCCGACTCGCCTTCTGCTTTAGCCGATGCCTGCAGCGCCGCGTCACGTACACGGATCGTACAGTTATGGCTCTTTACGTCCGGTACGCTCGGTACGTTATATGTCTCGACATTACCGTCACCGTTCGTCGCTATCCCGCTGCCGCCGTCAAGTGAATATTCGGCTACCCCGTCATACAGGTATACCCATACCGTTCCCATCGTGTCACCATACGTCGTGAACTTTACCTGTTTATCCGTGTCCCCCATGTTCCAGTCCACACCGAACGGCGCGTAATCCACGCCCGGTCTTTGCACCGATACGATCCCGCGGATATACATCGCCGCGGACTCGCCGCTTATGACGGTATCAAAATTCACATCGTCATTATCACGTACCTTGAACTTCGTCGTATCGGTAAGGTCCGCCGTTACAGGGATAGTCCAATCATATGAACCTTTGCCGACAGGTGTCGCCGCCGCGCTGAACGCCGTTACGTTGAACGGGTTAAGCGCGCTCGCGACCGTATATTCATCCGCGCCGCCGGTGAAATTACCCGACTTCGACGCGATTATCTTCACAGTATTAAGCTCACCATGAGTAACGTCCCATGTTATCGTATGCGCCTCCGTTATGCGCCATGTCGCCGTTACTACCGGCGCCGTAAGCGTCAAGGCTCCTTTTACCTTGAACGTAGCCGATTCCACGTACGTACCCGCCGTACCCGACTTCTCGTAATTGTCGTCTTCGATAAGAAGTTTGTACGTCGTCGTTATCGGCGTCTCCGGGCACTTCCACTGGCTTGTCGCCGATTGCTGCGTATCGTTTATCGTCGCGAACGTACGCGCCGCCTCTATTACATTCGAATACGTCACACCATCCGTAGCGTATTTAATATTTACCGCGTCTATCCTTCCGTCCATCTCCCACGTTACTGTGTAGAACGTTCCCGCGTCCAGCCCGGATGAAATAACTCCCGATGCCGGTGCGATGAGCCTCAATTGTCCCTTGACGATAAAGTCAAGTGACGTATCGTTAACGTTCGTACCGAACGTCGTCGCGTCCTCTATCTTGATATATGATTTATGGCTGCTCGGCGCGTCAACTCTTGTTATATAATCTCCAAGTGACGGGTCCGCCGGAATGGTCCAATCCCACGCGCCTTTATTCGCCGCCGCGTCACCCGCTTCCGCCGAGGTCGACGGCTGGATCACCGTCCACGCTCCGCAGGAATCACGCGAATACGAGATCTTTACGTTATCGACTTTACCGAATACGTCCCAGCTGATGGCATTCGCCGTCACACCGTCCGCTACCCATTCCAATCCCTGTGTAGGTGACGTTACCGCAACGTCACCGCATATAACAAATGTATTCGACTCAACAGCTGTCGCCGGCTGATCCGGTATGCTCGCGGTTATCCTGAACTTTATACCCGTCGACGCCAGATCTATCGGCAACGGTTCCGCGGACGTCGTGTCCCACACATACGTGTTCTCGTTAGGCGCTCCCGCTCCGTGGTTCGGGTTAGGCACCGCAGCGTCTATCACACGCCACGCGCCGGCTCCCGCGTTATCATCAGAGTTCCAGTATTCAAGTTTTACCTGTGAAATACCCGTACCTGTCGTATTCCATTTTATCGTCATGCTCGGCGTCAAGCTGGTAACGTTAAAAATCTCGCCGCCTAACGGATACGCTAAACTGAACCCACCGATGATCCGGAAAGGATCCGACGTAGATGAGGTAGTAGCCTCCGCGTCAGCATCCGCTATTTTTATTTTAACATTATTGCCTACATAATCGCCTATACCGGTTACGCCTACATCCGGATCTTCCCATATCCAACTGTTGTATCCATTTAAAGCGGCATAAGTATTCAGGGTCTGATCCATTGTGCCGTCCCCGTTATAATCAGCATATATCTTGACATCACCTGTATCGCCTTTTACGTTCCATTCAATAAGACGGTTAGTATCACCGACTTTCCAATCAAGGATCGTCAAATCCGGTTTTACTATAGTTATTTCCCCTATAGTGGAGAACGGACCGGTATCACCGTAAACATAACTCGCGTTGACCGTATCGTTGTCCCTTACACGCAGTTTAGCGTTGGCGGCAAGTGTTGAGGGAAGCGCTGATGCCGTTTGGTGCGGTGATGCCCCGACCGCGACAGCCGTATCAAGCGATATGCCGTCCGCCCAATTATCGTCACCATTCAGATCGATCAATATATCGACCAAAGTCGTCTTGGTACCGGTATACGTCCATGTAACAGTGGGGTTTGTCTGCGCGATCAGATCTTGCGGAGGCGTTGTCACTGTAATCCGAGGTTTAAAAGTAAAAGCCTGTGAAGGCATGCTTACGCCCGAATTCTGCCCCGAGGTTATACGTATCTGGCAGGCGTCCGTTTTCTGGTCCTGAAGCGCGGCTCCGGTATATACCCATTGGTACATATTAGTACCGGAAACAAGACCCGCGCCACCATTATCATATCCGTTTATGAGAGTCTGCCAACCCACCCCGGGAACATATATGTCGATATCAACGGAACTCATGCTTCCGGTCACGTCCCACGTTATGTCATGAGTGTCGCCCACATACCATAGGGTGGAAGAAACAGGAGTAACAATGTTATTGAACGCGCCTTTTATCGTAAAAGCCGATATATGCTCGTCCTGAAGAGGTGGATAAGTAACATCGGTAGTGGATATCTTTATCTTACACAACCCGCCGGCAGATATTTTATCGGGTACGGTCCAGCTATAGGTGTTCCCTGCCTCACCGGAGGCGCCCGAGGCATAACTATCAGGAAGATTGGAACCTCCCGCGTTATCGAGATACTGGGTCCCGTCCCACAACTCGAATTTGAGGTTCCCTATATTTCCGTATTTTTTCCATTTGACCTGAACGGCGTTCCCTACGGTGAACTGGGCGGGCGTTACTGGCTCTAAAAGAGTTAAAGCCCCATCAATGGTATTCCCGTCGACCTGCGGCGTCTCGCCAAAAACACTCGTATCAAGAGCGTCTTCGACCCGAAAAAGGACCTTATTTGACCCGTCCAGAAGCGTCAAGTCCGAATCGACCGCCGTATAGCTGGTTTGTGTGGCGGATCCCGCCAAATCAGCACCGATCTGGGTCCACGTAACGTCCCCAACTTTCTTGTAATACGCTCTTAACGTCGCAAAAGCACCCGTAAGAGACCATTGTATCGTATGGGCGGTCGGCCCTATCGTTATAGACTGGTTAGATGTGGTCGACGTATTTAACGTGATGACACCCTTAAAGGAATGCGTCGGCGATCCGGCCAGAGGCGGACCGAAAACATACGTATGAGCCGCCTCCACTACCCGTATTTTGACATTAGGAGCGGTAGAGTTGGGAACGGTGAACGTATAAGGCGTACCCGGAACGTTCGTACAGTAATCCGAGGCTAGATTCGTGGCCCCGGGGATGACCACCCAATCTATGTCGGGATATCCCCCTGCGGAGTTGGTGTTATACATGATATCGACATTGGTCACGACACCGTCTACAGCCCAATCAATCTGACCCGTGCCCTGTACCGTATATGTCTGAGGCGTTGTGGGCGACACTATGGTTATCTTCCCTTTGACCGTAAACCATACCGATTCGTCAAAAACGTCCGGGTCTTCCACCCCAAGTTCTTCTCTGACAAGTTTGACAACAGCCTGTCCGTGAGAAACGGTATTCACCGTAGGTATATTTGTCCACTGGTAACTCCCTGAGGCGGCGGGAAAAGTGTCGCGGTAATACCAGGTCCCCGTACCGTTATTCGAAGAATACAATTTCAGGTTGCTTACCGAACCCGTAGTGGTCCAAGTGAACGTATCACTGTTACCCGTAACGCCCCATACGGTAGACGCGTTTATCTCACTGCCCAAGAATACCCGCGGTTTCATATAAAAATCATTAGTGGAATCATCATACACGGTAGTATCACCCGCGTCTCTCACCCGCACACGGCATTTGTCGGAGGTGACCGTCTGCCTGTCTCCTTCCAGCGGAATCAACCAGGAATAAGGGGACGAGCCCGCGGCGACTCCGCTCGCGATAACCAAATCGGTATATCCGTTACCACCGCTGTTGGTGTCCAGGAGGAGATCCACCGTAGCGATACCGCCCGTCATGGTCCAAGTGATCGGGTTGTTCCCGTCGACATACCACAACTCTTCGTTCCCTACCCCTGCTTTACCCGGAGCGGTGAGCGTAACGCTTCCTTTTATCACAAAATTAGCCTGACTGACCGCGTAAACATAATCTTTGTCGACAATATGATCCTGTTGTATCTTCACCCTGTACTTAGCGCCCGCCGTTCCGGGTACGGTCCATGGATAGTGACAAATCCCGCCGACTTCGCCCAGATTATAAGCGACATTCGCGACAAATACGTTATAGTTATCAAGACCTCCGTTAGCGTCATACCATATCTGGCACGCGCCTACACTCCCTTTATATCTCCACTGCATGTCGATAGTAGCGCCTCCGACAAAATACACCTCACCACCGTTGGGCTCCACCAGCGCTAAATCGCCGGCCGTTGTGCCGTAAAGCATACCTTTTATCTCAAAAGCGGCGGATACATCATTTACGTCAACCGCGTCGTCCTGATCTTCTATTTTTACTTTATTTGTCGAAGTAGACGGATTATCAGGAACAATCATATCGTAAAAACTGACACCGCTCGCCGCGACGGTCGCGAAAGGCGTCGGATCCCATGTAGAGCCATCCGCAGCATAGTATAAATCCAGATTCCCAAGATCATATGAGCCGGTCTTACCGACTCCGGCATTTACAATCCACTGCACCCTGAAAGTACCCATTGCCACAAGTGCGCTAACGCCTGTATTGGTCGCGTCAGGAGCCGTTAGTTGTAATATGCCCTTAGCCGTAAGATCCAATGATTCCAGCTTTATATCGTTCTGATGATCAGCGCTTTCCACTTTAATGCGGATCTGTGTTCCCAACGGACAATCTACCTGCGGCCATGTATACGCGTCTACGTTCGAAATCCCGCTGACTATCAAACCTCCGTATCCGCCCGTCCCTCCGGCCGTATCATACTTTATGTTGACAGTAGCGACATCACCCTGAGTCTGCCACGTAATACCATAATTGGCCGTACCCACATATATCTTTCCGCTTGAGGGCACCAGATTGACCAATCTTGACTTGATGGTAAGCGGCTGTTGCGATTCGGAAAATATCCCGGTAGGATCACTTACTGCAGCTATTTTAACACGAACCTCCGTATTCAATCCGTTATCGCCGACTTTAAAAATACTGCCGTCCGAAGGAATGGTCCATGTGTAAGATCCATCAACGGCGTTTATGGCCCCTGAAGTATCAATAACATTCACAAAAAGATCTGCGCCGTTATCTTTCGAATAGTACAAGTAGACAGCGCCTATACCGCTGCCTTCCGGAGTCCATGTGATATTTTCCTGGGTACCCGATTCCCACGTTAACTGCGGATCAAGCGAATTTTCCGAAGGCCTTGTCAAAGTCAGGTTTCCCTTGATGCCGAAATCGTAAAGTGACTCATCATGCACGTCCGTTAAATCGTCGGATTTATAGACCTGTACCCGGACGGTCTGGCTTACTATCCCCGGCGCGTCCAGTATGGTCCAATCATATGTCTCGTCCTGAGAATTTATCGGAACCGTGTTAATAGTGCCGTCATACGGTCCGGCGGCGCCGTTAAGGCTGTACTTCAACATGACGGTTCCGAAAGTATTCGGTATCGCGTTCCACGTGATAGTCATTGTATTACCTATACCTGTCGCTATCCCGTTTTGGTTGGGATACGTTAATTTGACCTGTGATTTGACCGGGAATGAACCGGAGGCGCCTGCCGTACCGGTCGTCAAACTTACATCCCCGTCCAACGCTACCTTGATCTTACAGTCGGCGCCCATATGTGTGTCAAGAACCGTCCAGTCCCAATTGCCATCGGCTATATTAACCGTAAGTCCGGTAAGAAGCGTATCATAGGAAGTCCCTCCGTTTTGCGACAATCTTATTTCCGCGGTACCGGTCACGTTCCCTGTCAAGGTCCATTGGATGTTATACGATTCAGCGACATCGGAGACTTTAACAACTTCACCGACGGCAGGTTTCGCGACGGTTATCAGCCCTTTGATTTGGAATGGGTTATCACTAACGTCTTCCAGGATCGAATCATGATCTTTCACTTGGATATAGACCTCACCGTTAATATCATTGGGAACTGTCCAGGGATACATGCCCGTACCGCCGCCCTGATCGGCGATATACCCGGCCGGGCCCGTTATACCTATCCACGAGCCAGCCACGCCCTTCTTATAAGCGATATCCACGAGGTTATTTTGAAGCGTGCCCTGAATGGTCCAGCTTATGTTGTTTTCAACACCGACACGCCATATAATACCTGTAGCACTCGGCACATCCACACGGATAGTTTCCTGAATGGTAAAGGTGCGATTCGTAAGCGGTTGGACGTTATCCCCGCAGATATCGTATACCGTGGAATAATAATCGAGACTGCGCACTTCTATTAACGCGGTCGAACTGCCCGGCGCGTCCACGGTCCATGGATATGTTTTGCCGTTGTAATCCCAGGCAAGACCCGTGGCTAGATCAGTCCACGTACCGCCGGTATCTCTTGACACACGAATAACGATCGTGTCCGCCCCCGCAAGGCCGTGCGTCTGCCACGTAATATTGTGCGCCTCGCCTATTTTCCATATCTCCGTGCCGTTACCAAGAGGCGTGAGAACTTCCAACGCGGCCCTGACCTCAAAATCTCCGAGCGAATTATCAAAAACACGCGTGGTATCATCGGCATCCTCTACCCTTACCCTCAATTTATTGCCTATCGGAGCATTGACGGTCCAATCAAACGTTCCCTGCGGCGCGCCTGAATTTACCGCGACTGTGGTTATGGAATTTATGTACCCGTTACCTCCTGAGTTAGCATCAAACTTTATGTTGATATTGCCGATATCCGCGGGATCGCCGTTCCAACTCCACTGGATCGTTTTGACCTCGTCGACTTTCCAGATCTCTACGCCGTCGGGGATCGTGAGATCAAGTTGTCCTATTATCTCGAACACAGCGTCCGAAACGTCAAAAGTACTGTTTGTCAGACTCGAATCCTCGACTTTGATCATCATATCCACAGTCTGGTCTATGATACCGAGATCGGGCGGTATAATCCAGGGATAGGTACCGTCATTAAGTTCGTTTGTCGCGATCGCCCCCGCCCATGTATTCCCGCCATCGTTGGAATAGGTAATATCTACGTTCGTAATGGACGTCGGAGCGTACCAGGTAATATTCCTTGTTTCACCTACTTTCCACACCTCTCCGCCGTTAGGGCTGAACACCTTCATGGGCTCGGTCTCCCATACAAAATAGTTATTGATCCTCACTTGGTTAGCGTCACCCGTAGCCACCCGTACAGTCTCGTACAATCCGTCGCCGCCGGAAAGGTCAAGCATCCGGATAGATACTTTCGGCCGGTCCTGAAGGTTCCCGGTACCGTTACAGTCGTTGGTGCTCCATATCGCCGATAAAGCAGGATCGACAGGGACAGGCAGAGTAGCGTCGGCGGTTTCGGGGTTGCTGTTGCCCAGATCATTAAGCTGGACCTGTCCGGCCTGCGTGTTCCCTAACGTCCCGAGTTCGACTACGTAATAGCGTATGGTATCGTCTATGTTCGTAGTTTGCTGCGTAGAACTCGCGCTGCGGCGGTTGAACGCTACCTGGTTATCCGCCGTGAAACTTCCGCGTATAGCGGCGTACCCCAACCCCTGTAAACGCGCGGTATTATTGCATATAACGAAAGATCTTGACCGGTCTACCGCCGTAGCGAGTGTGTCCGTAACCATTACCGAAGTATCCCACATATCCACTTGTCCTGTCTGGACGGTCGAGTCATCGTTGAATTCCACGGCATACCATCTTACGATCGAGTCAAAACCTGTCTCAGAGCTATTGCGTTCTAAACGGATCTTATCCGGCGCGCCGTCGATCAGTTGCGAGATGACGTAAAGCCCTTCAATAGACGTATTGGTCGCGTTACCTCTCGCCCGGGCATACACAAAAGTTTTTGTGGGGTCTACGTTGGCGGTAAGGTTGACTTCCGCCCAGGTGTTACCCGACGTGATCGTGGTCTCTCCTGTCTCTACGTCGATCGCGTCAGATTCTATAACGACCCAGGATACCTTCACCCAGCCGGTACCATTAAACCTCCGGAACCGGATCGTAGTATTGTTCACGAACTCCGCCGTTATCATATTCCTCGAGCCCGGGGTCTGCTGGGTATCCCACTGCACCATGATGAACGATCTGGCCTGATCGACCGCGGTGGAAAGAGTAACATCCTTGGTAGTCCCCGAATTCCAGGCCGTTTCATATCCCGATTGGAATTTTGTTGTCGCGAAAGCGGACGGGGCGGCCAGGTAAAGCGCCGATGTCAGGACGAGGGATATGAACAAAAAGAAAACGATCGTCCTCAAAAAAGCATTCCTCCGTGTAACCCTGTTTTCCCGTACTTTCATGGCACACCTCCGCGCTATGTCGCAACGGATCCGTTGCGCGTTTTTCAGAATTTTGCGTTTTACGACGTATATGATACCCATCCTGATTTTCCTCCGCCTGCTACACCGCCGTGCCCCTACTGTTTTTCCCACACGGAAACGGCTGAATTCGCCGTCTCAAGGTTCTGTCTTAACAATTGTGTCTGCGTCGCGTCCAGCCCCCGGAACCGTATGACATAGGTATTCCGCACTTCGACTTTTTCAGCCGGATTATTCCCCACTTTTCTATACTCATAGACCTTTTCCATGGTAGCAGTACGATCCGGATCGTATTCCCTGAGAATGTCCCTTATTTCCGTCGACCGTATTCTGACGTACCGTATAGGGATCTGAGATAGCTCGTTACCGGGAAAAGCTACCGTGTCAGGTTCGACCTCAATCGTAACCACGTATTCTCCCACGGACGTCTCCTGACTAAACGCCTTTGTACTGACCGCGAAAACGCATATTATAAGTACCGCCGCTGTTCTTGTTATTTCCCTGGCTTTAATAGTCATGCTCTTACCCCCTCGGTTTGTTTACAAATTATCTTTTTAACTTCATCCGCTTGCCGGTGCTTTCGAACGTAAAGTCTCTCACAACGCCGGCTCTATCCCCCATCCTCAAGACTCCTCTCATAACCGTACCATCCCATTCGCCCCGCCAATTGGCGATATCGCCTTTCGCATTTGACTGTATCGTCTCCCACGCTGTCCTTCCGTTCCTGAGTCCGCTTTTCGAATATTTGGACCGTTTAAAACCCTCTCGCGTCAGATTGCTCGATGAAACATAAGAATCTTTGATCGCTATCACGTCTGGCGGTAGTTGTTTCTCGATCGGACCGCCTATCTGAGTAAATTCGACACGCCAGGCGAACCCTTCTATTCCCCTCAGAGCCGCCGCTTTTCTTTCATTCTCTTTTGCTTTCTCATCTTTCACCCTTTTAAGGGCTTCTTCAGTGAGTTTTATCTTCCACTCATAATCATGGATATCGCTTTCAGCCTTAGCGGCCTTGTCTCTTTCGATCTCCAGGGACCTGAGCGTCCTGTCATATAGCACCATGGTTTTGTCATACCTGTCCTGGAAGGTTGTACTCTTTTTCTGAAAAACACCTATGGTCACGGCAAAGAAGAGCATAACCGTACCGCTTAAAGCGAAGTATAATATTTTTGTGCGTAACGGCATCTTTTGGGGCAATGAAGCTTCTTTTTGCTGTTTAAGAGTTTCTTCAACGACAATATTAACCTGTTCGATAAATTCGTCGGATCCCAACACTCTTTTTTTGCGTAGGATCTTTCCAAACTCGTTCATTTCCTTTGGATCCACGTCGTCAACAAAAGCGCTAAATCCCTCCTCAGTGCCATTCAACTTATTAAAAACCGTGTTGATCTCTTCGGTCATTTCAGGATGGTGCCTCAAATCGGGGTTGACGTATTGCCTGTGGCTCGAGTATAAGTACTCCTCGGGGGTATCGGCAAGTTTAGCCCTCAGTGGGCTGAGATGCATGTAACGAACTACGGGCAATAAATAAGCATCCTCCTCGGCCATAATCGCTCTAAACCTCGCCTCGAATAAGTGTCCCTTTTTGCCATAACGCCCATTAAACGTTTTTGTGTACAGCGAGCTTATGTCGTGCATTATATTTGAAATTTGTATATTGTTCCTTAGACCGATAAGGAGATGTAGATGCGTTGGGAGTAAAACGTAAGAATATAGTTTGAAGCCATACTGATTCTTATATTTCGCGATGAGGGATATATACTCGCGGTAGTCTTGGCCGTCGACGAATATGCCTTCGGCATGACTACTCTTCTGCGAAGTCACATAATACAGCGCGTTTTCCATGTAAATTCTAGGCATCCTCGGCATCTCTATCTCCTTGTCTATCGTTCGCCCTTGACCCCGTTTTGTGCTTAAAGTGCCAGGCACTTTTGCTGAAAATAAAAAAAAACCAGGCACATTGCCTGGTTCAATCATCTGTTTCGGCAACCTGCCGACCCTGTTTTCAACATCCCGTGACTTCGCTCTGAACAGGCGGGACAGACAGGGCGCACGATTTTGCGTCCCCGAATTACTCCGGGTTTGCCATTATCGATTAGCTTCATACAACCTGATCTTTCTCAAAGACCTCCATTATCAAGTTTACCCGCAGAAAAGATAAAAAACAACCCAACAAGAGCTTGCTTTTGTATCTTCTACAGCGCCGTATGGAGTCTACTTTGATTTCTCCATATAAACAGATAAGTTAGGACTTTTTGCGATTTTAGGGCTACATACCCAAATGTCCTCTTTTTTTTAACCTGCTCTTCCGAGCAAACGCATCTGCTTTTTTCTGGTCGAACCTGTCAATCGTATTGTGTGACCCGTTTCTCGTAGAGCAATCTATCACTTTGTAAAAAAGATCCTTCGACTCGGCCTACCGGCCTCGCTCAGGATGACACCAAGTATGCCATCTTCTCCCACCTGCATCCGTGACCCACGGACCATGAACTGCCAACTATGAACTAATTTATCTACCCCAGCGCCTTCTTTTTTTGCGCTTACTCTCTTTTTTAACCGTCACTTCTTTTTTCTCTTCTTCAACCGCTTCAGTAACTACTGCTACGTCTTCTGAAACCACAACAATATCCTCTACAACTTCACCGTTCGCGTCCGTGACCACAACTTCTTCTACAACCGGTTCCGGGATCGCTTCGGTTTTTCCGACTGCTGTAAATGAATAATCCTTGACCAGATTTTCCTTTATATGCCGGCTTAAAACTCCCCTCATTACCGTACCTTCCTGGGTAACCTCGCCACGCCAGAAAGCTATCTGACCCTTCTCACCTGTCTGCATAGTCTCCCATATCACCATATCCTCACGCTTTATTCTCACGGTAAAATTGCTAGCCGGAAAACCTTCCGAAACCAGATTATCGGACGCGATCTTTCCCCCTGTAAAATGCAAAGTATCCGACAGTTCCTCACGGTTTTTTCCGGATGTCATTTCTTTCAAGGTTATTTCCCAAACGGTATTATTGAGTTCCGATTTCGCGGCTTTAACTGCCGCTCTTTTTTCTTCCACAGCTTTTCTCTTTATTTTTTCTTCTTTTGTCTCAGCGAAAGCTATATTTGAACATGAAAACATCATACCCGCTATCAGCAACATCGTTATCCATTTCTTCATATTCCCTCTCCTCTTTTAATGTAAGATCTCCTTTGCTTGCCGCCTCCACGCTTCCCACTTCAATATGTACCGCTTCGCCAAATCAGCGTTTGCTGATGTGTTGTCGAGCTGTATATACCTTTTCATATATTCTATCGCTTTTTCACGATCGACCCTGTGTTCCGCATATATAAGTCCCAAATTAAAAATAGCGTCTTTATCGAACGGCCTTAGATCAATTACCTGCCTGAACTCTTTAGCCGCGCGCCTGAAATCTTTGTTTTCGCAGTAAAAAAGCGCCTGATTGTAATGCACATTAGCCAACTGTTTATTAAGCGCTTTGTTCTGTTTTGCCAGCTTGCTAAATTTAGACGGGATAGATCTGCTCTCCTTTTCCAAAGACTTGATCTTCCCGGAGGCTTCTTCATTCTCATATTCCAGTTCCGCTACTTTTTCTTCCAGATCAGCTATCACAAGCTCTTTTTCATATACCTGTTCCTCAAGCGCGGTAGATTTTTCATTAAGGCCGGCAAGCTTTTTCGTAAGTTCTTCTTCTCTCGCTTTAAGACCCTTTATTCCGGCATTATGCACATTTTTAAGATCAGCCAGATCGCCTTTGACCTTCTTAACTTCTTCGGCTGCCGTATTTTTGATCTCCCTTATCTTAGCTTCATTTTCTTTCTTCAGGGCAATTATGAGATCTTTAGCCTTGGATTCACTGGTAAGCTCCTCCAGCACTGCCTTTTCATTAATGAGCTTTAATTTCTCTTGTTGTAATTGTTCCTTCTCCGCCTTATGTCCCGCTATCTCCGCTTCTCTGATCTCGATCTGACTGAGGAGATCCGCATATTGCCCTTCATGCTCTTCGATAGCGGCGTTCAACTTATTTATTTGTTCAGCGGCATTCTCATTATTTCTCTTGAATTGCAGCAACTTATGGGTCTGGATCAACACATTGTCACGATCAGCTTTTATCGCGTTCCGTTCGGCAAGTAATTCGTCATACGATAACGCTTTATCGGAAGTCTCAGCCTCCTCCGAATAGCACACATTATCATGCCACACGAACGTGAAGAACATGTATATTATTAACAGCGATAGTGCGCTACGTTTCATGAAATTACCATACCCCATTTTACCGATAAAAGCAAATGTTTCAAGCTCATTAATAACGGTCAATCGTTGTTCGCGGGCAGAGCCCACTCCTCAGGCTGTGTCGCAAATCACCGTGTGAAGGTCTGCATACAACATATTGCAGGGGTTCGATTTATCTAACCCGATATAACGGGCTTGATGAATCAAGCCCCTACATTACGACACAGCCTCCCTACGTCATTTGTCTCGCCCGGGGGACTGTCCCCGACATTTCCTCATCCAGCTCGTACTCTATCTTCTCATAGTCCCTATCCGTCCCAAACCCGAGATCTGCCGTATCCATATGTTTATCACCCGTTACAAGCCGATCCCCTTTCGTTATTGTGGGAGTTATCATGATCAGCAATTCCGTGGTTTCTACCATATCGTCTCTTTGCTTAAATATTTCGCCGACAACGGGAATATCCATCAAATATGGTACTCCCTGATGCGTCTCCGTCTTGTCGTTCCTGCGCAACCCCCCTATAATGATGGTCGATCCGTCTTTCACTACAACCGTACTCTCCGCGAGTGATGTGTCGACTATAGGAATAACGTTGCCGGAAGGGGTCGTATATGAATCTACTACACTCGATATTTCCGGCTGTATCTTCATCGTTATGTATCCGTCGTCATTTATTGTAGGTGTCACCGCCAGCTGTATTCCCACATCTATAAAAGTTACTTCCTCAGCGGTAGTCTGTGTAGTTTGACCGGTTGTAGTAGTCGTTGTAACATATACTTCACGCCTCCCAACATGTATTCGGGCTTCTTCATTGTTTAAAACAGATAGACGGGGATTAGAAAGGATCTTAGTCTGCCCCAAAGCCTTGATAAAGTTCATTGTGTACGTATATCCATCGTCTGTCACACTACCTATGGTAAGTGTCCCAAAATCGGTTATAGTACTGGCTAAAGGGAAACTTCCTGCAAGATTAAAAACACCACCACGGTTCATCATGCGCATCAGATATTTACTTAAGTCACTAAAGATCACCTGCCACTGGATCCCGGTGTCCAGATCATCTGTTACGGTTATTTTAATTATCTGGGCATTAATGAAAACCTGCGGGGTTTTCTTATCAAAAGCTTCTATCATAGTCTCTACTTCCAGCATTTTCCCGGGCAATGTATAGACCACGACCTGATTGCTACGCTCATCCGCGGTGACAGTACCAAGTTTTTTTGCCGTCAGCTCATCTTGCAGATATTTTTGGATATCCAGCGCTTTGGCATACTTGAGGCTGAACACTTTCGACGTGCCTTTGCGCTCGAGTGATATTACAGCCTTGTCTATCTCTTTTATACTCTCCGCGGTATCCAATACCACTACCGTGCCCGATTCCTGATCTACCACAACCCTTCCTATGTCGCTTTTCAGTGCGTCGATAAAGTTGAAAACCTGCTCCGGAACGGCATACGCAAGACGGTATGTCTTAACGATACGAATGTCGGAAAAACTTTTACCATAGAGCTTTTTATACTCCGCATCCGCCATTATGTAATATATGGGTCCGGTCTTAGTGTACGCCAAGTCAGAGCTCCTGAGTATTATGTCGAACGCGTCCCTTATTGGAACATCTCTGACAACAAGTGTAACTTTCCCGACAACTGCTTTACTGACCACAATATTCAACCCCGCCTTAAGGGCTATATATTTCAGAGCGTCCGTTATGTCTATTGACCTCAAGTCCAAAGATATTAACGCGTTCATCCCGTCGGAGGCAATATCTATCTCGGGCAGATGACCCGCGGCATCAGCGACCGCAAGCGCGGGAGGTACGGGTGCTGCGGTAGCAGCTACATCAGCGGCAGGTTCTGCCGTTTAAGCTACATAGGCATTAGCGGCACAAAAAATGATACTGCACACCGTAAGCACTGGAACTAGAATGTATTTATGTTTGTTTTTCATTGTCTTTTTTGTCCATTAAACACTATAAACTCGACTTACCTCAATTCCAGTTCCTGATCTTCATATTCAATTATCACCTTGCCGTCGCGTATATCTATGACCGTCGCTCCGCAAAATTCACCGCCCTTTTTCAGAAAAAAGGTTTTGGTGATCTTGGTATTCTCTATTATGACATCCGGCTCTTTTGTCCCGGCTATCCCTACCAATCTTAATCCGGATAAAAATTCGGCGGCGCTGGGAGTAACTACCGTAGGCTGATCATCCACCACTACCACCTCTTCTACAACTTCCTCTTTATCCGAGTACGGCGCGAAAATATTCCGGGCGTCCACCTTGTCTATATAAAAATCCTGTGGCTTTATGCCTGTCTGTATTTCTCTCACATTCGCGCTACCGGTGGATACGATAGCGTCAATACCCGCGGTCTGCGATGAATTACTCAATTCTTTCATAGACATAGCTATATACATAGTCACGTACGCCGCGGAGGCCAAGGCACATATCTTCAATATCCAATTTATTCCGCCTATATCCAGAGCAAACGCTCTGGCGCCGGCCATCCCGCCGGAAAAACCTCCACCTGAAAAAGGCCATAAAGCTTTCAATGCATCCATGGAGAAGAAGCTTCGAGCCTGATACTTCTCTTTTGCTTTATCAAGATGATCGCCTTCAGAATCCTCTATCAGCTTTAAGAGTTGCTTTTCTGGAGTAATACGGGAGTTTGTGTCCTCACCCATCCTTGTTTTACCTCGTCATCAATTATTTCGGTTATAGTTTTTTTATCCACCGCTACCCGGTTCTTTAACACCAAGCTCTTTAAGGCTTTGTGACATAACATAGATATCTTTCGGGGATATCCACCGGTATGTCTATGAATCTCCTGGATAGCGTCTTCTCTAAATAGTCTCATGCGCGCTTTATATCCGGCCTGACGCACACGAAACTCTATCATTTCCCGTGTCTCGTCCAGATCAAGTGGATTAAGCGTATATTTAAAACATATCCTGTCCAAAAAATTGGGTATATTTATTATTTTCGAATGCAATTCCATCTGGCCTAAAAGTATCAATTGCAATAACTTATGTTCATTGGTCTCGTAATTCAACAGCAGCCGTAAAGTCTCCATGGTGCTTTCACGTAAGGTCTGAGCCTCATCAACTATGACCACTACAGTTTCTTTCTCCTCAACGCCTTTCCTGTAGAGAAATTTCTCAAGCGCTTCTTTCAGATCCAGGATCGTAGGATCACTTGTCGGAAGCTCTATGTCAAAATTCCGCACAAGAGAATAAAAAAACAATTTTTCATCCTCAAAATTCGGATCCAGAACCATATGAAAAATTATATCATCCTTAGTCTTCAATATCTGGCATAATTTACGACTTAGCGTTGTCTTACCTGTACCCACATCACCCAATATCACACTCATCCCTCTTTTGAGACGCAGTTCTATAATAAGGTTTGTGAGAGCCTTTTCATGTTCCCGGGACTCATAAAAAAATTCCGGATCGGGGCTTGTCGAAAACGGTTCTTTTTCGAATCCCAATACTTTGTAATAACTCATGGTTTCCTCGCTTTGTAGGGGCACGGCATGCCGCGCCCCTACCCTTTATCTAAACGGCTTTCAACATCCTTTGTATTATCCTCAAAGGATACCCGTCATCTATGAGCTTATTTATCTTTGCCCGCGCTTCAGCTACCTCTTTTTCATCATACAACCTCGCGTTACCGTTTCTCTTTTTGACTTCAAAAAGTCCCAAATTCGTATAATAGTTCAAAAGCGAATATGAAACTTTATATTTCTCGACAACTTCTTTCGCGGATATGTACTTATTTTTCATAAAAACCTTCCAGTTCCTTTTTAAAGTTGTTCCAGTACTTGTAGTAGTTACTATAAGTACAGTAAGTATGCCCCATAACGCGGCCAAAGTCAAACAATGGTAAGCATAAATAGGAACGTCCCTATTTTTCGTCTATTCTGTGGATTCAACAGGAGACATAAATTCAACCTCAGGCATACCCCCTTGATCGGGTTGCATGGGTGTATTACGATAAGTCTCCACTTCTTCTGGAATGGCATCTATCTTGTTTGATACTTCACTGAGTGAGGTTTCAACTTCTGCGAGCTTTTTTTCAATCAAGGCAAGGCGACTGGATAAGGCTTCAATTACGCCAAGAACCTTATCCATTTTTCGTCCAAAATATTTATCAAGACCTTCCGGCTCGAAATATTTGCCGGTTGCCTCTATTCTTCTGTCCTCGGCAATACTAAAACGTTGTCCATGCACCTTCTTCTCACCCTTTTCCCTGTCATAGCTGGTTTCAGAATCCGGCACCACCTTAGGGTAGGCATTTGAAGCAAATGTAAGTGCGAATATGAGTATTAGGAGGGATGCAAGATGTTTCATGGTTAATTTTGGTAGGGGCACGGCACGCCGTGCCCCTACGTATATTTATTCGTCCGTCTTTATTTTTTTATGGTGTCTTAACGCTACATCCAATAGTCTGGAAAGGTCCTCAAAACTGTCTTTTTTCTTGAAAAAGCCCGAAACACCTAGCCTGTCCAATTCTTCAACAGAATACGCGTCCTTAACGTTCTCCACAACGGCGGAAGTAAGCATAATAACGGGGATGTCCTTATTGACCTTTCTTATCTCTTCTAATGTTTGAACACCATTCATCCCCGGCATAAATATGTCCAGAAAAATAATATCGGGCTTTTCCTCCTCAACGGCGTTTACCCCTTCTTCCCCCGATGTAACCGTTATCGTATTGTGACCCTTCGACCTGAGCCAAAACGCCATCGGTTCCAAAAAATCTTCTTGATCATCTATCATAAGAATCTTTATTTGATCACTCATTTCTCCTCCTCTTATATACCAGTATTAGACTCATGCAAAACGCTGTTTTTTAAATCAGACTGTGCCATAATGTAGGGGCTTGATTCATCAAGCCCGCTATATAGGGGTTCGATAAATCGAACCCCTATAATATGTTGTATGCGGCCATTCGCGAAACAAATTACGGTACAGCCTGAATGACGAGAATTCCATTCTGCATAAGTCTAATACACCGGTACTGTGAATATAAATTTTGACCCTTTGTCTTTTTCGCTCTCAACCCATATTTCGCCGCCATGCAATTCAACTATCTCCTTTGTGATCGAAAGACCTAACCCCGTACCGCTTACATCACTAAAAGTCCGTTCCCCCACTTGAAAAAATTTATTAAAAACCTTTTCCTGATCACTCGGGGTCATACCTACACCGGTATCCGAAACACTTATCTCAACTAAACCCGGGACATCAGCCGGCTTTGCGTCAATGGTTATCCGCCCATTGGCGGGAGTAAATTTAATAGCGTTACTTACAAGATTGTTTAGAACCTGGTTTATCCTGTTTGGGTCCACTTTAATTTTCGGAAGACCCTCCTGAACATTTTGTTCCAGAACAATAGATTTAGATTCCACCCAGGTTTTCACGGTATCAGTTACTTCGCCTGTTATTTCTTCAACAGATGAAGGGACGATCTCCAATCTTATTTTTCTCTCCTCAAGCTTTGAAAGATTCAACAGATCGTCTATCAACAAGTTTAATCTCTCTAAATTACGTTTTGCTATTTCAAGAAACTTCTTTTGAGGCGCGTTGATCCGCCCGGTCGCGCCGCTTATCATAAGCATAATGGACTTCTGCATAGCTACTATGGGAGTGCGGAATTCATGTGTTACGGTATTTATGAAATTGGTTTTCATCTGGTCCAGTTCTCTTTGCTTAGTCATATCAGTAAGAACCGAAACCATACCGACAGTCTGTCCGTTCTCGTCTTCGATAACAGCGCTTGAAGACCTGATAACCTTCTGCGTTTCATCTTCTTGGATTTTGAACTCCACTACTTTGGTACCATCCCCACGCCCCTGTTTTGTCATGGATATCATCTGACCTTCTTTAAGATCAGAAAAGATGGATTTATTTACTTTATCCGCCCTTTTCGCCTCCAGGAGCTTCTCAGCGGCGGGGTTCATAAGAAGCACTTTACCCTTTTTGTCCACAACTACAAGGCCCTCTGCGACACTTCGCATAATGGTTTCGGTCTGTTTTTTCTCAACCATGACCTTTTCGTATTTCCTGGTCAACATCTGCTCAGACCGATCTCTTTCCTCTATTTGTTTCTCATACTTGTGGGATATGCTTTTAGCCACAATATTGACATTGTTGCGCATCTCCTCATCAAAAACCTCACCCAGAGATTTTGCCAGTTCTTTTTTGTTACGTGACGGGTCTACCGCGACTTCTATCCTCCCCTGTACTGCCGGAAGGTCAGAATATTTAAATTTTGGTGCCATATTGTTTCCAGATCGGGCTCTACCCCTGCCGCCTGAAACAGCGCCGGTCAACCTCGCGAAATTGACTATTATTAACGCTATACAAATGCTGCCTATAATGATGCCGCCGAGAAAGATTGTCATACTCTCCCCTGTTTACTGCCCTAAAATGGTTAATTTTATCATTTTTATCTCTTCTTTCGGCTTATCTCTTGAATCGGTAGGCACGGACTCGATCGCCTTAACAATATCCATTCCCTCGGTAACCTCGCCGAATATGGTATGTTTTTTATTGAGCCACGGCGTCTCTTTGGTCGTGATGAAAAATTGGCTTTTATTGGTATTAGCGCCGGAATTAGCCATAGCCAGGATACCGGGCTTATCAAATTTCACATCTTCGGAAACTTCATCCATGAACGGCTGACCCCAAATTGACTCACCCCCCGCACCCGTACCGTTAGGATCCCCGGTCTGGATCATAAAATCCTTGATAACCCTATGAAAGATAAGACCGTCAAAAAAACCTCTCTCAGTAAGGCCTATGAAGTTTTCAACAGCCATAGGAGCGACATCCGGGAACAATTTCACTTTTATGGTTCCCTTGCTGGTCTCTATCTCAACTTCGGATTTCTTCTTCATTTCTTCAACTTCTTTAGCCTGCTTATCCTCCGCCACATAATCCCTGGGTTTCGCTCGCCCGTACAGATCATCAAAGTACTCTTTGGATATCCTGTATTTTCTCGCTTTGGTCATTGATTTTCTATAGTATTCTTTTTTCTTGTCATCGTACTTTGAAAGGTCCGCGTCTCTTTTTCTTAAAAGCCTGAAAACAGCGTCACCGTAATAAAATTTCGCGACAGTGAAATCGCCTTCCTCCATACCGTGTATCCTGTAAGCGTCATCTTTGGGTATTTTCCAGAGATCGATCAGAGCTTCCATAGACATCACATTTATCCATGTAGCTCCCTTCTGCCCTTCGGACGCTTTTTCGTCAAAAGTTTTCTTCCACAAACTGCGGTCCTTTTTTACTTTTTTCAGAAATTCCTGAGCTTCTTCCACCGTTGGGAAAAATATGTATTCACTTTCAAAGGAATTATACTGATTCAAAAACTTCTGATACATCTCTTCGTCCGTGACCGTAACATCCGCGTCAGCCTTTAACTTCATCAGTTTGTTTATAAGCAAAAGGTCCTCAATGCGCCTCTCAAAAGTATCCACATTGTCCTGCATTTGTGTTACGACCCATACGCCGTAATCCGTAGTACCATACTCTATGCCTTTTTGCGAAACTAAACGGTTTATTTCGCCTTCAAGCTCTTCGGCAGAAACCGTAAGGCCCAACTCGTCGGCCCCCTGCCTTAACACCAGATTATGCCAAGCTTCCTGACGTGTTTCGTCTTCGGATCTGTCCGTTTTTCCCGTGCGCGAAAAAAGCGACGCCGTTTTAAAATGATAAAAAAATTCGCCGTTTTTCACGGGCCTATCAAAAACCTCTCCCACGACATCGGCCTCGGTAAATTTCCTCGGTTCCGCCGCCTTGGCACCTGCCACACCCATTCCCATTAGCATCGCGCACAACACGAATAATGCAATCTTCCTCATTTTCCTCTTCCCCCTCCTCAAAACCTAACATCCTTTACATCTACAACCTTAACCCTGTACCTTAAGGTCTTACCGGCGAAAGGATGATTGAAATCAAGCGTCGCGATATCACCTTTTATCTTATGCACACGACATTTAACAGGTTTACCTTCCGCTCCTGTAACAGTAAGAAGCTCTCCTACTTTGATAGATCCTTCCGGTAATTTTTCCAGTGGCATTTTTACAAAAAAATCTTTTTTCGACTCACCATAAGCGTCTTCAGGCTTCAGGATAATACTCTTTTTTTGCCCCTTTTTCATCCCTCTGAGACCGTCTTCCAATGTTTTCAAAAGCTGTCCTTTTCCCTGCACATATGTTAAGGGTTGCTTGCCCAATGTCGTCTCAACAACTTTGTTGGCATCAATATACAGAGTGTAATCGATCGACACGATCCTGTTGTCCGCAACCGCGAGATCATCAGAGTACGCACTTCCGCACAAGAAAACAGAGAGGATCAATACTGTCATGACTTTTTTCATTCTGTTACCTCAATAATCACCGGCTTTGATATAACTTCACCCTTGTACGCGTCAACGCCGATCTCATCACCATACACGTTTTGATAAACTCCGGTTATCGTATATTTACCCGGTTTAGCAAAATCAAAAAAGAACTTAATGTTTTTCTTTCTGTCTATCTCCGCGTCTTCCCCTGGCTCTAAAAGAACAAACTGGGATGTGCGTGGAAGTCCCGTCTCAAAAGTATTTTTACACTCTAGCTGTTCGCCGGAAGGCGACTCTACGATAAGGTAAACTTCTCTCTGCCCATCGGAGCTGATTTCCGAGTTCAAGAAAAATCTTTCATTAACGTATATCGCTTTTTTACCCGTGTTTTTAAGTTTCATCGACATGGACAAAGCATCTTGTGGAGTAAATTTGTCTTTTTCAAAGGAAATTTCAAACTCCAGAGGCCCTTCGTGCGAGGCAAACAGCATCGTACTGCACGAAAAAAACATAATTAGTGTTGAATAAAGTAATTTTTTATACACAATTGTTCTCCTTATGTTACCTTCTTCCATGGCCTCTGCAAAACGCCGTTTTTTCGATCAGACTGTGTCATAATGTAGGGGCTTGATTCATCAAGCCCGTTATATCGGGTTCGATAAATCGAACCCCTACAGTATATTGTATGCGGCCATCCGCAAAATGAATTACGACACAGTCCGAATGACGAAAATTCCATTTTGAAGGACTCTTTACCTTCTCCCCCCACGGCGATCGCCCTTAGCGGCAGCTTTAACCTTTGCTTTAACCTTTGCTTTAACTTTACCCGGAGCTACTCCCTTTCTTTCCAGTACTTTCTTCTTCCCTGAAGGTATTTTTTTGTAACGCACTTTTGGAGGACGTTTTCCCTGAGGAAGCAGATGTTTTTTGTCATATTCACGCAGATGCCCAGGTCGCATTCTCCGAGGTCTTCCGGGTTCTCCCCTAACCACCCCTTCACCTTCCGCGACATGTCCGGCATCCCCCCATCCGTCATCATATTCTTCTTCGTAATAACTTTCGTCAATATAGACCTCTTCGTCGATCGGAGCCTCGCCGCTTAAAGCCCGGCGGTCTGCCTTCAGTCGCTGAATAGCCAAAACATGATTGTGTATTTGCTTGTCAATAAATTCAATTCGGGAATCTTGAGCGGAATAAGCAATATCAGGGAGTCCGATTACCAATATTGCAAACAATGCCATTACTAAAGCACATATGGCTCTCTTCATTTCAAACCTCCCCCCTCTCCACTATTAAAATGAAAGCTGTATATAATGAATAACAGCCACGTACAAGCAAACTTATCATATGTTTTCTGCCTCGTCAAGCGCAGGTTTAAAAAAAGCCCGGCTAATATCAGACGGACTTTCAAATACTTGGACTCTATTCGATCATTATCTCAGTTTTTCGAAGATCTGGAGCACAAACAAAAAATCGCGGCCTTCTTCATCTTGCACCGATCTATAAAAATCACATGCTCCGCAATTTTCCATTTTAGTCGCATATGTGCCCTGAACTTCACCACCGCACAAAGTTCCGGCTATAGCCCAACATACCCTGCCTCCGTTCAGACCTCCGTGTATTCCGTCCGCCTTCTTCTCAGACGCGGCAGGACATACACCCATATCCTCGCACTTATCTCCATTAGTTTCTCGTCCACAATTTTTAGCTTCCCAACAATTCTGCTTACCCATAATTTTGCTCCTTTGTTACTGACATTAGAGTTTTGCGAAATAGAATTTTTGCCATTCAAGCTGCGGCGTAATTTGTTTTTCGGATGGCCGCATAAAATATATCGTAGGGGTTTGATTTATCGAACCCGATATAACGGGCTTGATGAACCAAGCCCCTACATTATGACACAGTCTGGAAAGCGAGGATACAGAAACTATTGATTTTATTGGCTTATAGATTCCCGTACCAACCCCTGCGGGGCACTGACTGACATATTCCTGTTTTTCCATACGACACCATTATACCCTATGATTTGCGATACTCATAGCGGCTTTTATTCCATCGGCCGCACTCGATATTATTCCTCCGGAGGAACCGCTCACCTCTCCGACCATATAAAGATTTTTAAACCCGCAACAAAGACCGCCGGGTTCCCTCTCAACTTGAATCGGGCTTGAAGTTTTACTTTCAAGCCCCATGATAATCCCGACTTCAAAACCTTTAATTTTTTTACTAAACTCTTTAAGCCCCACCAAGATGGAATCACTTACTTCAAGCGGCAATAATTCCCATAACGCTGCCGGCTTAAGGCTCAGGGGATAACTGGACTCAACAGTTTTCGACGTTTCCTTTTTGTCAATAAAGTCCCGTATCGTACAGAATGGAGCGCCAAAACCATTCGAATATTCATAAAAACTTTTTTCAATGTTTTCCAACCAGTCCAATGCCTCTTGCGGCGAGATCTCAGCCCCTTTTAACCTATTAAGATCGATCCCGGCGACGCAACCGGCGTTCGCGAATTTTTCATCTCTAGCGTACCGGCTCATACCGTTAACTATATTTGTATTTTCGTACGCCGCCGAAGGAACGATAGTTCCGCCCGGACACATACAAAACGTATACACCGGGAACCCTCCGGAACCTTTTGACGTAAGTCTATACTCGGCGGCTTTAACTCCCGGCAATCTCAGAGCACCCCACTGCGCCTTATTAATAATTTCTTGTGGATGTTCCACTCTTGAACCTATGGCAAAATTCTTTGTGCGAAATTTTACGCCGCGCGCCATTAACATCCGGTATGTCTCGTACGCGGAATGTCCCGATGCGATAATGAACTTATCCGCCTGAAATAAACCTCCGGATGTGATCGCCTCACGTACTATGCCGTTTTCCACCTTCAGGTCTTCCAAAAAGGTTTCAAAAAACACTTTACCGCCAAGAGAGAGAAACTCTTCCCTTAAAGCACACACAATTTTTTTAATGTTATCACTGCCCAAATGGGGATGCGCCAGATATCCTATTTCTTCCGGAGCTCCGGCTTTGATATAACTGGATATTACGAACTCTTTCTCTTGTGATATATGTTTACTTCTTGAGGTAAGCTTCCCGTCAGAGAATGTACCCGCACCACCTTCGCCAAACGCGTAATTTCCGGTAGAGCTAAAAACCCCGGTCTCCTCAAACTCTCGGATCTTATCGGATCTTTTATGCGCATCCGAACCTCTTTCGATCAGGATCGTGTTGAATCCCGCCTTCTGAAGAACCAATGCCGCGAAAAATCCCGCTGGTCCGCTACCTACAACAACCGCTTTCTGACTTCTTTTCTTATAGGGAATATCTAGGGGGGCCGCTACGATCGGGGTGCCGCCTGCGATCTCTTTCGAAGAAACACGTACTCTTATCTGCCAATGGATGTTCCCTTTTTTTCTGGCATCAAGACTTTTCTTCTTAATTTCATACGAGAACTCTCTGATCCGAAGCTTTTTGGATATTTTTTTCTTGAGCTGAGTTTCTGTATGATCAGTGGGAAGGTTTAATGATATCTCTTTAGTTCCGATTTTCATGGGACAATTTTTGGCAGCTGAATATTAACAACTGATCCTTTTCCAACAGCTGACTCTATTTGTATTTCTCCACCATATGCGCCCACAAGACGCTTTACAAGAGCAAGCCCCAGGCCGACGCCTTCTACATTTCCCGTAAAATATTTTTCCACCTGATAAAATTTCTCAAATACTTTTTCTATCTCTTCAGAGGGAATACCCCTGCTATTATCAGATATTGATATCATTGTTCCCTCATTGGTCCTCATAACTGTAATAGCAACTTTAACCACATCGCCATCATTGAATTTAATGGAGTTCTCTATTAAATTTTCAATGATAAGATCAAAATGCGCCTCATTCATCTCTACGATCACTCCATCCGGGCAATCGATATTTATATTTATTTCTCGATCTTTTCTGCGTTGAATAATAGAACTGGTAAGCTTCGTAAGATAGTCTTTTAGGGCTATGGACTGCCTGGTCAGATCGAGCTTTTGACTGGTTATGGTAGTGAAATTGATCAGCTTTTCGACCAGATCTCCTAATGCGTAAGACTTCTCTAATATCATAGAAGCGAACTCTTTCTGTTCTTTGGTCAATTTCCCGAAAACACCCTCGGCGAGCATGGATGAACTCTCGGTAATAACGGAAACCGGCGTACGCAATTTGTGCGATATAAGGTTCATAAAATTCTGCTTAAGCTCTTCTCCCATTCGCAGCATGGTAACGTCGGTCAATATCATCACTATTGTACTTATTTCTCTTAGCGGGTTCCGGACAACACTTGACTTTACCTCAAGCATAAGTGGCTTAGTCTGGTCTGTCGCTTCTCTTTCAACATCAAAAGAAACCACTTTACTTCTCAAGTCGCCCTTCAAGTTCCCTTCATATCGCACTTTAAAATGTTTATTCAGGTGCTCCAGAAAATCTACTCCCGTATCAGCCGCCGGGATCGAAAGCAAAGTAGCTGCTTTTTGGTTTATCCGGGTGATCTTCAGCATACCGTCAAAGACGACTACCCCATCCGCTATCTGGTCCACGATATATTCGACTTTTTCTGTTTCGTCTATCAACGCGCGCGCGTCACTCAACTTCAAAAGGGTATCTACTTTCGTTAATACTTCATTCCTATCGAATGGCCTTACAATAAAATCGTCACACCCGGCCTCAATGCCCTTTGCTCTATACTCTGCCTCGCTGAACGCGGTAATCAAAATAACCGGGATAAGGCGGGTTATCTCATCAGCTCGAAGTTTCCTCAGAACATCATACCCGGACATATCCGGCATCTCAATATCAAGCACAATAAGATCGGGTTTCTCCGATGCCGCCTTACTCAGCCCCTCTCCGCCGCAATCGGCCGATAAGATTTCGTATCCATCACGTAAAAGCAGCATCTCAAGAAGCCTTAAATTATCCGGCTCGTCATCCACGCAAAGTATTCTTCTTTTTTTTTCTTCGTCCATTTATGTTGCCTCCAGCACTATCGTTTTTGCGCAGCGTAGGAGCGAGCTCTGCCCGCGAACTAATATTCTGTAACCTGGATTCACGTTTTCCAGACTGTGTCGTAATTTGTTTTGCGGATGGCCGCATAAAATATATCGTAGGGGTTTGATTTATCGAACCCGATATAACGGGCTTGATGAATCAAGCCCCTACATTATGACACAGTCTGTTCACGGGAATGACACGTTTTTATCCCTCTTCACACCGAGGACATTTTATATCCACTGCTTCCTCCGTCAACGAAAACCTCGTAAACTTACCACACTTCGGACACCAGTAAGCGCCTTTGACTTCTCTGTTTGACACAGGTACCGGTTTTTCCCGTCGCGCCAGATAAGTGCGACCTATACTGAAATATTTACGGCCGGTCGGGGTCAGAAACGGTGTTATCTTGTCCACTGCTATGCCATGCTCGGCACAATACCGCGCTAAAAGATATCCGAATTCTTCCGGTTGGATATACCCAAAGAATTTTTTTTCTGTTTGATATTCTTCTCCCGGCATAAAAAAGATGTCATCCGTCAGGCCATTCAGAATAAGTATACCCAAACCCAGGAACACACCTGAGGTGTCGACGATCTTCTCTTCGTCGTACACATTTATTAAAGACCTATCCATATTCCACACATAGATATGCGCTAACTCATGCGTTAATACGTTTATTTTCTCATGCAGCGCTGTAACTCTATCGGAAAGCGCCAGCCCCATAACACCACGCCCTTTATTTGTAATGTACGCTGGTTTCTTTCCCCCGTCATGCTGCACAAGATAGATGTCAGTGGCCTCCAGGGACATAGCATCTTTAATTCTGTTTATAGCTTTCTGGATATCATCGCTTTCGGTCACCCCCAAATTGAGCAAAAGGTCATCGGACGGCTTACCATGACGAATCAGAAGATCGTAATACCCGTCTACTTCCGTAGTGTCTACCCGCATAAAGAAATTATTATACACCCAGATAGCGGCAATAAGCCCTATCGGGAACAAGATCATAAAATATATTATCTTCCTGACAGCCTTCTTCTTGAGCATTCTACAAGTCCAGCCTAATCTTACGCCCTTTGCAATTCAATATAACCGAATTTCCTGAGATCGAATCAACCGTCGCGCCATCAACAGTACCGCCCACTCCCACTACGTTATCGTTAATTATGGCCTGCTTCCCTCTTTTGCCTTCCAATATCCCACTCAACGTGAACCGCTCTGTCTTAGCGCTCTTACTGTCAGTCTTTGAAGGCATTATACGTTTCATAATAGTATTCAAGACTGATGGCTTTTTCTTACTTCTCGATTTTACCGGCACGGAGGGTTTTATGCTTTTCAGAACACTCTTCATTATCGGCGTCAACGTATTAGCATCGACAAATCCCGGGATCTTCTTTACAACGTTCCCGTTATTATCCAAAAAGAATATCGCGGGGTAACCGGTCACACGATATTGTCTAACCAGATTTTTTTGTTTATCGCCATCGATCTTAACGCAAATAAACTTCCTTGCAAGGTTCTGGACCTGGCTGTTATCGTATGTTTCGTTATCCAATTTCGTACACCACCCGCACCAATCCGTATAAAAATCTATCATGACAGGTTTGGTGGCCTGTTTCGCGGCTCTTTTGGCGGAATATAGATCATACTTCCATAATATCCCGGCGTAAACAGGTTCCATAAAAAACAGACCTATTGCCCCTATCAAAATAAGCATAAACGTTATTTTTTTCATTTTTGTAGCGTCCCAAGTATATAGTATATGGCATGCGGCAAGAAATTGCCAATAAGTAGTTGCTAGGTAGTGTCAGAACCTTTGGGAATTACGTAGGAGCGGCCTCTGGCCGTTAACAAAAAGATATAATTCTCATCCCCTCGCCGAAGACGATACCTCTTCTACGTAACACTATCGTTGCATGTATATAACGGTTAAAAATATCGGGAGAGTCTTGCTATGTAGGAACACGTCACGCTGTGCCCCTACCGCTCACATAGACCCGGGGAGCTAGAGCATCCTGCAAGGGGGGATGAATTCCCAGCTCCCCATTTTGGGCCATAAATAAAAAAAACCGACTACCTCTCTTTCCAGGCAGTCGGGCTATCTACGAAAAACAACAAAATTTGTTTTTTATCCTAGACCCCTTACGTTGCGCCCCCGCATCACTACGGGTTTGCCCTTTTCTAGAACTCTTACAAGATTATTGTAGCAAAAACTCTATGTTATGTCGAGAGAAAGTTAGCTCACTTGATTATCCCGGCTAATATCTTGTAATAGTTCAGTTCTCCGCAGAGAATTATCCCAACATATGTCATTCTGAGCGAGGGAACGAAGTGACCGAGTCGAAGAATCTGCTGTACCATCGGATTATTTGTAATATTTCAGTTCTCCGCAGAGAATCAGCCCAACATATGTCATTCTGAGCGAGGGAACGAAGTGACCGAGTCGAAGAATCTGCTGTACCATCGGATTATTTTTAAGGAGGAGCAGCTAAAATTTCAGCAAATGGGTTTTTCCCGGCAGGCAGCAATAGA
>JAJRVD010000055.1 GCA_024277375.1 Candidatus Omnitrophota bacterium | reverse complement strand
GGTTCTTACTTCAACAATAACAACCATTAGGGTATGCCATTTTTTTATTTTTTCAAAGACCTTATGCCAGATCCTTCGACTCGGGCTTCGCCCTCGCTCAGGATGACACTTCGAAAGTGCCCACAATATGTTACACTATCGCTTTTTATCTTTTTTCGCATACTAATTGAAAAATCTAACCCCCAAAGATTGATGTATTCACACATACTTGACCCGTCGTTTTTGATATCATACGTAATAGCTTTTGCTTCGTACTGCCTATACTCATCGAATATCGGGAGTTTATCAAATTTCCCACCGTGCTCATTGATGATAAATGTATATGCGCCCTGAAAACTAAGTGGGTACTCCCCCGGAAAATATCCCTCCAATAAGGGATCTAAATAAAAATCTCCTTCTTCTGGATCATGAACTAAAAGAAGAACATGGTCAAACAACCCCGGTATCGGTAGATCATATTGGGGATCGCTTGACGTTTCTTCCTCAGTAAAAAGCGCAAGCGAAGATTCAACCCCACCAAGCTCCAACATTGTTTTAAAAAGTAATGATATGTCTTTGCAATCTCCATATTTATTTTTAAACACCTCATCTGTTCTATGTGGCTCAAAAGTATTTTCGCCAAAAGACATCGAAATATACCTGAACTTATCATTAAAATACTCTAATAACGCTAAGGTTTTTTGTGTTAAGGTTTCTTTTCCCTCAAATATATTTGCTGCTTCTTTGCGCATTTCTTCGGTAATAACGACGTTCTTAGACGCAAGGTCATAATACCAGTCAGAGACATCTGACCAATTCTTGATAGAAGAGAACATAAATATGTTTGTTAAATTCTCATGCGTAGGAAATGGTTTGTTCGCTGTGTCATCATAGGGTTCATGTGTATTTTGAACATCCCAGACATATTTAACTGTAACCCCATCATCGTAAATAACCGGCTTGTATTCAAGGTTGAATTCCTTATAAGCGATATCAAGACTTTTGGGGAAGGATACCGAGCATTTATCCTGTTTTGTTGGTACTCCAAAATCTAAATATCCTACCTTCCAGAAAGCCCCCTCGATTGTCTTCCCTTGAAACTCCCTAACGACTGTGTAATCAAGAATGGCTCCGACAGAAACTTTTGGGAGCGTGATTATCTTTTCTCTTTCATCCGAGTAGCTTTTATATCCACGATCAACTGACCTATCCTGAATTTTAATGTGGGAATATTTTTCACCATTTGCTGCTATTGTGTAAGCTTCGATCTTTGTTATCTTTTCTCGACCTTTGATATACCTGAAAGGGATTGTTCCTATGTTTTTATGCCCAGGTTTTTGTATTTTTATTTTCTTATGTATTGTAGTTTTATGTGTCCAATCCTCTTTTACTTCTACCTCTATCTCATGTAAAAGATATATGTATGGCTCATCGCCATATTCCTCTTCGAATGTCTTTGTCTTTTTTTCTGCATCTATTATTACTTTTTCTGAATGAAATTCAGCTGCGACATTCTCTACTATTGGGCTTTGATTAATAGTTTCTGCAATTGATTCTGGAGGAACTTGCACCGGCACTTGTGCCTCAGTGAACAGCTGACTCAAGTGAATGAAGATCATATAGCAAATGGTAAGTATGCTCGGGGCAAATATACTTTTTTTAGGCAGGCTTTGTTTCATCCTTATCTTCTCCTTATTTAAAGTATAAATATAGCATATGACAGCGACAGCATAATGTCGCTGTATAAAATATTTATTAGATTATTATAAGTTAGGAGTGTAGAAGTTTATTTGTTAGCTTTGGCGTACTCTTCTACCAGGGATAAAACTTTGGATTTGACATGTTTCGGCGAAACAACTTTAACCCAGGGAATCCAATGTAAAACAGTTGGGATTATTTCCATATCATCTGAAAAAGACGATTCTACAACAATCGATCCGTCTTTGTTTTCTTTCTTGATTACCTGCACGGGAAAATATTGTTTCTTTTTGAAGTATTTTGCCACTTGCTTATCAACCCTAAGAACAGTTTTCTTATTCCTTTTTTCCTCGAACCATACGTTCACACTTTCGTCTAAAACAGTTTTAAGATTATCCAACAAACTATATTCTTCATTTGTAATTTCAATTCTTTCAATCATATCCAGTCTAAATTTCCTAAGGTTATCTTTGTCATCTATATTGGCCAGAAGATACCAAAACCCTTCAAAATAGATTATTTTCAAGGGATCTACCGTGTACTTTTTCTTCTTCCTGTCAGATAAATATTCAATCATCATCTTCTTTCTTTCATCAATAGCTGATTCAATATCCGAAACAAAAGGAAATTCTTCCGCTAATTTCATACCGCCCGACATCTTTACATAGAAAGGTGACTCTATGTCGGGTTTAAGCATCTTCTTTAATATACCGTTAAATGAATTCTCGAACTTACCCCCTAAAGACTTGGCTATTTCATAAAGAAAGGAAATAAGTGATGCATCCTCTTCCGACATCATTATACGTTTAAGAGAAAATCCTTCAATGAATCCATAACAACCCTTACCGCAAGACACTACCGGAAACCCTACCATATTCAAAAGCTCAACATCTCTTTGAACGCTTCTAATAGATACATTAAAATCCTTAGCTAGCTTAGCAGTAAAAACCTGCCCGCCCGTATCGAGCTTATTCAATATCGACCAGAGTCTGAATATCTTTTTATCGTATGATTTTGTTTTCATGATATTTTCCTCATTATTCATCTAATGCTATTTCCATGCGTTTTAAGGGAGTTTCGAATTTTACGTCTTTCGGACTAAATGATTCAGGCTTCCAATCTCCTACCCATCTTTGCAACATCTCATTATTTTTATCTTTAACCGCCGCAACACACTTATAATACCCCGGAATACTGCCGCAATCTTCCGGCGGACCGGCAAGCGCACCATCGACACAAATAGGATACTTAATACCTTTTTCACGAGGCAAAATTTTCTCTAAAGTCACGCTGTGTTCCCAGTTGTCACCAAAATCATACCGGTAAAGAACAGTATCTTGTTCAGCCTTAAACAATTTCTTAATCGGCACCTCTGTAGCATAATCCCAACCAACATCAAAAGACATCTCTTCTGGTTCATCAAATACAGAAACTATCCGATAATTCGCCCTGAATCCGGCTTGTTTCTCATTAAATTCAAATAAATGATAATCCAACCATCCCATCGCATCTTGTATCGCCACATGCAGATCATAAAAAGTATAACTTCCCGGCACCTGAATGCGCCGCCATACTTCCGGGTCCGTATGATCAAGACTGATACGTAACTGATAAACATCTTTATACCTTCGCGCGTACGGCATAGTAAATTCTACACAATAATCAGACATCATTTTACCCCTTGTTTATTTATTCTGTTTCCGTTTCTTTATTTGTTTAATATTTTTCTTGGGTGGAAGAAAATTTTCACCGGAGACAACACTTTTACCGGTTTTGCCTTCTAACTCTCGTCGTGCCCTTTTGGCAATAGCTCCCCCCTTTTTGCCGGCCTTTTTGTTCTCATGTAACCCTGCAGCCTGAGAGCTTTCGGCTATTTTCCTTGTAGAAAGTTCTGCTAATGCAGTAAAGATCAGTTCGGCTTCGCTCATATGATCACGTAAATTTTGGGTTTTAAGCGATTTGATCTCTTTGTGCCGCTTTACTGATACACCGGTCCATTCAGTGTGTATAATGTTGGTAAGTATAGCGTATTCTTCCTCATCTTTGATCTCGTGCTCTTTCCAATAATCAGTCAATTTATTGCGGGTTTCCTGTCCGGTCATGCGCTGCTGGATCCACTTTTCGCTTCTTCCATGCTGTTGCCAATATTCTCTCGCACGATCAAGGGATCTTGCAGGATCTGCCATATCCTGTATTCGCTCATACCCCACTTTGGCAAGCCATAATTTAATAGGTTCAGCTTTGGGGCTGGGTACTGACTGGATTACGCGTAACAGCGTTTGAGGGTCTGCAACATCAGTAATTCTCATTTTCCCGTCTTCAGCCTCCATTTTCAAACGGTTACAATTTGTAACCGTTTGACTTCCTTCCTTTTTGAGACGGTTTTTCAGAACTTTCCAATAATTTCGGGTTATTTGATAATCTTTATTTTGAAGAAGTACATGTAGAATATCTATCACCGAAAAATACCAGGTCTCTGCTTTTTCGTCATAGTATCTACGAATTTTATAACCTTCGAATATGGCAATAGTCTTTTCTAAATCTGACATTGTCGTCCTCCTATATTAATCGCTGATAGATCAAGTTTAATAGTGTCTGTCCCTATTTATTTACAACACGCTCTTCTACCGTCCAGCTTTCATCACCTAAACCGCCTTTTTCTATCGGGAATCCACCAGCCAATGAGGTTTCTGGCATCCACAATGAAAACGCTATTAGGCAAAAAAACAATAAATGTGTTTTTCTAAAAAGTATTCTCATCATGCACTTTCGCTTCCCGTCTGCCGTTTATTCCTCTACATGTGCCTGAGTCGCATTCAACGCCTCGATAAGATATTTCTCGTGATCCCCCAAACCTGTACCGCAGTTTTTGGCCTCGGAGATAAAGACAGCCCTGGAACTATCCGTATCTATAATTCTGAGATACGAACCACCAACATCCCACAGAAACAGAGCACTTTGAACATCATTAAAAACGAAATTGTATATATACTTCGCTTCGCTCGGATCTTCACATATATCAACACCGATCTTTTTTAATTTACTTTTGAACTTATTCTTTCTTTTTTCAAGATCTTTTTCGCTAAAGGTAAATGTGTTATCACCATAATTAAGGATGTATTCAACGTACACATTTTCAAACATGTCGCTAATATTGTCCTTCATGCAATTGGGAAAGTTTTTTAACCCATTTTTGACTGCGCTTAAGCCTTTATCATCTGAGATAGCAATACTTGCATGCGCGCCGGCTTTAGCTGCCCCCATAAGGCCGCCATAATTTGATCCTTTTGGAAGCATATCATCCGTACCTATGCTACCTTGTCCTATCCATAAAATATTTTTCCTTTTGCTATCAACCAAAACGAACGTAATCTTGATACCATCAAAACTTTTACCGATCAAGTCCACATAACGCACCTCATTCACAAAGGGAAGCATCACTATAGGTGCATTCTCACTCCCTATCTTTGACAGTTCAGCAATATCGTAATTCCCCGATCTCTCAATGTCTCTTATTTTCTCGTCTACGCCGTCCAAAACCTCTACAATATACCCCCTATTTAACAGTTCGTCCTTTATACGGTTTAGCAAATGAGTTCCTTTTTCGTCCCACTGTTTTTCAAGAAACTGAAAACCATGAAAGATCTTTCCCAAGGAATGTTTTCGTTTTTCCCTGGCGTCTATTAATGGGGAAATCGACACCTTTTCTATAGTCGAAAAATCGAGGTTCTTATCCCTATATACAATATCGGTCCCCTCACTATAGATCTCCCGTTTGTCAATATTATTCAAGATGGACGTTAACACCACATTCTTTAATGGTCGCGGCTTCTTTTTCTTCTCATATACATACTGCTTAAAATTTTTAATGTCCGACTTTGCCTTCTCTTTTTCGACAAGATCTAGACTGTATTTCCGGGGTTTTTTGGCATCGGCTAAGGATATTTGAAAATAGTATTCTCCTTCCTCCAAATATATTTTCATATTTGTCGGGCCTGTTTCCTTGCCTACCGTTCTTGCTCCCACTATTTGGATCTCATACCTACCAGGCTCTATATCCACATATGTATAACACTCCTTCTTAAGGCCAGTGATTTTATAGCCATTCATGTAAATAGGCGTATATGCAGGCATTTTCTTTCCGCCCAGCTTATAATAGTATACCCTTACATCACTATCCTGCCTTTTCACAGTTTCTTTTTCTGCATCGGCAGCTTTAGCATTTGCATTCCACATGCCAAAAACAAACATTCCGCCCACAATGCATCCAATAAATATTTTTTTCATTCAACCTACTCCTTTATTTTGCCTCCGACAATAATTCCACTGCCTTTTCCAGCTCCTCTAGTGTCCTCTTAATAAAAGACTTCGACACATTCTCGCCTTTAGATAACCTCATCAACTCTCTCTGGCTTAATCAATATTATATATCCTTTTAACCCAGATTTTGCATTAGGATTCAGTTTTTAATGGGAACGGTGCCGCTAAATGCACCAAATTGCTGAATAACCCATCAAGCCAAACCCTTCTTTTCGGCACTACAGACAATTTTAGGAT
>JAJRVD010000054.1 GCA_024277375.1 Candidatus Omnitrophota bacterium | reverse complement strand
GCGCGCCCAATGAACCGGTTGTAAAAAAGGGCGATTGCGTAGAAGAGGGCCAACTTTTAGGGACAAGCGAAAGCTTCATATCAAGCCCCGTACACTCCTCCGTTTGCGGAAAAGTCACGGATATAAAAAAAGTTTTTCATCATTCTCTAGGGCCCGCCCCGGCTATTTTTATTGAAAGAGACGACACGAAAGAAGACAGAACATATACCACTCAAAACATAGAGAACCTTTCGGCAAAAGACATTGTTTCCAAAGTGCGAGACGCCGGCCTGGTGGGCATGGGCGGAGCGGCGTTTCCGACACATGTAAAGCTCAGTGTTCCGGAAGGCAAGAAGATAGAAACTTTAATAGTAAACGGGGCTGAATGCGAGCCGTATCTTACTTGTGATCACGCCTTAATGCTTAGCAGCGGCGAAGAGATCCTTAAGGGGATAGAACTTATCGTTAAAGTTCTGCGGCCCAGAGATATTGTTATCGCAATCGAGAATAATAAAAAAGGCGCGATCTCGGCTTTTCGTAAAGCTATCAAAACAGCCGCGACTGAAGAGCTGAAGAGTATTAAGGTAGTCGCACTCGAGACAAAGTACCCTCAGGGCGGGGAAAAACAACTGATAAAGGCGATCTCCGGAAGTGAAGTGCCTCCGGGGGGGCTTCCTCTCGACATCGGGTTTCTTGTTCAGAACGTGGGTACGGTCAACGCGATCTATGAGGCGGTATATTTGAATAAACCTTTAACACAAAGGATCGTGACCATCTCGGGGGATTGCCTCGAAAGACCGGGTAATTATGTTTTGAGGGTAGGGACCACTATCCTTGACGCGCTTGAAACTTCAGGAGCCAAGCTACGCGGGGAAGTGAAAAAGGTGATAGTTGGCGGTCCTATGATGGGGTTCGCGCAACCGACCATGGACGCGCCGATCCTGAAAAGCACTTCCGGGTTATTGTTTTTATCCGAGAAGGCGGCACGTAGTTTTGAAGAATCTCCGTGTGTGAAATGCGCGAAATGTGTAGACGTTTGCCCGATGAACCTTGTGCCTACAGATCTCATGAAAAACATAAAGGCCGGAAGGTGGGATATCCTGGAAGATCTATATATCGCTGACTGTATGGAATGTGGTTCATGCAATTACTCTTGTCCGGCACGGATACCGCTTGTTCACTATATTAAAGAAGGAAAAGCCGCTGTTCAGCGGAAGAAATAATAGAAATGAAAAAATTAAGCATAAATATTTCTCCTCATATTTTCTCGCCGGTAGATACACGATACATGATGAAGGGTGTGTTTCTAGCGTTAATACCCGCTGTAGGGGCGAGTATATTTTTCTTTAGAATGCAGGCGATTTCTCTTTTGATCGTCTCGGCTTTCGGGGCGACTTTGACGGAACTTGTATTACAGAAACTGCGAGGCAGAAAAGTAAGGATAAACGACTACAGCGCGTTCCTTACCGGGGTCTTGCTGGCATTGGTGCTCCCGCCGTCATTACCTTTGTGGATGGCTTTTTTGGGGTCGGTTTTTGCTGTTGCCTTGGGGAAGGAAGTCTTTGGAGGATTGGGATGCAACATATTTAACCCAGCGCTTTTGGCGCGAGCGTTCCTTATGGCAACTTTCCCGGTTCATCTGACGACTTGGTCAAATCCGGTGGGGGTGGATACGGTAACAGCGGCAACTCCGCTGGCTTTGGCGAAATTTGAACATATTATCGCGCCATACTTAAACCTTATTGAGGGCAATGTTTCGGGATCCTTAGGTGAGACTTCAGCAATAGCGTTGTTGATAGGTTTGGTTTTTCTTCTCAGAAAAAAAATAATTGATCATAGAATTCCCGCGGCGTTTATCGGAACAGTCGCGGTTTTTTCAACCATTACACATTTGGTCGCGCCGGGGACATTTTCTTCCCCGATCGCCAATGTCCTTTCCGGAGGGCTTCTTCTTGGCGCGATCTTTATGGCGACAGATCCGGTAACGTCACCGGTGACGGTCAAAGGACGTTGGATATTTGGTATAGGATGCGGGCTTATAACCATGCTAATAAGGATATGGGGCGGGTTACCAGAAGGTGTTATGTATTCGATCCTTTTGATGAACGCGCTTACCCCGCTTATTAACAGGGCCTCCAGGCCTAAAAGATTCGGAGTGGCAAATGCCAGGTGATAATATAAAAAAGATATTCGAGAACACCATCGTAAAGGTAATAGTCGCGCTAGCGATAGTAGGGGCTGTTTCCGGCGCGACATTAGTGTTTGTTTACAACTACGCTATGCCAAAAATACTGGTGAATATCGCCAGAGAGACGGAAAAGGGGATCAAGAATATTTTCCCGGAAGCGGCAGAGATAAACGATTCCGAGATAAAAGGGCTTTATGACATAGCGGACGATACCGGAAAGATCGTCGGATACGCGTTTCTTGCTGAGGGCAATGGCTACCAGGGGACGATTAAGTTAATATCCGGAATTGACGCGAACGCTACACAGCTGAAAGGGATGGAGGTTTTGGAGTCACAGGAGACCCCGGGGCTGGGGGCGGAGATAACCACGAAAAAATTCAAAAGTCAATTTATAAACCTTTCGATCACGCATCCTATAGAATATTTAAAAAACCGTAAACCGGAGAAGGATTATCAGATAGAAGCCATTACGGGCGCTACGATATCTTCCAGGGCGGTAGTGAACATACTGAACAAAAGAGTTGAAGAAATACGAAAAGAATTAAAAAAATAAGACTTTTCGCGGGCGGGAAAAATGATAAAAGATTTTGTAAAAGGGTTATGGCGAGAGAATCCGGTATTTGTCCAGGTGCTGGGCATGTGCCCGACGCTGGCTGTTACGACTAAATGCGTTTTTGGGCTCTCTATGGGGTTGGCCACGACATTTGTTATCGTGTCTTCAGTGGTAGTTATTTCGACCATCCGCAAGCTCGTTCCGGAGCAGGTGCGGATACCTATGTTTACTGTAATTATAGCTACATTCGTAACCGCGGCGGACTATTTTCTTAAAGCGAACTTCTTTGAGATCAGTAAAGCCCTGGGGCCGTACATTCCTCTTATTGTAGTAAATTGTGTCATTTTAGGACGCGCGGAAGCCTTTGCCTCAAAGCATGGTGTCGCGAGATCCTTCCTTGACGCTTTTGGCATGGGCATAGGGTTTACATGCGCGTTGGTGGTATTGGGAGCGGTTAGAGAGGTTTTAGGGGCCGGAACCGTTTTTGGGTATCCCGTTATGTGGGAAGGTTTTACTAACTGGATAGTTATGGTCATGCCGGCCGGCGCGTTCATAACATTGGGGCTTTTGGTGGGAGTGTTTAATATAGTTGACAAGAGGGTGAAGAGTAAATAGTGAAGGGTAGAAGGCCCTTGCCCCGTCATTGCGAGGAGCGGAGAGACGAGACAATCTCTAAAAACTATTCACTAACGATGTGTTGCTTTAGGAGTAGACAAAAATGGTAGGACTCATACTCATATTTATCGCGGCCAGCATTACAAACAACTTTGTGCTGACGTACTTTCTTGGCATATGCCCTTTTATAGGTGTATCCAATAAGGTAGAGAGTGCCATAGGGCTTGGAGTAGCGACTACGTTCGTAATGACAATGGCCGCGACGGTTACGTGGCTTATCTACCATTATATTCTTGTTCCGTTCAATCTGGTTTTCCTGCAGTACGTTACGTTTATAATAGTTATAGCGAGTTTTGTACAGTTCGTGGAAATGTTCATACGAAAAGTATCGCCGCCGCTTTACAAGGCGTTAGGAATATTTCTGCCGCTAATAACAACCAACTGCGCTATTTTAGGGCTTACACTTTTCATGATCCTGAGAAATTATTCATTTCTAGAATCGGTGATTTTTGGTTTGGGTGCGGGGGTTGGTTTCACAATTGCTCTTGTTGTCATGGCGGGGATACGCGAAGAGCTTGTATTCAGTGACGTTCCGGAACCGCTTAAAGGGGCGGGGATAACACTTATTATCGCGGGAATGCTTGCTTTAGCGTTTATGGGTTTTGGAGGGATCATTAGTGGATAATTTAATGTTGGCGTCAGTTTTTAGCATGGCGGGTCTTGCGATCCTTTTTGCCGCGATCCTGGGGGTTGCCGATAAAAAACTAAAAGTAGAAGAAGACCCGAAAGTCGACGCGATAAACCATCTTCTTCCGGGAGTAAATTGCGGTGCGTGCGGATTTTTAAGTTGTCATGATTTTGCCGAACATATTGTTGCCGAAGGCGTTGATCCCGGAAAGTGCCGTGTAGTTGAAGCGGAGGCTAAACAGAAAATTTGTGAAATAAGCGGAATTGAGGGAGGAGAATCCCATCAGGAGATACCGCTTGTGCACTGCGCCGCTGAAACCGAACAAAAAGAACCGATAGCGGAATATAACGGGATTAAGACCTGCCTGGCGGCAAACCTTAATTTTAGCGCCGGGATAGCCTGTCAATACGCGTGCCTGGCTTTTGGAGACTGTGTTCGCGAATGTCCCTTTGGCGCTCTTGTTATGGAGAACGGCCTGCCAAAACTAGATCAGGAAAAATGTACCGGCTGTGGAAAATGCGCGACAACTTGTCCGAAGGGTATCATAAAGATGCAGGCGAAAAAGAGGGAGAAACTTTTCTATGTTTCGTGTAGTTCACACGACACGGTTTTAAGAACACGCCAGGTTTGCAAGGTAGGATGTATTACCTGTGGCATATGTGTAAAGCTTTCACAGGAAGGTTTTTTCGAGCTTACCGACAATCTTTCTAACGCTGATTATTCAAAACAGGATAAGCCTGAAGAGATCGAAAAAATACAGGCTAAGTGTCCAACAAAGGTAATTAAGACTATTTAGTTGATAGTGAATGGTGACTGGTCGTAGAAGCGGCCTTCCTGCCGCCGCGAATTATAAAATAATGTTCGCGGCCGGAGGCCGCTCCTACGAGATGAGAGATAAGAAATTATGAATATTGCGGTTTTTGTCTCCGGAAACGGGACCAATCTACAGGCCCTTATCAATGCGGAAAGAAAAGAAGGGCTTTCCGGCGGCAAAATAGCGTTAGTTGTGAGCAATAAGCCCGAGGCATATGCTCTCGGTCGCGCAAAAGCGGCGGGCATAAAAACTTTCGTTCTCGAAAAAAAAGGATTTGCCTCACGTGAAGAGTATGACAAAAAAACACTCGAAAGGCTAAGAAAAGAAGACATTGAACTGGTTGTGCTTGCCGGTTTCATGAGAATATTAAGCGCAGGGTTCATAGATGAATACGCGGATCGAATAATAAACATTCATCCTTCGCTTTTGCCTGATTTTAAGGGGGCGCACGGGATCAAAGACGCGTTTGAGGCAGGGGCGGGAACTACGGGAGTGACGGTCCATTTTGTTGCTGAAGAACTGGATAGCGGACCTGTCATATTGCAGGAAGAGGTAAAAATTGAACAAGAAGATACACTTGAAAGGCTGGAAGAAAAAATACACAAAGTAGAGCATAAGCTTTACCCAAAAGCTGTGAGATTGTTTGTAGAGGGAAAACTCAAGGTCGAAGGGAAAAAAGTAAAAATAAAAGGAGAATGATATGTCAACAAAGGTCAAAGAAATAATCGGACGCGAAATAATGGATTCAAGAGGAAACCCTACCGTTGAAGTAGATGTTATACTTGAAGATGGCTCATTGGGCAGGGCCGCTGTTCCCAGCGGCGCTTCTACCGGAGAACATGAAGCTGTTGAGCTTCGCGACGGCGATAAAAGCCGCTACATGGGTAAAGGTGTTTCAAAAGCCGTGAGAAATGTTAACGGCGAGATCGCTTCAAAAGTTAAAGGCATGGATGTTACCGAGCAGGAAGCGCTGGACAAAGCCCTTATTGATCTTGATGGTACGCCCAACAAAAGCCGTCTGGGTGCTAACGCGATACTAGGTGTTTCCATGGCTGCCGCGAAAGCCGCCGCTATCTCAAAAGGATTGCCGCTATTTAAATACCTGGGCGGAGATGACGCTAAAATTTTACCGATACCGATGATGAACATCTTGAACGGCGGATCGCACGCGGACAACAATGTGGACATTCAGGAATTCATGGTAATGCCGATAGGGGCGTCTTCATTTAAAGAAGCTTTAAGGATGGGTTCGGAAGTTTTTCATAATCTTAAACAGATCCTGAGCGAAAAAAAATTATCAACTTCTGTGGGAGATGAAGGCGGATTTGCTCCGAACTTGCAGTCAAACGAAGAAGCGGTGGAAGTGATACTTGAGGCTATAGACAAAGCCGGGTACAAGGCTGGAAAAGACATAGCGATAGCACTTGATCCCGCATCCAGCGAATTTTTCGAGGATGGCACATATGTTCTAAATGCCGAAGCAAGTCCGAACAAATCATCGGAAGAAATGGCTGACTTTTATGGCGATTGGGCGGAGAAGTACCCGATAGTTTCTATTGAAGACGGTCTTGCTGAAGACGACTGGGACGGCTGGAAAACTATGACAGATAAACTCGGAAGTAAAGTTCAGCTAGTAGGAGACGATCTTTTTGTGACTAACACCGAAAGACTTAAGAAGGGTATAGATAAAAATATCGCCAATTCAATCCTCATCAAGGTGAACCAGATAGGTACTCTTACCGAGACTCTGGCGGCGATAGATATGGCTAAAGAAGCAGGCTACACGGCGGTTATGTCGCATCGTTCCGGAGAGACTGAAGACACAACGATAGCGCATCTTGCTGTCGCTACGAGGGTCGGTCAGATAAAAACCGGATCAACTTGCAGAACGGACAGAATATGCAAGTATAATGAGCTCTTGAGGATAGAGGAAGCTCTTGGATCCAGCGCGATATATGGCAGCCAGATATGGAAAGAAAGAAAATAATCATTCTTGCCGTAGTGCTTTTAGTGGCACTTAGCGTGATATTTTTCCCGGGGTTCAGTGACCTCCAGAAAATAAAAGAGGAAAATGAAGAACTCCTCAAGAGGATAGGCCTGCTTGAGGAGAACAACGATCGCCTGAAAGAAGAGCTTGTTAAGATGGAGAAAGATCCGGAGTACATTGAAAGAAAAGCTCGGGAAAAACTTGGGATCGTCAAAAAAGGCGAGATAATATACCGGAAAAAATAACGAGAACTTTTGACACAAATTTCGGGTAATAGTTCAGTTCTCCGCAGAGAATTATCCCAACATATGTCATTCTGAGCGAGGGAACGAAGTGACCGAGTCGAAGAATCTGCTGTACCATCGGATTATTTTTAAGGAGGAGCAGCTAAAATTTCAGCAAATGGGTTTT
>JAJRVD010000053.1 GCA_024277375.1 Candidatus Omnitrophota bacterium | reverse complement strand
TTTAACCGTTTTGACATTCCGCGGTGACGCGACATCCATAAGCTTTTCAGGATCGCCGAAAAGCACAAACTCATCGTCCGGAGCCTGCCGGATAAGCTCCGGCAGAAGGCATTCTATGTACCTGCCTATCCGGGTATGCTGTATCATTCTCACGTCAAAACCGATTCTCATGTCAGCTCGCATAGCGCATGTCACACTACTACAGCGTTTAATAGGAACAAACCCTCTCCGTGTCATTCCCGAATGCTCTTATCGGGAATCCATTAATTTTCTTTCGGTAATTCCCTTAATTTCTTAAACCATTTATCAAAAACAGGTTTGTATTTAACATTATATCTTGCTTGCTCTACAAGTAGTGAAGAAAACCCTTTATTCCAATAATAGACCTTCTCAACATTTATCGGTATTATTAACCATTCCTTGGAGAAATTTCTCAGCATCAGTAATGCCTACAGACTCATCAGTTGATAAAAGCACATAATCTATCCAAGCCTGGCCTAAGCTATTCCCCTTGTTTTCAATAGAAACATTTAACGTCACTACTTTTGTATTTTCGTCATAACTAGCAATAACCGTTGAAGGATAAACTAGAGGTCTGTTTTGAAAATATATCTCTGTAAAAGCAAAAGCAGCAATCGCAATACTCCCTATCGCTCCAATAACTTTTATTCTGAGTTTAAATGTCAACCGACATAACCAATACACAGCCCATATTAAACTCAATATTGCTATTATCCGAACATATGCATTCATATCGTTCCTTTGCTGGATTCCCGCTTTCCAGGCGATATCATAATGTAGGGGCTTGATTTATCAAGCCCGTTATATCGGGTTCGATGAATCGAGCCCCTACAACATGTTGTATGCAATTCTTTGCAAAATGACTAGTGACACAGCCTGTTCGCGAAAATGACACTGTGTATGGCCGGCTCAAAACGATCTGCCAAAGCTACTCTATACCATATACTACGTGCTCTATACAACATACGATGTACCATGTACGCTATTCCCGCTCAAACACTATCACACCCGGAGCTTCTTTATCGGTGGCGAACTTGTGATACCCCATGTCACCGGGGCGATTTTCCCATGTAATGTCAGGATAATCCAAAACATGTTTTTTATGTGTTTTTTTAATCTTAGTGTAATAGTCATTATCAAGTGTTTCGTGCCACCCGCGCCTGAAAACAATGAATCTGGGCATATGCGCGTCATCATATACGTTCGAATTGTCCACAATAAGGTCCGTATAGAACATTAGCGGAAGATCCCCGTATATTATTTTAACCGTATCACCTGCCTCGGCGTTTTTGTTCAAAAACTTAACTATTCCTTCTATCGGGCCGTTATAATCATGCGTTATCTCGTACAAATATTTCGGAAAATAGAAATTAGGCGTACCCATATTAAAGATTCCGGTCATAACAGATATAACAAGGAACAATACCAGCAAAATACTTTTAAGCTTAACCAGGCGCAGAAGAATTATTCCTTCTATGATAGCAAACAAGGGCATTAAAAACACAAGATACCTAAAATTTCGCTCTTCCGCGAAACAAAAAGCACATATGCTGCATAAAACCACCATCCCGATTAGCGTAAGCGCTTCTTTTTCTTTCGACGTGATATTTACAGCGAATTTCCTCTTCCATATCACCCTTATGAGATAGACTATCCCGAAAAATACTATCGGGAATATAAACTTATTTATCATCCTCACTTGAAACTCTAAGTTGTCACCCATTCTCCCTAAAGATACTGCTGCGGCATGCGTAAGGCTGTTCGAATACAAAAACCATGGGACAATAAACAAAACGATCCCCACACCGGCTAAACACATTTTTGGGAATGTTTCTTTCTTGAACGAGAACAACAAATAATGCAGGCCTATCGCCGCGAATACCGGAACGAACATCCCGTGCACAGTATACCCCAGCGAAATAAACGCCGTCGCCATTGCCAGAATATTCTTCCACGATCCGGTCTCTTTGAATTTTAGATAAAAAATCAATACGCACAATACCAAAAATACAGCCGGAGCATAATAACGGCACTGTCGCATCAACAAAAGATATGAAACAGAAAACGTCATCAAAAACGAAGAGCAAAAAGCTACGAATTTATTACCCGTCAGGCGGTACGCCAAAAGGTACAGCAACAATATATTAGCTACACCCAAAAGCGCGAATAAAAACCGCGCGCCAAAGGTCGTAATACCAAAAAGTTTCAAGGAAAGAGCGGTAATATAAAACTGTCCCCATGGATGATATCTCCACCCATAATCCTCGCCATAACCTGTTCTTATAACAGGATTTATAAGATTTTTGCCGTCGAAGGCACGCGGAAAACCGTACTCTAAAGTGTTCTTCGCCAAAGTTGCCGTTTCGGCTTCATCCTGCCATAAAAACTGGTTACCCAGATTGGCAAAAAGTAATATGACTCCCATCGCGAGCAACAACAATATTGAAAAATGTTTTCTCATTATACCCTTACCGCTTCATCTATATTCTTACACACGTCTTCCGAAGATACTGATGATAGGTCTTTGTTCTCTCCCGGGAAGACAATTTTTACATTGTCGCCTTTCGGCACCCACTGAAAAGGATCATTCGTGCCGCTAAAAAGTATCACTGCCAAAGTACCTACCGCGACAGCGATATGTGACGGCCCTGAATCAACACCAACAAAAAGTGAAGCGCCCTTCAGTATCGCCGCGAGCGTACCAAGGCTTGTTTTACCGGAGAGGTCTACGAACTCGACTGAGCTATTGATCTTGATTGATCTTATAAACTCTTTATCGTCGCCGGAACCGACAGCAACCACCTGCAGAGCCTTTTCTTTTGAAAGGTATTCAACAACTTCAGAAAAACGCGAAGCATCCCATGCCTTGGCAGAATGTCCCGGCACAACATGTACGACCGCATATGGATCTTTCACGCCAGTCTCTTTTTTCAAGCTATCCGCTCTATGAAATTCGCCTCGCGAGAGATGTAACTTAACTCCCGATGCTTCGCATTTCACTCCAAGAGGTTTCAAAAGCGCCGTGTTCCTGTCCGTCTCATGCATTGTACCCTCATACGGTACCTTATCCGTAAGCAAAAACCCGCCGCCGGTTATACCGTAACTTATTCTCTTATCCGCTCTCGCGACAAACATCGCCGCTATGTGTCTGAAGTCCCCTCTAAGATCTATTACCGTATCATATTGCCTGTCCTTCAGTAGTTTCGCCATATCAAAAAAACCTTTAATACCCTTCGCGATACCATTACATTTCCTGTCAAACCACGGCGCGTCGAATACGATATGTTCATTTATAAAAGGATCCTCTTTGATAATATCTTTACTCCAAGAAGGTACCATAAAATCTATGACCGCGCGAGGGAAAGCTTTCCTGAGCGGTTCGAGAACGGAAGTAGCCGCCACAACATCCCCTATGTGGTCCAAACGAATAAGGAGTATCCTCTCCGGTTTAAGCCTTTCCTCACGCCTGAAAAATTTCACCGGTGAGAACAACACTCCGCCGATAATATCCAGAAACCCAAACAAAACCCGATATATCATTTTCTTATATACATACATAAAAAGTTAGAATATCACCTGTTTTTCGTGCTCAGGGGTGGCCCTTTGGGGCCTGGCCCCAAAGAGCGGGCCCCAAAGAGCGGCCCTTGTTTACTTTTCGAATCTCAATCTGAACAATGCCAATACCGCGTCTATTCCGTCGCGCCAGGTGATCTTTTTGCCCTCATCATATCCCCTGCCGCGATAAGATATTGGTACTTCTCTTATTTTAATATTTCGCTTCAAGAGCTTTGCCGTGATTTCCGGCTCGAGCTCGAACTTATTCGCCTTAATATCCAGTTTCTTGATGAGATCTGTTTTAACCATCTTATAGCATGTTTCCATATCGGTAAGAGATGATCCAAAAAGCACGTTAGTAAGCAATGTTAAAAATCCGTTAACCGCGTAATGAGCCAAAGAAGTTGACCTCCACGTTTCAAGAAAACGTGAACCGTAAACTACTTCAATACCGGTTTCCTCAACCAAAGTAGCTAATTTGACCATCTCATGCGGGGAGTATTCCATATCTCCATCCTGAATTATCACATAGTCTCCGGTAGCGTGAGAAATAGCCGTTCGAATAGCGCTGCCTTTTCCTTCATTTCTATCATGATAATAAACTTTCAAAATACCTTCACCGTCACCAAAATTCTTTTTCAAAAGCTCTTTGGTCCCATCAGTAGAACAGTCCTCTACAAGCACTATCTCCTTATCCATCTCAACGCTCTTGACAAGGTCCAGAACGTCCATTATCGTCTTTTTTTCGTTATAAACCGGTATAAGTACCGATACTTTCATGATTATCCTTCCGGATGTTTCGTTTTATTATAAATCACCAATAACCACCATCTATTTTCCCAGAACTTTGTTATACCCCTCTATCATTCTCTGGGCTACTTTTTCCCATGTATAAGATCCCATAACAAGGTTCTTGAGCTCCTCTTTTTTGGGACAAGAAAGTGCTTTAGAAAGTTTCTTTTTTATATCTTTCGGCTTTTCCGGTTTAATATAGAGCACCTTATTTTTAAAATACTCTCTTGTCGAACCACCCTTTGTCGCGATCACTTTCGCTCCGGCAAGAGCCGCTTCCAAAGCCGCCAAACCTGGAGTTTCAAACCATCCGGGGAGGACAAATGAATCACATGCCGCGTATGCTGACATCAAAAGCTCCGACTCATGTTCAATCCCACCCAAAAAGCGCACATTGCTTCCGGCTTCGGCTTTACACTTATCATAATACCATTCATACCCGGAAACCGGCTCACCTATTACAACAAGATCCCTGTCAATATCCTTTACCGCTTTAATGAGATTTAATAAATTTTTTCTTGGCTCAATCCTTCCAACGGACAGTACAAAATCTTCAAACTTAAACTTGCTAATAAAAAGCTCACTTTGAGCTCTTGCAAAAGAAGAATCCACGCCGTTGGGCACAACAAACATCTTCTTCTTATTTACGGCAAACAGTCTTGATATCTGGATAGCTTCATTCTCTGAATTTGGAAATATTAGATCTGAAATTTCGAACATCTTCTTTCGGGCTGAAGCAAAAAATGGTAAGGCTACTTTTACGGCGTGCCTCATTACCATTTCCATTTTCTTTTTACCCGACCCTGTCTCATAAAACGCTCTTCTGAAATCCGACCAGAATATGGATTCCAATACCACTTTAACACCGCGTGCTTTGGCTACCTGCATAAGTGGGAGACATTCTTTTACAGATCCAAAAACATGTAGTATATCAAAGTCTTCTATTCTGTCGCCCCAGGTATCAAACCTTACTACTTCAATACCCGCCTTCAAAAGATACTCTTCCGTCTTCTCTAGAAGTATCTCCCCGCCACCTTTATTCTGAAAAGCTGACGGATATACAAAAAATGCAATTCTCATAATTCGCCTCCCATGCTCCGTAACACTGCTGTCAAAAGAAAACCACAGAGGCCACAGAGAATTTATTTTTTATCGTTGTTCTTACGGTCTGCCGCTCCTGTTATTCAGACTGTATCATAATGTAGGGGTTTGACTCATCAAGCCCGTTATATCGGGTTCGATGAATCGAACCCCTACAATATATTGTATGCGGCCATCCGCAAAACGAATTACGACACAGCCTGATCCTGAGGAACAACGCGGCGAAGAATCTCAAAAAACATTAGTCACTTTATTTCAGATCCTTCTACTCGGACCTTCGGGCCTCACTCAGAATGACATTACAGAGAATTCTTCTCCTTATCGCCTAAAACCGATCACCTTACTTGTTGTCTTTCTCCAGTACTTTTAATATCCTCTCGGCAGAATCTCCCCGACCAAAAGGGTTCTTCCATTTTCTTTTTTCAGAAAGCATCTTATCGGCGGCGGCGGCAATAGACTCGGGATCCACTCCCGCTATAATATTCGCTCCAACCTCAACTGTTTCAGGCCTCTCGGTCGAATCACGGAGCGTTACACAAGGCACTCCCAACGCACATGATTCTTCCTGAACGCCACCCGAATCGGAAAGAGCCAGACATGCGCCTGCTTCAAGTTGCAAGAAAGCTATAAAACCACATGGTTTTATAATTCGTATGGAGGGCGGGATCTTTATCCCGAATGCTTTAAGTTTCTTTGCCGTCCGTGGATGCATGGGGAAAACCACCGGCATTTTGTGTTTCTTTACTATCCGACGAATCCCTTGTAGTATTTTTTGAAGTCTTCCCCTATCATCTACATTTTCCTGACGATGAAGAGTCAGGAGCATATAGGGGTTCTCTTTAAGACCCAATTTAGACAATATACTCTTTTTCCCTTTCCCCAACTCTAGCCCGTGATTCAAGGCGTCAATTATGGTATTACCGGTAACGCTTACCTTTGATCTTTTTACACCTTCGGAGATGGCGATATCTTTCGCGTTTCTGGTCGGCGCGAATAGATAATCAGCCAAGTGATCAGCCATGATCCTGTTTATCTCTTCAGGCATGGTCCTGTCATAACTTCTAAGACCAGCCTCCACATGAGCAAGCTTCATATTAAGCCCCGTAAAAGACTTCGTTGTAGATATTTTAGACGCGGTCAAGGCCCCGGCTAAAACTGTATTCGTATCCCCCTGCACCAAAACAACTGAAGGTCTTTCGTCGAGAAGGATCTCTTCAAGCTCTATCATCATTCTACCGGTATGATCGCCCTGCCTGTGTGGCGCTTTTGACTTTATGTCCAGGTGGTGATCCGGTTCCGGCAGCTGCAGTTCATCGATAAAGAGCCGTGACATCTTATGCGAATAATGCTGACCGCTATGTATGGTAAAGAACGGTATCTTGTTTTCTATACATTTACGAATTATCGGACTCATTTTAATGATCTCGGGTCTGGTCCCGAATACAAAGCAAAGTTTCATCTTCATCTATATCAGGCACTCCAATCTTTTAATATCATTACCCTTAATATATATATCTTCAAACATGATCAGGGCCTGGAGCGCGAACATGCCGCACCAGGAATTAATATGTTCTTTCCTCTGACCATCCAGAGTAAAACCGTAATAAAATCCGCCTTTCTGCGGACCATTTTCTTTGTATTGAAAGCTCAAGATCTTTGCCTTCAACCTCTCAAGCCGAGAGTCATACTTCGCCTCCAGCTTTCCTATGCTTTTAAGGATCACACCTAAACGAAGTATCTGCGCTAGCGAGTCCGACCTGTAAAAGGGGATACATCCAGAAGGTCCATGTTTTTTCGGTATTCCACCATCATCACACTGGTTATCAAGCGCCCATTTTACGCCCTTTTCTGCCGAGGAGACCAAGTCTTCGTGCCCCAAATGCATACCGGTGTATAAAAGCCCTTCAGCCGAGTAGGAATGCGGGTGCAAATGCGTGCTCTCGTCCGCCCGGGAAGTCATAAAACGTCCATCCTCCATCTGGAACGAAATAGAACTCCGGCAAAGCGTCAAAGCCGCGTCCTTATATTTCTCTTCTTTTGTAACCTCAAAAAGATCAACAAACCCCATAGCCAGTTTAGCGTGATAACTCCCGCTCTGGCTTGACCATTTCCGTGGAGAATCTTCCTTTTTTCCTGTCGAGGGATTATAAACAGCATAGAACAGACCGTCTTCTTTCCTCATCTCTTTCAGCATAAGACCGGCAATTTTCTTTGAAAAATCAAGATACTTTTTATCTTTGCATTTCTTATATAAGTTGATCAACCCGTATAGCACCATGCCGTTATCAAACGCGTAAAGATTATCGCTCTGAAAAGAATACACATCCGATTCTGTCATTTTCTCTCTATAATCCCTGGTTCTCACTCCACCGCACTCATGCAAAGCGTTTTTCTCGAGCCAATCAGCGGCAAGCTTTGCTCTTGCAATAAAGTCACCTTCAAAAAGATCATCCAAAAACAAAAGAGTTGTTATCCCGTAACCTGTGATCTCAGAATACACATAAGGATACCGCCCGGTATCAAGATCAAACCAGGAATTAAACCCGCCAAGAACTTCTCCCGCGGTATTCTGTATTCCTGAATTCAACAACCAATCTTTCGCAAGCAATATTTCATTATTCATTACTTTCCTTCCTTCACAACTACCGCGGGATTTCCGTAACAAAGCGCGCCATCGGGAACATCCTTGGTAACAACCGATCCGGCCCCTACCACTGCCCCCACGCCTATAGTAACATCGGGAAGTACCGTTACATTCGCCCCGATAGAAGCTCCCTTTTTTACACGCCATGAAACATCTTCAAGATCCCGCGTCGAATCAAATTTAGGATACTTATCGTTAGTAAAACAAGCGTGTGGACCGATAAAAACATCATCTTCCACAATAGTTCCGTCATACACAGAAGCTTTGTTATGCATCTTAACGTTATTTCCTATCTTGACGTTCCTGTCCACATACACGCCGTTACCCAATATGCAGCTTTTACCCACTTCGGCATTCTCTCCTACCTGGACATATGCCCATATAACGGTCCCTTCACCTATCTTGGCGCTGTCCGCAACAAGTGCCGTGGAATGGATCTTTACGCCTTTTCGTTCTTCACCCATTCTATGTTCCTCCTTATCCCCTCGTCTATAAACACCTTCGGTTCCCATCCAAAAAGTTTTTTTGCCAACGAATAGTTGCACAATAACTTCGGCACCTGTGCCGTACGGTCCTTTGTATGAATTATTTCAGATTTTGACCCGGAGATCTTTTTTATCGCTTTGGCTACATAATTTACCGTTATAGCTTCACCGGTACCGAAATTTACCGAGCACCCTATAGCTTTCTTGTCTTTTCCCATTATCATGAACGCGTCCACCATGTCATCAACATACGTGAAATCTCTCGACTGCCTGCCCGTACCATGCACGGTAAGCGGCTTGTTCTTAAGGGCAAGCTCAATGAACTTCGGTATCACGTCATAAGTATGCCTGGGCCCATAAGTATTGAACGGCCTTATCACGGCTACCGGCAACTTATACGTATTCCAATACGAATAGCAATATTTGTCTGCCGCGACTTTACTGGCCGCGTAAGGTGATGACGGATACAAAAGATGGTCTTCATCTATCGATCCACCTATCGTCATACCATATATCTCGCTGGAAGATGTACACACAATGCGTTTTATACGTTTATCTTCCTTGACTGCATGCAGCATGTTCAAGGTTCCGATAAGGTTCGTCTCCATTACCTCTATGGGGTGATCGAAAGAATTAGGCACATACGCATCCGCGGCGAGATGAAAAATTATTTCCGGTCTATTCTTAATGACCAGGTCTTTCGCGTCCAGACTGGCGATATTTCCCGTGAGGATATCTTCAATATCTCCCTCAAGATGTTTTATGTTCTTAAGCGCGTACTGGGTAGTCCCCGTAGTGGAATTCCCTCTCACAAAGACAGAAACTTTCGCTCCCGCGGCAAGCAGCCTTTCGGTAAGATGGGACCCCATAAACCCGTCCGCGCCCGTAACCAACACTCTTTTACCCTTATAATAACTCTTCATCTTATACTGCTCCTTCTTAACACCACATTAACAACAATTCGTTAAACATCACGTAGGAGCGGCCTCCGGCCGCGAACATATTTATACTTCGCCGCCCATCGCCGAAGGCGATACGGCGCCTACGCTAACTTTATCCCTTTTCCTTCATCCTTTTCTCCATCAGGATAATGATATGGCATAGATACGTCCATTATCCAATACGGAGAAATTTTCACGGTTTGTTCTTTTGTTATATCACCATCTTTTAAGATCACAAATGAACACGCGTTATAAGAACTCGTAAATTTGCTAAAAAGCTCATCTAACTTTATCAACAATGAAGCAGCTCTCTTACCAAACAACTTTCTTAAGATTGGCATTATAGCTGCGTTATAGATATCAACCAGAGCCTTAGGATACTTCATGTTTTCGTGATGTTTCCTCGGCGCGGCTTCCACCACCGCGGCAAGAACCCTCAATATCTTTGAAGGGCTGTAAAACCCCGTAGCGATCACCGGATAATCCAGATGGTTAAAACTGTCCAGGTCAAAACTATGTATATGACTCGACCCGGTTCCGCGCCCGGCAATATTCTTCTCAATTAGTTCCGGCGACTCACGCGGAACAGTTATTACCACGGCTTTCCTGGCAACCCTTAAAAGCTCATCAACAGCTTTCGGAAGATCCGGAATATGTTCTAATGATTCACTGCTTAAAACCACATCGAATTCATTATCCCCGAACGGAAGATCACAACAATCAGCCGCCGTTGCGTCCATTCCGAAAATTTCTTTAGATCGAAGACATACTTCTTCACAAAAATCACTCGTAGCAACTTCGCCCCCGAACAGTTTCCCTGCCAGGTAAGCTGTAAACCCTTCCGCGGCCCCCACGTCCAAAAGAGAATCAAATTCAAGACTCGAGAGAATTTTCAAGATATGATTGGTAATGATATACCATTGAATGTCACCCGCATGACGGTCTCCCCTTCTAAATCCGTATATAGGCTGACAGGAAGAATATATTCCTTCCTCATCGCACATTTTGAACCTCTCGTTCAGCATAGCCTTGTCCATGCAATTCACTGCCTTTTTACTGCCCTCAAATCCTGTTACATTTTTGTATTCCATTTTATCCTTCATAGCGATCAGTTTTTATCACTGATCACTTTTCTGGCGATCAATTTTAAGATTTTCCGTATTTCCCCACACTTTAGGTCTTCTACAGGAGTAATTCTTTCAAAATCAAGCGCTTGTTTTATGATATTTTTAAATTCAGTCAATATTCCCCTTGATAAGGGCCTTCCCAAAAAATTATCGGCCGGCGACCGGAATACATCTGACCTTTCACGCTCGGACACACCTTCCGAAAGTTGCGACCATATTTAATGAATCCTAGTCATATTGACAGGCTTTAGACCCTTTTCATTTATTGCGTAATCCATAATATTCTCAAGCAGTGAAGGTATCATCGACATCAACGGATGCGTGTGCGCGTACACTATAACCGGTATTCCATGATCAATAAGTTCATCAATAGCCGTTTTATAAAATTCGAGAATCTTTTCGGGATTACACGTCATATCCTCATTAACGAACAATTCCGGTGCCACAGGGAAAACCGGGATCTCTAACACCTTCGAGACCTTGCCTTTCACCACCGGATAACTGGGGAACCCCATATAATCGTATGAGAACTCCGAGGAATACCTGTAACCTTCATCCTCTAAAGCCTCTGCCAATTGTTCGTTCCACTTTCCATACGGCGCCACAAATCCGGTCGTTTCTATTCCCAGATCCAGAAAAAACTCTTTTGCTTTGCGAATATTGAACCTGTTACTGGCATAATCATTGTATGTATAGTGATAAAACGCGTGGGATTGAATATCCAACCCCATCTCCTTACATTTTAGGATATGTTTCTTCCCCGCTCCAAATGACCGGGCGTTAAAAAATATAGTTATAGCGTTCTTATACTTCTCAAAGACAGGATAGTACGCGCTGAAAGACCTCTCCTAGAACTCATCGGCATCGATCCTTATACAGAATATGTCAGGTTCCCGCCATTTATCGGAAGCGTATTCACAAAGTGACGATTTCAAAGCGACTACTTCTTTCACTTTAAGATCCTCAGGACCAAACTCTTTTAGCATACTCTTTTTTCGTAAATTATCTCTCATGTAGTTTATACTGTTTATCACGTTTTCTTTGTTTTTCACGCTATGGGTCACATATCCAGCTTACCCTCGATATTTCCTGATATCTTCTCTGGTAGCCGACTTATATGATTTAGCAAAATTTTCGTCTTGTTTTAACCTGCTATAGCTTCCTTTCTCTATAAGGGTTATAGCCTCAACTATTTTATCCGCACCTAAAAATATATTCTTCATCCTTAAACTTTTATGATCATCCGCATCCGTTACTTTCTGCCGGGCCTGCAGAACAATATCACCGGTGTCTAATTTTTCATCTACAAAATGTATCGTAACACCAATTTTGTCTTTTTCCCCGTTATGAAGAGCCCAAAACTCCGAATCAGCGCCCCTATAGTACGGAAGTATACCCGAATGCATATTTATAGCGCCTAGTCGCGCTTTATCAAATATATCCGGAGGCAATTTACGTGTTCCGACAACCACAATAAGATCAGGACTTGAATTATTTATTATTTCACGTGTACGATCACAAACAATGTTTTCTACTCCCGCTACAAAGAGTTTACCATTTCGCTTGGCGATCGTTTCGTAGCTAATACCTTTTAAAACCCCTTTGATCCGATATAACACTCTTTTAAGAACGGCCTTATACGACAAAAGTTTTTTCTCGTATATTATTGAAACAATATCTTTACCGCTGTCCATAAGCCTTTGGCTCACTACCAGGCCATCAAAAATATTACTTGTCAAAATAGATATTTTCATTTAAAAAATTCTCGGTCCTTAAAAAGAACTTCGCAAGCTTCCTTTTTTAATATTGCTCGTTTTTTTAGTACAGTTTTTATTTTCCCGAGGGCAAGGATAAGACCTTCTATAACTTCGGTCTGCCCCTTAACAAAAAGAGCCAAAGCCCGAGGCACTGCCAGAATAACATGCTGTGCCAACATTTGAGGGTCTTTTATGTTCTTCCATATAAACAGGAACATATTCCGATGTGCCAGTCTCATTTTCCTTTTTCGACCGAATTCGCGATGAAAGGTCGTTGATTCCTCATGCCATATCAAGCTCTTAGGCTCATATATGCCACCCCAACCACGCAACTGTCCCCTATAGCAAATGTCCACATCTTCCCATATCCCGGGTAAATAGAGATCATCAAAGCCCCCGAGTTCGAGAAACATTTTTCGCCTGAACGCTCCCGTTGAAATGGCTTGTGTACGACCCCTCTCCATATATCCGGCATGATCAACCTCTACTCTTACCGCTCCGAATCTGAATTTCAAGGAAGACTTACCACCATTAAACGTATTATCGGGATTCATAATACGAGGAGCAGCGAACATTAGATCCTTTTGCTCAAAAAGTTCAGACAACGGATCGACAAAACACTCATCAGCCTTCATATCATTATTCAGAAATATAACTATTTCACTGTCGAGCCCCCTTACAATATCATTATATGAGCAAAGCACACGATTCTCTTTCGCGACTACGGTGATGACTTCAGGGAACTCTCTTTTTAAGAACTCTACACTACCATCATTACTGCAATTGTCTACGACAATAACTTTACAGGTGTGCGAAGACCTCCCGGCAGCTTCACATACTGACGGCAGATTATCTTCTAAAAGCGCCTTTCAATTGTAATTGAGTATAAGAATATCTATTTTCACATCTTCCTTAAGTTTTCAGTTTTTTGATCCTGCCGTACTATCCAAACTCCGCGGTTTGTTTTATCTCACTGTTATATTTTTCTATTATATTCTGCCACGAAAATTTCATAGCGCTTGCCATGACCTTTTCTCTGTCAAATTCAGCATTCCTTATTTTTCTAATAAACAACTCGGCATTATTGTATTCGACCAAATGTCCCGTCTGGTTTTCAATTACCGCGTCGGTTATGCCCTCTATGCTGTTCGCTATCGTCGGTAGCCCGCAACCCGCCGCTTCAACCGCTACGATACCGAACCCTTCCGGATCATCAACAACTTTCTGATTGGGCATAATAAAAAGATATGCGGCACGGTACAATACGCTAAGATCTTTCATGTCTACGTACCCTAACATACGTACCTTCTCTTCTAATCCCGTCTTAGCGATAATATCTTTTATTTCACCACTCTCGGGTCCTTCGCCAATGATCAGATATACATACTCGCCGTTCAACTGAGAGAACACGTTTTCAATGAACCACGCGACCCCCTTCCTTTTTACAAGCCTTCCGACCGTAATAAGGATCTTTTTTTCTTTCAGATCGCAACCCGCTAACTTCTCTGTTTTCTCAACAGCCTCGGAAAACGAAAGATCCATATAATGTTCTTCAGGATCCATTCCATTCGGGATAAATATACACTTACTACGAGCTATACCCCTTTTTACACATTCTTCGATAGTGTTGTTACTTACACAAATAACCTTGTCTAGCTTCCCCACTGATCCGGGTATGATCTTCTGATAAAAAAACCTATTGTATGCAACATCAAGTCCGTGCACGGTTACAATAACCGGAATATTAAATACGCGTTTCAAAAAAACACCAAGAGGGGCAAGAAAAGCGTCGAATATGTATATAACATCATACTTCCGGGTACAAAGACGCAGAAAAGACATAACAAAAGCATACGGCAAAAACCATATAAGATTGTACTGACTTCTTTTAAGCAATATTTGATCCAGGTTAAAATCCCTTAGCAGGTGTTTCATCAAATGCCTGCTATATGTCTGCATCCCCCCGATAGAGGGTGGATATTTCCTGGAAACCGCTAATATCCTCATAAAAGTCCAATATTTTGCATGATCGTATTCTTATCTACATTTTTTTAGTATGAAAATAAATTGATACGCTTTTTTCACCGGAATAAACATCCATATGAAACGGCCTACATTCCTCTTTATCGCCCCCGATAAGCTTGAAGAAGAAAATTTCTCATACCATCTATCCCGGTAAATATGCACTTCTTCAAATCCATTCTTTTTAAAAATACTTCTCCATTGGTCAAGCGGCATTAAATTTTCATTAATATCCTGCTGCTCCGTACCGATCCTACCCATTAATTTCCATAAAGCAAAATCAGAATTAGGCACCATTATGCAAAATGTCGCGTCATCTTTCGCTACCCTTTTCATCTCCTGAAGACCTTTATCAATATCAAGAAAATGTTCTAATGCCCCAAGACATGTTATATAGTCAAATTTCCTGTCACTATATTCCAATTCCTCACCTTTCCCGACAGAAAGAGTCGAGTAGGGAGATATCTCTTTCGCGATCTTTATCGCCTCCGGGGAGATATCAATACCGAACGTAGTTATGCCCTTCAGAGAAGCCGCACATAGCAAAAACCCCGATCCACATGCAATGTCAAGCAGCTTCTTCCCCTTTTCAGCCTCCAGATGATCAAGAAAGATCGGGTACGCTTCAAAGGGCCTGTTATTCTTTTCTTTTTCCACGATATATCTATCGTCATACCATGCTTTTATGTCCTGTTCTGTGGGACTCTTTTTCATCGTTCCTCTCTCCCTCAATTAACTTTAAAAATTTTAAAAGCCAAAAAGCGCCATAGTTTCCATTCAACGGCAAAATCAAAATACATATATTTCCAACGTATGTCCGCGATTTTCGCGAACAACTTAACGCCCACATGGTACCCTAATTTAACCAATGGAGATCTTAATTTCTGTTTTCGATACTCCTCAGAATAATATTCAAACCTATGGTACAAATATTTAAATCTGGCTATACTAGAAATAGTTTCCATCCTTTTTCTTTTTTTACCCGAGATCCAGGGGTTATTATCCGCGGTACTAAAATTCCAATCCCCCCATTCCTCCAAAGTCTTACATGGCTTGTACCCATGTTCAACGGCTATATCAAACATCTGCGTTCCGACGTACGGCATGTAAATAAACAATCCGTTAATCTCAATGTTCTTCCCGCAACCCATCAACTCATCATAAAATCTTATTGTTTTCTCCAGATCCTCTTCCTCTTCGAATGGAAACCCTATCACAAAACTCACCTGAGGCATGATCCCGTTTTCCGCGCATTTAGCCACCGATCTTTTTACCTGCCCGGGAGTAATATCCTTTTTTATCTTTTTAAGCACTCTCTCCGATCCTGATTCGGCGCCGATCGCCAGGATCTCGCACCCGCTTTCTTTGATCAACCTCATCTCTTCATCGGTATACTTGGAAAGAAGATCAGCTCTTATTGTCGCGCTCCATTTCATCGAGAGACCCGCTTCTATCATTTCGGAGCATATCTCCATGCTTCTTTTTTTACTGCCGAAGAAATTATCGTCAATAAAAAACATTTTCTTCACGCCTATTTCTTTTTTTATCCTTTTGAGGTCACCAACTACTTTTTTTGCGCTCTTCCCTCGCCACTGCCTGTTATGAAAATATTCTACGTAACAAAAAGTGCATCTAAAAGGACACCCGCGGGAAGTCTCATAACTCAATCCATCATCATGATCAGCGTATTTCTTAATATCCAGCAATCTGTACTCGGGAAAATGTAAGTCATCCATATTCATCCATGAATTACTTACCGGATTGTTTACCATGCGGCCATCTTCCCGTTTGAAAGTAAGTGCCGGAATATCTTCATGATCTCCACCTTTAAGCAGTCTGAGACAAAGATCAATAAAAGCTTGTTCCCCCTCAGCCTTGATCACATAATCCACAAGATCGCTTTCAGCCGACTGCACAGAATACGCCGAAGGGTGCGCCCCTCCCCATACTAGCGGCACATCCGTTCTTATCTCCCTTATCCTTTTTGCCGTTTTTATGGATGCTTTCAACTGCGCCCCCGACATCGTACTTATCCCTATCACATCCGCTGATATGATATCCTCGTCACTTAGCTCTTCCACCCGCTCATCTACTATCCGACACTTGAATCCTTCCGCGATGCAATGGGTAGCTATCGTAAGCACTGCCATGGGCAATCTCGGCTTCATAACACGCTCACCGGGATAGATCAATAATATTTGCATTGTGCCTTTGTTCATAATATCGGTATTATCCTGTCCTTTCGGCCTGCCTTGGATATATCTCGCGAAACAAGATCACGCTAAAAACTATTCCAAGGACAAAAACGACGAGAAAACTAACACCCCTGTCTATTACGGCCATTAACGCGCCATTAATGGTTGACAACCCGATAATCCCGGAAACAAGCGTTATGAACGTCTCTTTGATCCCGAGATTAGCCGGCGTAATGCTTACAACAAAAGAAAAAACGACAACATTTGCCACGATAAGCACAGCGATCGGGCTAGGTGAAACATTGATAGCACTATATGCCACCCAGAACCTGCCTGCCAGAAAAAGCATACTAAGCAGGTTCAAAAAAAGCAATTTAATCAAAAGTTTTTTCTGTTTCCGGAAATACTCCAGGCCTTCTATAACTTTATGAAAAATCCCGGACCCCGTGTTCCTTTTTCCAAACCATCTGCTTATCGCGATACAACCTCCGGCCAGGAAGATAAAGATAATAAAAAACACCATCAATCCCTTTTGCAGCACTCCAAATCTCGCGTAATAGGCAACACACAATATCATCCCGAAAAACGCGTTAACAGCAAGCGCAAAAACATACAAGCCGAGATATGATGAGAGGAATAAAGTACGTGAAAAATTATATTTTCGTTTCATATACAATGCTCTCGGCACAGCGCCTGACCTTGCCGGCATTAAGTAATTAAGCATTACGGTAATACAGGACAAACCCAACCATTCCTTAACGGATAGATCCACACCAAAAGCTTTCGTCAATTCTTTTGTCGAGTACGCATTAACAACGATGAATAAAACAATAAAGATCGCTACACCCAATATGTGAAGCGGCGATACTTCCGAAAGTTTTGCCAGAGTATCTTTATTCTCAAGCAAAAAACCGGTAAACATCACCATCAGAACGATCAATATGACATACGGTACAATACATTTGAATATTTTTTTGAACATCGTTTTACCTTTAACGTCGCTATTTCACAAAGATCGTTCGTTTTATCTTTACCAAACATAGTATCATGACAAATACCAGCAAAAAAGCCGTCATTAAGACCATTATCGAAAAACGCGGCGACACTTTCACGGCGTTTACCCACCATATGTCCCATACATCATAACCTTTTAATGAAACGATAATCGGCTTCAGGAACCAATAGTCAGGATCATAGGTAAAGCTCAACGAAACGCCTGATACTGATCTTGTTATTGCCGAGAGAAAGAGTCTCCAATTCCCATACAAGGGACTTAAATGCGGCACATAGTTTATAAAATACTCTTCCTGCATAAGTTTTTCTTTTACGAAAAATAAATATTTGGACACATTAATGAACATAACCGGCAGCTGTATAAAACATCCTATCAGCCCCGCCGCCGCCACAGCTATCTTTTTAGCGACAGATCTCGCATTATCAATAAATTGCGCCAAAAATACACACATAAAAGGAATGGTCGGATAAAGGTATCTAGGCCCCCAGGAAAAAAGTGACCCCCTTTTGAAAATGAATGAGTATACGAAGAAATTTGTCACGATAAAGATCAAGCAAACCATGGCAATAGTTCTATTTTTTCTTAGGAAATCTTTTACGGCAAACAGCGCTAATACCAGAGGTACATTATAGAAAAAATATCCTTTCCCGGAGGAAAACAAATTATAATAAAGCCCCTTAACAAGTGACTGCATCGATCCGATGCTCCCCCTGAACATTCTGTTAAAACTGCCAACGGTAGCGTCAGCCACACCTGCCCCTCCCAATGTCCTGACATACAGGGCCACCCCGACAGCAAATGCCAGAGGTAAAATAACCGCCATCCATAATCTGAAGGACCTCCCCCATCCCGGCCATTCTTTTTTGGACCGATATACGGCATAACCAAACATCATAGGCAGATATATCAGCGAGTTGATCTTTATAAGCAGTGTATACCCGACCAGGACCGCTGCCAGCACTAGATAGCGCGTCAAAGAACTCTTTTCATGTTTATGGAGGAAAAAGACGGCTGACAATACAAAAAAAGTTACTGCAGGTTCGGAAAACCCCGAACGCGCGTACGCCGGTACCATTGTGCTAAAAGCATAGCAAAGAACAGTAAAAAAACATGTACGCGGCTCATATCCTAAATTTTCCAAAAAAACAAAAAGCATCAACACTGTCAGTGCCGTAATTAAGGGGTTAGTTAACGCGACGCAAAATTGCGTCACATAGCTATACGATATGCCTGGTATAAAACTCGCGATCGCCTGCCCCAAACCATACAACGGGACGAGCAATAACGGCATTCCGATACCATACTTTGAGTATCTCGCTCCGTCTTGCTCTCTCGTTTTCGTTTTTTTAGCCCTCATCTCTTTCACTTCAAATGGCCTGTCGTAGATCTTCAGGTCACCATCCAAAACAATACTCTCCGCAGTCAGATAATTTTCCAGACCGTCACCACCGTAATGTCCGTTCCCCAAAAAGACAAAAATTGAAAAAAATAATCCAAAAATCGCGGTATAAAATAATAATTTTCTATCCATTTTCATCCTTGATCATTTTTTTATTTACCCTACAATTTCTGCTAAGCACAACACACACTCTTAGCCATGTTACAGCGCAAACCGCGCCGAGAAACAAGAGCCCATAATATAACCTGTTGGATATCACGACCAATGATATTGCCCAGTAGAGCGAAGCCTCATATCCTACATATACTTTCCTTTTCAGTTTTATGGAAAAACTCCCCTCAATAACCTGCTCTTTGGAATTCAAAGCATAAAACGCCAGAAAACTTTGAATAAGAGCTACCATGCCCCATAACAATACCATCGGTTCATGGTCGATGAGGTACGCTTTATAAGACAAAGACACAAAGATCAAAGCTCCTTTGATAGTATCAAGAAAAGCGTCAAACCATTGTCCATACTTTGACTCAAGTCCTTTATATCTCGCGTATTGTCCGTCTAAAACATCAAAAAGATAACCAAGATGTAGGAATATCACAAAAACGAGTGAATATGGATACGGATTTTTAACAAATACAACACATCCTACGAACACCATCAGGAGAGAAAAGAGACTTATCTGGTTAGGTGTAACTTTCATGTGCCTAACCAGCTTATTCAGCACAAAATTAGCTATGGGTCGATAGATCAACATACTAAAAAACTCTTTATGCCCCGCGTCTCGTCCTTTGTACATAAAATCTTTTGTATTCGCCATTACATTCTCCCCGAACGATCATTACTCTTTGCTTTCCAACGACCTGGACATTGCGTTTTTTTTAAGCCTATACAATGTTTCTTCATTAAGTTTTCTGTTAGCCGATATAACGTCCCCCAAAAGACCTATAAGAACTATCATCCCGCCGACGATAAACAACATCGCGGCAATAATAAGGGACTGAACATGCCCGCCATGAACACGGGTAAAATAGCTTATCGCGAACCTCACTATCAGTATAATGCTTAACGATATGGGAACCATCCCCAACCAGAAAAAACTTTTCATTGGTTCGTACATTAAATATATACGCGATATCGTCGATACGGATCTGGTAACATAACCGAACATGCTTTTCATCAATCTGGATTCCCTTAGTTTTTCATTAGTCGAAATATCAACATGAGTTACGGGGATCTCTTTTCTTCCGGCCTGAATTAGTGTTTCAAGGGTGTATGTATAATTTGAAAAAACATTTATCCGCAAAGCTGCTTCCCGCGAATATGCTCTGAACCCGCTGGTAGTATCGGGAATATTGGTATTGGATATCTTGCGCACGATATAGCTACCTACTTTCTGAAGTATTTTTTTTATCACAGAAAAATGTTTGATAGCTGACATTTCCCGGCAACCAATTACAATATCCGCTTTTTTTGATAGTATGGGCTCCACCAGTTTCTTAATATCCCCACCATTGTACTGATTGTCACCGTCAGTATTGACGATAATATCTGACTGCAATTCCAGGCATCTTTCAAGCCCGCGTCTAAAAGCCTCCGCCAATCCTCTATGCCCCGGCAATTTGAGAATATGATCAACTCCCAAGTCCCCTGCTTTCTTCACCGTACCGTCAGAACTGCCATCATCGATGATCAATGTTTCTATAACATCGATCCCCTCTATGTGCTTAGGCAGATCCTTTAATGTTACCGATAGCGTTTCTTCCTCGTTATAACATGGAATCTGAATGATCAGTTTCACTTTTCCCTCCTATGATCGGCATTACTACAAACGTTTTACAATATTGTTTTTTATATCGACCCAAAGATCGTTCCGGAAAGGATCTCATTTCCCCTTTTATTCAAATGGGGATTTATTCTCCAATAAAGCCCCCCTCCCTGATTTTTGTCTCTGAATTCCCTGATCGGATCGATTATCTCAACTCCGTTCTCTTTACCCCATTTCGCTAGTATTTTTTGCGGTTTTTCCATGTCGTAAGTTCCCGCAAACATGCCGTTGTCTTTAATGAAAAGCTCTTTAAAGTAATCATCCACCTGATATTTAGATGGTATTATCACTACAAAGATCGGTAACTTATTTTCTTTAGCGATGTCATTTATCTCTCCCAGCATATCTAATGCCGTATTTATCTCTCCCGTCACCATATCCGAGGAACGGATCATAAATACGTTATTCTTACCTTTATCCCAATTCTGCATTTTCCCAAGAAACTCTCTCTCAACAAATCTACTCAAAAGATTAGCGCATTTATTTTCTGCCATTCTGTAGAAATGAGAATGTTTAATGAAAAAATCTCTTATCTTTACAAAAAAGGCAAAACCACCTTTGATGATATGTTTTTGTGAAACCAGTTGTCCCCTTTCGTCAACCGTTACCGCACGTTTAATAGCCGCCTCGTGAAAAACATTTCCCGCGTAAACCGTGACCAAAAGCATATCCGGTTTGAATGCCAGACCCCTGTTCTTTAACCATAACAACTGCCTATCGAGCGCGTACCCCGGCACACCCGCGTTCATGACCTGATAATTCGTATTGTTATGTTCCGTATTAAGTTTCTGCTCCAGTTTTTTTAAAAATGTCTCGTTCAACCCGGCCCCGTATGCTCCCCAGGCAAAAGACGCTCCCAAAGCTAATACCCTATAATCATCTTCATTTTTTTGCCCGTATTCTACATCGTTCATCCCGATCGAATTTGTCCGGAACTTCGTTGCGAATTCATGTTTTATCAACTTCCCCTCAAAATTAGGCGTCAAGCTATATCCCAGCAGCTCGTCTTTTTGATACATACCGTCAGGATATCCTTCATGCGGAACTAACCGAAGCATCCTCAGCCCGACTTCGGTAACGGATACCGATATTACCAACGCAATAACTATGGATACCAGTTTATGACGGTACTTCATATTACTTTAATTTTTCCATAAATCTTTCTTTGATGTCTTTACACGAATATTTTGTGGATATCCTCGGTCCGGCTTCACGTGAAACACTATTTACACGTACGTGTACGAATGTCGGGCCATCTTCGTCAAGTATCCTCGGAAGTTCGCCTTTCATTTTCTCAGGATCATTAAATCGAAATACGTTCTTATATCCACACCCTGAAGCGATCTTTTTAAAATCTATTTTCCCCGAAATGGTGGGTTGCCCCCCCGTAGACCCGTAAACGGAATTATCTAAAACAATATGAACGAGATTTTTGCAGTTCCCATCATTAACCGAAGCCATAGCTCCCGAATGCATAAGACATCCCCCGTCTCCGTCTAAAACGATGATCTTTTTATCCGCGTTTATACCTCTGGCTAATCCCATCCCCACGGGCAGAGCGTGCCCCATTGATCCTAACATATAAAAAAGGGGGTTTTTATCTTCCTCTCCCTTACCGGTAAGGTCATTAAAAGCCTCTCTACTTATAAACCCGTTGGTCGTAACAAAAAAGGATTTTCCGATCCCGGCGTCAATAATAATATTGATGGCCTCATCCCTATACATGGTATGCGGGCTATCCGGAAGAACTATGTCTTCTTTTTCAAAAAGCCCGTGCCGTATGATCAACGCCACTGGACGCTTTTGTTCCTCAACTATTTCAGCTAACCGAACAATGTCTTCCTTCAATCGGTCTTCAGACAAAACAACATATGGGATATCAAACACTTCGAGCAGTTGTTTCATCCGCTCTCCGACAACAAGATGTTCAGGCGCGTCTTTCGCTCCGGGTTCTCCCCTCCACGAGATCATCATCAGAATGGGAATATCGTATATTTGATTCAAAGAAGTGATAGAGTTCAACGCGTTACACAAACCTGAATTTTGCATAAGTACAACCGGAATTTTACCCGTAGCCATAAAAGATCCACTGGCTATACCCATCGCGATCGCTTCATTAGTCGGATTTATCAGCTCTTCGGGTCTTTTATTAATAAGATTCGCGATTATCGGTCCCAGGATACTGCAAGGAACCTCGATATATGGCCCAAATCCGTATTTATCAAACTCACTTATTAGATTTCCTGCCTGTATCATTTCCCCCCGCAAAATATTGAACATGCTTTTTTATAGTCAGAAAAATTATGTATCTCCATCCATCCGCTAGTCACTTCATAAGCAAGAACTTCATGTCCGGCACCTACTAAGTGCTGGATAAGATCCGTAAAAGAAAGCGGCTCGGGAAATTTCGCGTTTTCATATTCTTTAACCAAAAGTTCCATGCCCTTTTTTGATAAAAGAGCCGTGCCGATAAACTCAAAATTTGCGTCTTCTTCAGAAAGGTTTTTCCCGGTTTTCCGCACTAAGTTCTTTCTGTTCACATCAATAGTACGACGGTTGTCATGTGAAGAATACTCAGCCATGACCAGTTCAAGTTCTTTGTTCCGGGATTGCGTCTTTCTGTAAGTGCTATCCACAACAAGAATTATATCTCCTTCCTTTTTAAGGAGTCTTTCTAAAAGACCCTGGTCCAGAATAATATCGGAGTATAGTATCACATTTTTATCGGATATGGAATCCATACCTTTGATGATGGACTGCATAATTCCTTTTTTCTGAAAATCCTCATTTTTAATAATATTAACACCTTCAAGAGAGACCTTATCCCCGCCATACCCGACAATTATATTGATATCCTGCACCCCCGCGGAATTTAACGTTTCAATATTCCTCTGAAATAATAATTTTCCGTTTATATCAAGCATTCCTACAGGCCTATCCTCCAGTATCTCTTTAAAAGAGCTGTCCATCTTAGCCCCGGCAGCGGGTATTATTGCCTTAACGGATCCTCCCTCCGTCTTCAGGTATTTCTTTTCCTGTTGTTTCATGACATGCATGCCCTGAAGGCGGAAGACTTCCGCCATAGAAACAATTTTGGAATCGACGCCGCTAAGACCGTTCTCCTTAATGTGTCGTAAAATTTCACCCATATGTTTTATCGCCGCCCGGAGCCCATGATTCGCGTAAATGACAATACTTACGCCCAGATTTTTCATCTCATCCTCACTGATCGGATACGTCGTAGGACAGATCAGGATCGGCGCTCTTTTGTTCCATACCTCACAAAAAGCGGTTATTTCATCCGAAGTTTTCGACTTCGAATGGATAAATATCCCGTCGGCACCGGCATCCACATACGCTTCCGCTCTCCTTAAAGCCTCATCCATCCCCCATCCGGCGATCAAAGCTTCCACCCTGGCAAAAACCATAAAATCTTTTGTAACCCGCGCGTTCTTAGCCGCCATTATTTTCCCGACAAATTCCGCTATTGGCGCCAGTTCCTGGCGTCCGGGGATAAAACTATTTACTTTCGGGAATTTTTTATCCTCAATACAGACAGCCGCGATACCGGCAGCCTCATATTTCTGGACCATATGTATGACATTATTCGAGTTCCCGTAACCGGTATCACAATCCGAGATCACGGGGATCGATACCGTCGATGCCATTTCAGCGGAGGCGTTCAAATAATCCGTCATAGTGAGAATATTAGCGTCCGGAACCGCATGTGAGCTTGATATCTCAAAACCTGATGCCCAAACCCCGTCAAACCCGGCTTCGGCCACCAACTTGGCCGTTAAACCGTTATGAGCTCCCACTATCTTGAAGAGTTCACCTTTTTCTATAAAACTTCGTAATTTTGCTCTTTTTTTCATTTTTTACCTCATTTTTTTTGTGTGATATCATATTCCGCAACCTATGTCATCCCTGCATCTATGAATAATTGATATGAACAAAATCCTTCGCGGCCAGAGGCCGCTCCTACGTTAGAAGAAGCCGGAGAGTACTCCGGGTTCTTTATTCCGCGCCCCATAAACCTTTCACCTAAAACCTGCTACCCGTTAGGCTTCCCTCCAACATGCCGGATCTCCGGCGAAAAACGCTTCCGGATCTAACCGTGCAACGTCAAAATTACCATCAGCATCAAATCCTGAATCATCATACGCCCGAGTTCGACAACCATAACATCTTCCTTCTTTTGCTGCCGGACAATTTACAGGAGAACATTTCGAATGATCATGTAATTCCGAATAAATATTTCTGAATTTTTTCACCTTCTCCGACATCACTATATCCTTGAAAGATTCCTTTCTGATATCTCCAAGCGCCCACTGGTCCGGAGCTTCCGAACATGGTATTACTTTCCCGTCCGCCCTTACGTGAACACCTCCTAAATGCCTGGAACATGCCTTGTTCTCTACCCACGGGGTTTCCGCCTTCCAATGAATATCAAATTCTTTTCCGTCTATCTCGGCAAGATTTTCAAATAGTTTTTTAATGTCCCCGGCATCCAGAGTACCACCTGACGGTTTACCACACAACATCATAGAAGCGTTCTCCTGGGCCGTTCCGTGAACATGTACCGGAATTATGAACGGTCGAAAATTATGATTTCTGGACCATCTGAAAACCTCGGGAACTCCATCATAATTCAAAGTAGTAACGACCGTATTCGTTGAGATCGCCGGCATATCGTCCCGGCCATACCCCGCGTTTATCAAATGTTGATACCCATCCCTCATTTTTTTAGCGCCACCAGGAACCCCCAACAATTTATCCTGTACTTCCTCCTCGATCGAATCGAGTTTGCAACACAAAGCCACACCCAATTTAACGAGCCGTTTGGCTTTCTCTTCGGTGATGATCGCGACATCAGTAAAGCTAACCAGGTCAAGCGGAAGTTTTCTTTCCGCGTACAGATCTCTTATATACTCAACTATATGAAAAAAAGCTTCGCCACCCTTTCCTTCCCAATCGTCGGGATGCCATATCAAGGGTTCACCTCCCTGCATGTTCAGTATCTTCACGCCCATATCCACAGCATCGTTAACTATACTCTTTGCCTCGGTCATGGTAAGTTGATGAACCCTTTGCGGACCGGCTTCGGCATAACAATAAATACACTTAAAATTGCATTTTTGGGTCAACATAATATCAACTGAGAGCAGCTCCGACCCATCCGCTTTCATGCGATCTATCATATCCCTCGTAAGCCCTGCCATCCCCGGATATAAAACCAAATTTTCTTCATTTTTCTTACTCATCGATAGTTCCTCCCTTTTATTTTATCCAATCATCCAAACGCGGTTATTAAAAATATTCCGATAAATATTGTTACCGCACCCGCAAATCTTACCCTACCATAGTTCTCCTTTAAGAACAAACTGCCATATAAAACCCCGAACACTACACTTATCTGCCGAAGCGCGACTACATACGCGACTTTTGAAATGCGGAACGCGTACAGTATTAAAACATATGACGAAAACTCTAAAATAGCCGCCAGAACGATCTTAAACTTATCCTTTCGCAGTATCTCAAAATACTTTTTCCTTCGATCCTTAAGAGTCAATAAATATCCCAAAAACATAAAACCGCTAACAGAAAAAAAGAGATAAAAGAACAGTACGGGATCTATCAATAAAACACCCCTCTTATCAATTATCGAATAACACGCGGACGCGATAGCTGTCAGGCACGCGACCGCTATTACCTTTTTATCCATATGGCCCCATCTCGACAAAAGCCCAACTAGGGATAACTGTTTCTGATTTATAACATGAACCCCGAGAACAACAATACAAACTCCTAAAAGAGCCGTCTTCGAAGGCATTTCTCTTAAAAACATTACCCCCATTAAAAGAACAAATACCGGAGAAGATCTCACAATAGGATACGTCAAGGACATATCCCCCAGTTCATACGTACGGCACAAGAACATCTGATAAAAAAAGTGCGCAAAAGCCGACAAAAGCACAAACCCCCAACCTAAAAGCGTTATATCCTTTACCGGGTACTTGAACAGAACAAAGCTGAACAGTACCGTAAAAATGAGGTGTATATTCAAATAAAATATCACCTTATCCCGGCTTCTTTTTAAAAGCATATTCCATAAAGGATGGATCAGGCCCGAGACAATAATCAGTATGAAGCTTAACTTCGTTATCATGCGAACTGCGCCTTTTGTTCTTCCTTTGAAAGATCAATTACCGCTTTTTCATAATCATCGATGGTATCAATTTCCTTCCAGCCGCCTTCGATCTTAACACAATGTACAGGTATCCCGGAATCGACCAGATCCTGTACCATATCCGTCACATACGCTTCTTCGAACACCTTTGCCCTTTGAAAAGTTTTACCAGCAAATTTTTCCTTTAAGCTGTTAAAATGCTCCTTAAATATAAGGGCACCTTTTTTTGTGCATTTAAATATGCCTAAAAATTCACCATGCGCGGCATCCTTGTCAGGCAATATCTTACCTATGTTAAGAACCCGGCCTTCAGGATCAAAAACAACGTTTTCGGCCTCTTCTACAGGGTGGCCAACCCTTCCATCGTAATACCCCCTCCAATCGGTATCAACTACGATCGATATATCAGCTTTACTTTCACATAGCTTTCTAATAACGGTTTTATCGTAGATAATATCCGAATAACTCGCTATAAACCCGTCATTCATCTCATTTTCCGCGTATAATAACGAATGTAGAATATTATTGTGTTCATACCTGTCATTTACATAATATTTCAATTCCGGATATTTGATCTTTTCTTTCTTATACCCCACTACTATGGATATGTCCTCTATCCCGTTATGCCTCAACGCGGCAAGTTGAATATCCAACAACTTCCTGCCATTAAAATCCAGAAGACATTTCGGGATATCATCCGTCAAACGCTTCATCCTTTTGCCTCTACCTGCCGCTATAATTATGGCCTTCACATCAACTCCTTTTCTAAGGATCATCCTTCGTGATCCATTTTTTTTCCCAGTATAAAAACTATAACCTTCATTATCCAAACAATATTTATCAAAACAGCGTAAGACGCTAAAACATACAACATCACGTATTTATTGAAAACAAAATCAACAATAGCGGCAATAGTTATCAGATTCATAATTACCGGAAAGGTACACAACAGATGACCACCCGAAAAGATCTTTCTGCCAAAGGACCTTTCGCCCTTACCACTGCCCTTGACCCCCTCGTCTCCGGAATAAGCTATGTGAGCTCTAAACAAAACCATATCCTTAAGATCTGAAACGAGACTTAAAAGCATTATCGCGAAAGCTCCGGCAACTCCAAGGAATAAATAGTTCACATTCCCTATTGCTCTAGAAACACCAAATCCGATTCCAAAAAATACCATGGGATGAACAATGTAATGAATAATATAATCATAGTAAATCCCGGTTAAAGATGTTTCATTATTATTTCTGGCTACCTCGCCGTCAGAATGATCCAGTATATACCATAATTGTAGCATCAGAGCGCCTGCTAAAATACTCTCTTTTGTGCCAATGGCAAAAAGACACGCGGCAACAATACCACTTAGCAGGAACATCCCGGTTACAACATTAGCTCTTATACCCAGCTTGATAAAAGCGATCGTAAAATAGATCGATATTTTTCTGGCAAAACAACGGCCGTACCACGTATCTGATCCTTCCTTGCCCGCCTGACATTTAGCTCTCAGCTCTTTAACGGATCTCATATCTTATCTCCGGCCGGAATAACCTCGTTACGGATCCCTTCAAGGGTTTTAAACACATATTCGACACATTGGACGGGATACGCTCCCACAGCTGTTTCTTCGGACAGTTGTATTCCGCTAATCCCCGCTTTCAGTGTCTTATGCAAGTCCAACGTTTCAGCGATCAACGGCAGCGGATGTTTTTCCATATTTTTAAGGAATTGTGTCGCCAGATATATCTTTTTTCCCGCTTTTTTGGCAGCGCTTATTATATTTTCCTGATGACACGCAAGATTATGTATCCCTATGTCAGCTGATAGATCGCCTCGATCTATCAAAATTGCGTTTATCTCCGTTAAAATTTCGTCAAGATTTTCAACAGCGGCGGATGTTTCAACTTTAGAGATGAGTTCACACTCGTCCGCGTTATATTTGCTCACCATCTCCTTGGCAAAACGAATATCATCGGCGTTCCGAACAAAAGAAAGCGCTAAATAGTCCAGCTTACATTCACATGCGCTCTTGATCAATGCCAGGTCCCTATCGAACAAAAACGGCAGACTATCACTCACACCTTTTACATGTAAACCCTTTCGACTTAAAAGTATGCCGTCAGAATGCGAAAGAAATCTGATGGTCTTACCTTTTACTTCCACGACTTCCAGTCGATAAATAGAATCATGAGCAAGAACGATCTCGCCCGGTTTAATATAGCGATAGAATTCCGGAAAGTTTAGCTGATACTCATGGATATCGATATACTCATCCTTGACCAATCTCAACGGCTCACTCAAACCACTCAGTCTGACCTTATTACCTGGCAGATCAAGCATGAATTTCGCTTCAGGCAGAACTCCCCTGACAAGTTCGACTACTTTATCTACATTTTCCGGGTCCGTATGAGCTCCGTTGAGCCTAAACAGACAAGAACCATGCTGCGCTATCTCCGCGAGTTTTTCTTCATTCAATATAGCGGGTCCCAATGTCACTATGATCTTAAAATCCATCTTTCCTCCATTTACTATTGTTGTTCATATCCAAACTCTGTTTTATATGCTGTTCTACCACAGTTTTGTACTTATTTACAAAAGTAGCTTTTTCGTTTTGGTCCACATCCGACTCTGGCATCCTCGCGTCTGCTTTAAAAACATGTTCCTCCGTACGCGACTCCCTATAGTTATTGAACTTCAATATGTCGAATTCTGTCTTAAAAGTGTACCGGTATCGCTGATCCCTCAGCGATACCGAATAAATATCATCAAATAATGATTCCGAAATAGCATACTCCTTCATTGATCCCTCCCCCTTCGCTAAAGGAAAAACACTTTTACCCTGAACGGTTGGGGGCACATCTATGCCACATACATCAAGTACCGTAGGCATTATATCTATGTTCGCCTCGATAACACTGTCCTCAACAGGGACACCTTTGGACACCTCGGCAGATTCAGGAAATTTAACAATGAAAGGTACCTTCACGATCTCGTCGAACAGGGTCATATCCGTCAAACTCCCTTGATCGTTCAACAACATACCATGATCGGCTGTAACTATGATCATCGCGTCCTCATAATGCCCTTCCCTCTTCAAGCGATCCATTAATATACCTATTTTCATATCCACGCGGGATATCTCAGTATCATATCTCGCGATCAAGTTATTAAGGTCCGCTTCATCAAATCCTGTTTTCTTACCCTTCATCAACTCATGCCGAACGTCTTTAATGATCTTCCTGCCATATGTTTTGTCGAAAACCTCAGAAAAAGGTGCCGGCGGGTCACAAGGCTGATGCGTATCAAAGAAGTGTATCATCTGGAAAAGATCATCATCTTTGTGGAATTCCAACATATCAAGAGCTTTATTTGTTACATCATCCGCGGTAGCGATATTCCACTCTTTATCATACTGCCTGAAAAGATGCGAATCGAATCCTTTCGCGAAACCAAAATGAGACATCAACCTTCTATGAGTAAAATAGCTTCTGGTCACAAATCCGTTTTTGCGCAATATTTCCGGCAATGTCGCGGTGGCCTCACCCAGCATACTGTAGTGCTGACTATGATACACGTGGTGCGATGTCGGATACATTCCCGTCAACATCGACATGAATGAAGGAAGCGTCAATTGCCCTTGAGTAAAAGCCGTATCAAAACTGACACCGTCCTTCGCCAAACTATCGATATTCGGTGTTATCGGACGACCATATCCGTAGCACCCGACATGATCCGACCTCACCGCGTCAGCCACAATAAGAATTACCTTTCTGGGTTTACTTTTCCCCGAAAGACGCGGTCCGGAAAAACAATATCTTCGCTCATCCCCGTCCAGAGGAGCCCCATTGCCGGAAGCTTCCACTTTCACCACGATATGTCGCGATCTCGACGGATCCTGCCCAACAAGATCGGCAGACACTTCTGACCATGAACGCGTATTATTATCGGGTGACGTCTCCAAATATTTCGAATATATAAGATTTTCCTCACCATCCACGTTCAGCTCTGACACCTTTATGATAACAGCATTATACGCTGGTTTTTTTATCGATTCTCTTACGCCAATCGCGAATTTTATTTTTTTTGCATCAGGGGGGAGTTCCATTTTAATTTTTCCGTCTATATCCATCAGGAACGCGTCTCGAGTATCTCCGTTTATCTGTACCTTTTCACGCGTATGCGATCCCGAAACCATAAAGTCCACCGGATCATCCGCTTTGACAGTACCGGGTATTTCGAGATCCGGTTGTTTTTTGACGGCTATTTTCTTAACGTAAAAGACATAAAGCACAGAAAACGTACCAGCAACAGCTAAGCTTGAAACAAGAAACCCTAGAACAGGAGCATTCGTAAAAAATGGCAAAAAAGTAACAAAATACACGTTAAACGCGAACAGAAAAAACCAACTGTCCCTTATGCTCACATCCATCCTGCACCTGAACCTGGATGATATCTTTACAGCCCCCTTTAAACAGGCCAGGCAAAATAGCATCAAAACAACTTCAAAGATCATGATCTGATCAGAAAAAGAGAACACCGTCCCCAAAAGAGCCCCCAGAAATTTCGCTGTACTTATTGACGTAAAAACAGTCGCGCTTAAAAACAAAAAGAACAGTACCCTGTTATTTTTTGCCGCCCGACGAAAGTCTGCGAATATATTCAGGAACCTCGCGCCTTTTTGAGTCCTCGATATATGTATATCTTTAAAAAAATGTAGATCATCCGTCATTTTTTCTTCCTTATGGCTTCCAGCACAATATTAATAACACCTGTCCTCTTGTTCACATAATAAACAGCACCGATCGCTACCGTCAAAAACAATAATATCTTAGCCAGAGCCCCATAAATAAGATTTTCCAAAGATACTATGTTCTCAATAGCGTAAATGCTCAACACAAAATACATAAACAGCATAGCTATATATGTTAAAAACGGCATGAGCTTTACATCTTTGATATGATGTATCGCGCTCGCGGCAACAAGTATAAACAGTGAAAATGCCGATATGACACTGGCTCCAGCGACCCCCGCGATCCCGAAACCGGACCTTATAGCGGCATAGTTAACACAAACATTCAACACAATGGCAAAAAGTGATATTTTCATCAACGTAGTCTGCTTATCCTTCATTATCAACAGATTCCTCAATTGCATCGCGATAACCACAAAAAACGTACATACAAGCATTAATTTCATAGCTGGAACACCGGGATAGAACTTAGGCATAGCGTAATGCACAAAAACGGGGAATGACAAATATGTAAGCCCGAGGATAATAGCCATAGCACATGAGATGATCTCCGTATACGTCGTTATCGCCTTTCCTGTCTTTGAAATGTCCCCCGTTTTTCCATAGTCTTCGATAAAATAAGGAGACAGAACCGCCGCGAAACTTCCAGAAAGTTCCGCGGTATACGTTCTGGTCATGACAGCGATAGAATAATAACCTAACGGAACCAACCCTATCATTTTCGCTATCATGATCCTGTCGACGCTATACAGCATCAACATTGATATGCCCGACACGAATACGGGAAACCCGAATTTTATGTACTCGCCGATCTTGTCCCACATGATCTTCCATTTGATCTTATATTTCACGTTACGCCTTATGTAACAGATATCAAGCACCGGCAATAAAACACTTACGGCGTACAGACCATACAACCTGAACTTGCCTACTACCACAAGGACGAGCAAAACGTTGAACAGGCTATCGAATATATACGTTTTACTTAAGACAAAAAACTTTTTGTTCGCTCGCAACAGCATTACATGGTAAGAATATACCCTTTGCGCGAGAAAGAACGCCGGAAAGACCAGAAACCCCACAAACAGCTCCCTCGGCATTTTGTCCTTCAAAATGATAGCTGCCGCGAGTATCAAAATACTGGCAAGCACACTCGCGAGTATCATAAAAGCAAAAACCACGTTCTGTATGTTTTCCGCTTCGTCGCGTTCACCTTTTCCGTTATGAAGCGGGATCTTATAATATACCGCCTGCGTTATTCCTACCTCGCTATAGATGGCATAACTCAAAACCACCTTAACCAAACTCCACATACCCATTTGCAGCGGGCCGAGAAAATTTCTCATTAAAACAGCTATAAAAAAACCGACGAACTGAGCAATGTACCTACCCACTCCATAGGCAGTCACATCCTTAATTATATTTTTCTTACGTTCGCTCATAACGCGCACCTCTTCAATGGTTTCGGTTTCGAGATAACTTCTCCAAGTCCATCCGCTATCCTCTGTGCCGCTCTGCCATCATTGTCATAATTGAATAGGTGCAATTTTTCGGATGTTTCCTTTATAAACAGCTCTCTTTCAACTCTGTTATGGATAAATTTCCGTAGCGCGCTTTCCAATTCCTCGAAAGACCCGACCCTTTCAGAAAGCTCGTACCGCCATAAAGGTAACAGATTATAGTATTCTCCCGTATCCAGACTTATGACCGGAATATCATAGATCAACGCCTCAAAAAGCGCGGTTGACCAATATCCGATCACAATATCCACCCGCGAAAAAAGATCTTTAAGCCCACTCTCACGCGAGATCGTAATGTTATTAAGCACGCCAAGTTCTTTTCTGAACACTTCACTCCACAAATGAGTATTGTCATGCGGTCTTATTATAAAATCTATATCCGGATTTTTCTCTGCCAGTTTCATGAACTCCTGTATATGCTTATGAAATATGGTCATCCCGGCATAATGAGTAACGACTCCTTCTTTCAGCCACATATCACTAAGCAATATCAACGCTACCTTCCTGGCCTTATTACGCTTATCCTTTACTAAAACTTTATCCCTGTAATATTCGTCGAACCTCGCGCCTCCCGTCACTATTACCCTTCCGGGATCGACTTTCATCTTCGTAAACCAATCTTTGGTAGTCTTACCAAAAGCGAAAAACATGTCCGCGGTCAAAGGATAAAAGTCATGGACCATGATCCCCTTATTATCACAGGCATCCTCGCATAACGTCGCGCCATGCTGAACAACGGCAGTTCGGATAGACAACCTCTTCGCTATAACTGTCAGCATCTTCTCAAAATATGTTGTATCATTCTCCGTCACGATCAAGTCGGGAGACTCGGCCTTTAACATCTTTTCAACAGCGATAATATCCGAAAAAACAACATTGGGAAAATAATCCTCGAACATAAACTTTAGCCGGGGCGATACCAAAGAAAAGATATCTTTGCCCCTGTACATAAAAAACCCGGAAAGCACGTTGTCAATTTTATCCGGGCTAAAACAGTTTCCTTTTTCAGGTGTTTTTGGTTTTCTGTTATCGTGTGTAACTATCCTTATTCCATTTGAGTACATCTTCGGGAACAACGATAATCCAACGTTCTTTTCAAAATGAACTTTTTTGATCTTTTTCAACGAAGGGGACTTCATTATCTCAAAAAAATGATGCGCTCCTTCTAAGAAGAGTATTTTTCTGTTTTCACGAAAAAACCTTTCAAAAAACGAACAAACTCCCGATACGAGAAGATTTACATAGTTTCCCGCCGATCTAACAAAATGAAATTTCCGTTCTTCAAGTTCATTAGGATACGGTAATTTTACAAGCTTAAACTCGACCGGTTGTTGCGCCTCTCCGCTAACCTCACGTACAATATGCCCTAGAAGTCCCGCGTCAATGTTCTGCAATTTGATCGAACACTTTTTTAGATCAAAATCGTTGGCGGCTATACATACTATTTTTCTCGCGTCACCTCTTTTGATCAATTCAGATAGAACAAGATACACCTTAAGGACATGAGAAAAGAAAAATATCATGGACCATTCAAGAAGAGCTCCCGGAGAATATGTCCCGAACTCGGATAGATCTGTCCCTTCGGGCTTATACCACCGCAAACCCCAATCCCGCGCGGTAGCATAGACGTCTTCATACATCCCGGCAGACTCAAGATCATGATAATCCATACACTCTATACCTTTCGACCTTAACAACAGAAGCACCGGGTCCGACAGTGGAACTACCGGACCACCCTCATAAGCCACGATCTTTTTGATCTCGTCGATATTCCGCTTAACAAAACTTATATCATCCACAATGATCATTGTGTTAACGCTCCTCGCTAATCTTATGATCTTTCCTGATAGATCTATTAAGCAGAACTTCCGCCAACTCAAAGTCCAGCATATCATCGATATCAACGGATCTTTCCTTAGGCATTATGTAGGCAAATGTTCTGTCTCCATAAAATTGTCTGTTATTTTCCAATCGATCGATAACCCCCGCGAAAATCGCTCCGTTCGGATGAAAAACCACCGGCATTTCCTGCCGCGGTTTATTAACGACCCGCTTTGGTAAAAAATCTTTCATACATCCGTTTTCAGGCAGCTCATTTGTCCATAACGCATGAGATGAAGACCGCGTAACCGAGACTACCATCTCAGCCTCCCTATCAAAGAGAACATCTATAGCACATCTTATATCCTCACTTGTTCTTAGCGGCGAAGTCGGTTGTAACAAAACAAACAGATCGAATTCTTCCCCTTTTTGACGAAAGTATTCAACAGCATGAAGCACCAGATCTACTGACGTCGCGTTATCCCCGGAAATTTCGGCGGGACGCGTAAAAGGAACTTCGGCACCACAATTAACCGCCACGTTGGAAATTTCCTCGTCATCAGTACTCACAATAGTTCTATCCAATAGACCACACTTTTTAGCTTCCTGTATCGTCCACCAGATTAATGGCTTATCGGCGATATTCTTGATGTTTTTACCTGGAATACCTTTGCTACCACCCCTTGCGGGTACTATTCCCAGTATCTTTTTATCTTTTCGCATAGTTTAGATCACCAAATTTTCAATATGTTTCTTATATTCCTCCCACTGCCCTATATCGATGTATGATTTTTGTGACACCGGGTAAACTCCTATATTTTCCTTATCATCCATAAGAGCTTGAATAAGATCTGTCATATCAAAATGTTTATTTTCCGGGATAGCGTCTACAACCTTCTTTGACAGCACATAAACCCCCGTATTTACGGTAAAATCAAGTTCCGGTTTTTCTTCTATTTTTTTAAGCTTTCCTTCCTTCTCAAAGTCAATAACACCATACGGGATCCTGTGGTGTTGTATTGATCCAACTATCGTCAGACAATTGCCATTATCTTTATGGAACTTTATCAGGTCCCCATAGTCAATATTCACTATTATATCGCAGTTAGACACTATAAACGTATCCCCTATATTCTCGGGCAAGAGTTTAAGACTTCCCGCCGTTCCCAGAAACTCTTCTTCTCTGACATACCTTACGTTATACTCTTTCTCCGCGTTAGCGAAATAGATCTTTATCATTTCGCCCTTGTAGTTCAGAGTGACATAAAAGTCCTCTACACCATATTGATTAAACTCATCCATTATTATTTCGATAATTGGCTTTTCTCCCACAGGGATAAGCGGCTTCGGCAATATCTTTGTAAAAGGATCCAACCTTTTCCCTTTGCCTCCCGCCATTATTACTACAGGCACGTTAACTGTTCCGGCAAGCATAATATTCTCTTTGCCGAAAATATCCGTCCAGGACAAAGCACCTATAACATGTTTATCCTGATCCACTACCGGCACTACTTCGATCTTTTCGTTTGCCATTAGCTGTTTTACATCCTGCCTGTCGTACCCCTTAAAAACGTACAAAGGTTCGGGATTATAGATCTTCCCGACTTGTTCGTCCAAACTTCCATGAGACAGAAAATGACGTCTTATATCCCCGTCAGTAATAACTCCCTTAAGCCTATCATGCTCTCCGACTATAAACAGTATCTTTTCGCCGCCGGCATCCATTCTTTTAAGAATATCCTTCACCGACAGTTCATCTTTTACAAGAAGTTTCTTCCAATTCATACTCACCCCACCTGGTGTTTAAGCCGCCACTCACCTTTGATTTTCTCCCACAAATGAGGCGGTCGTGCTTTTTCAATTATTTCGTAAAACTTTTCTTCTGTTATGCCCATATAGTCAAGATTGTCTTTAAAGTATTTGCGCGGGAATTCCCCGTCGAACCGTTTCACTAAACGCACTCCTTCGTCTCTGGTCAAATGACCGTTCCTGACTTCCTGCGATGCGTCATAAGTAGCTCTTCCTATCCCGAATTTTATATAGTAAGTATAGAAATGGAACCAATCTATTTTGTCATCAAGACTGTTATATTTACTGTAGCTGCCTTCCGTACGTTCGCAGTTAGGATAAAAATCAGTATTCTCAACTGAAAAATAATAACTTTCCTGCGGATCCCACTTCATATAATATCCAAGATAATGGACTTCAGTGCCGACCTTCCTGAGAAGATCGGAGGCAACCGGAAGATAAGGATCCAAGTCCGCTCTGGTCAAACCATGATCTTTCATTAGCTTTACGGCACTTACACCTCCAAGACGTACATTTTCCAAATTCTCATCATGCGTATAAAAAGAACTGTCTCTGGTAGCGCTATCGTTATCATCCACAGGGTTTCCATATTCAGCTTCATTCTCCCCGTAAACCACGAACGGAATGTTATACATAGCCGATATCTTTGGAGCTAGATTTTTTTGCCCGATAATAAAAGGCTGAAAAGGATGGACAAGGTTCTCAAAAGCCAAACGCGTAACCAACCTGTGAGCTTTCTGGTTCGGCATATAGCTGATATTATCAAAACCCGCGTTCACCCATGCCTGAAAATTAACTCTCCCCATATGAGTATAACTATGCGGAGGCCAGGTAACAAGCAACGGATGCATGCCATATTTATATTTCAAAACGTATGAGGCAACTACACTGTCCTTACCTCCGCTACCCGGGACCACAACATCGTAACTACCGTCCTTACTGCGGAACCGATCTAAAACCTCTTTTAACTGCTGCTCCCTTTCTTCCCAGTTAATATTTTTTTTCTTTTCCGCGAACCTGCACGCGTCACAAACACCATCTTCATCAAAAGCAATGGTTTTTTTCTTATCGCCCGGTTTATTTTTAAACTCAATACAGGAAGAGGGCCTTTGATTGGACATAACACACTTTTTACAGAATTTAACCTCAGTGGGGAGTCCATACATCCCTGTACTTTGTTCTTCTTTTTTATTTACAGCATTACATCGCTCCATGATGCCCCACTCCTTTATCATACGTTTATAAAATTCTTGAATACCCTGAACCCGCTATCCCTGCTCTTTTCGGGATGGAATTGCACTCCGAAAACATTATCTCTTTCAATCGCGCATACGAACTTGTGTTCACAATAATCCGACAAAGCGATAACATCTTTGTAGTTTATCAGCTCATACGAATGCATAAAATAAAAACTATCATCAGAGGTCACACCGGCTAATATCCTTGAATTCTTTATCGGCTCAATACGCGCCCATCCTATATGAGGAACTCTTCCTTTTACCGGCATTTTTCTTACCTCTACTTCTATCACACTGAACCCTTTAGTCTCTCCGAATTCATATCCTTTTTCTGAAAGTATCTGCATTCCCAAACATATTCCAAGTGTAGGTTTATTTTGTATTTGCTCTTCGAGCATAGCACTAAGATCGGTGATCTTTTCCATCACGTCTTTATAGGATCCAACGCCCGGCAAAACGATCTTATCCGCTTTTTTAACATCTTGCTGTGTTTTTATGATCATAGTACTTACAGTCTTATCGGTATTCTCAATGGTTTTTCTAATATTAAAAACATTCCCGGCATACCCATAGTCGACAACACCTATTTTCTGACTCATATGACAACCCCTATTCCTTGTGAAGCGAGAAATTCCTTAATTTGACCTACAGAAAATTCATCGTAATGCAAAAGAGATGCGATACTTACCGCGTCCGCGTAACCATCTTCGATAACATTTTTAATATGAGAAAGATCACCTGCTCCACCTGAAGCGACTACAGGAACCGTTGTATTTTCCGATATCTTCCGGGTAAGTTCAACGTCAAACCCTTTCCTTCTTCCCTCTGTGTCAACCGAAGTAACAAGTATTTCACCCGCCCCCAGGTCTTCCGCTTCTTTTGCCCATTCCACGGCATTTTTACCGGTTCTGATCCTGCCGCAATCGGTATAACATTCCCACCATCCATCCCACTTTTTGGCTTCTATCGAGACCACTACGCATTGACTTCCAAATATCTCAGCGGCCTCCTTAATAAGACCCGGAGTCTGTATAGCATATGTATTCATAAGAACCTTATCCGCGCCACTGTGAAGAAGCCTGGCGACATCATCGACATTCTTAACCCCTCCGCCTACACAAAAAGGAACAAATATATTCTTAGCCGTCTTTTCCACAAAATCATACAATATCTCTCTTTGATAAAGACTTGCCACACAATCGATGTAAAAGACCTCATCCACTCCCTGCTCATAATATTTACCGGCAAGACCTTCGGGGGTGCCCACTTTTCGCAACCCTTCAAAATGGACCCCTTTTATCACATAAGGAGGCTTAACATCCAATCTCGCCACTACCCTCACATTTTTCATATTTTCACCTGCCCTGATATGTCATAGAAAACTTTTTTCAATATATTTGCCAGATCACAACTCTTTAAAACATCTTTCACGCGTTTAGCGACACCACCATCACCGTATGGATTAAAAACATCGGATAAACTTGCCTGAAAATCTTCAGAGTAAAGTTTTTCAATGGCGGCAATAATGTCACTTTTACGAGGTGCGCAATCTATTACACTATCGGCACTAACCCGTCCACCCTGCCTATCCCCGATATTTATTGTCCCTACACCAAAACTGGGAGCCTCAATTATCCCGCTTGAAGAATTACCAACAACGGCGTCTACCACACGCATTGCGGACAAATAGCGTAACTGTCCCATTGAAGTAAATACCACGGACCTATCGCTATTCTCAGAAACATACTCATCTATCATACGGTTGATAACACTGCCCTCATGGTCAGCGTTCGCTTTTGTAAAGATAGCGTTTATATGAGCATTCCGGTCTAATGCATCCAATAATTCCCGAAAATGTTTTCCGGACTCGCCCTCTTCCAGTGTGACAGGATGGAATGTAACCAGAAAATTATATTTCCCGAACTTTATCCCCAGATCTTTTTCCAATTCTTCTTTTGACAACAGATTTATATCCCGTATATTATCTAAGCCTATCGCACCCACGTTGAATACTTTATCGGGCTGTTCTCCCATCTGTATCACTCTGCCTCGATATTCTTCTACAGAAGTAAAATGAAGATGACTCATTTTTGTAATGGAATGTCTTATAGCCTCATCTATCAACCCCCGAGTTGATTCTCCTCCATGCAGATGAGCGATCGGGATCCTCGACATCATTGCCGCCGCGGCGGCCGCAAAAGCCTCGACCCTGTCGCCCAACACTACAACAACATCCGGAGCCAACCTGGAATAAGCTTCACTAATACCCGCTATTCCTCTTCCCATTGAAGCGCTTAACCCGATCGATGTATCAGAATCAAGCCCTGTATCCACTTTCTCGTTTATTTCGAACCCATCCTCCACTATGTCTCGATACGTCAGACCAAATTCTCCCGACAAATGCATCGCGGAAACTATTACAAACAGATCCAGCCCCTCATCCTCTTTTATTTCCGACATTAAAGGCTTCAAAAGACCGTATTCAGCCCGTGTGCCCGTAAAAACACAGATCTTCCTTCTCACGATATCTCCTTCAAGATCATAAAACTTTCCGCGTGATCACAACCCGACATTGCTCCTCTGAACGTCGCCAGCGCTCTAATGTTCTCAAGACTTCTCGGAAAAGGTTGTTCCCCCAGCTCACTTTCAAAGGTCTTCATTATCTCGATCTTTTTTTCAAGAAAACTACCTATGTTCACGAAATAATTCGGGATAAATACCGCATCCTTGAATCCCGGAACGAATTCCGTTTCACTTATTATTTCCATCATAAGGATCTTTTTTATGAACGGATATCGGAATGTTTTCGTACAACTATACGCCGCGTCAAAAAGCATACGATGATCACTATGAACATCTCCCCTGAAAGGCAAATACAATATCTCCGGTTCAACTTCCCGAAACACCTTTGAGATCTTTTCCACCAACTCATTAATGGGGACATCATCCACTTTTGTCGTAGGAATATCTAGTTTGCTGACCCCATCAAAAGCATACAGTCCCCTTACTTTCTCGATCTCTTTATCTCTTCGAGATATATCCGCCGACGCGAACCCCTCCTCTTTCGACATACCCGTAGCGATAAGCCAGTGGATACGGTCTCCATTCGCCTTGTGCCTTAGCAACGTTCCTCCACACCCCAAAGTCTCATCATCAGGATGAGCGGCCAATACCAGAACATTTTTCATATCAAATAATCCCCCGTTTCGGGTAACTTGTTAAACTCATGTTTCATAAAAAGAACAGCGTTCTCCATACACTTCACTAGTATTTGCCCGCCGCTTACATCCAAAACCTTGCCATATTCACAATTCTCGAAGTCTGTTATTATTTCTTTTGCCTTCCAGACCTTAATGTCCGCGTTATTATATCTGATATGAGCGCCCACATATGGCCGGGTCAGTCCTCTAATCAGGTTGCAAACCGCCCTCGCGGTCATCCTAAAATCAACGCGTCCGTCTTCCATATTACGTTTTCTCCAATAATTCGTTTCCACGCCATTCTGTGATATCAGATCAAACGTCTTCCCTTCCAATTGCGGCAAAATATCATTGAGTTGACTCAAGGCTGTCTGCACGACCTTTTCGTAGAGCGTACCCGCGTCGTCCTCGGTATCGATCTCGATCTCCTCCTGGCTTAATATATCCCCGCTATCAGCACCTTTATCCATAAAAAAGAAAGTAGATGCCGTCTTCTTAAGCCCCAGGACCAGCGCCCAAATTATCGGATGTCTGCCACGATTTTGCGGTAATTTTGCCGGGTGATACCCCACCACCCCCATAGGAGCGATTTTCAATATCTTTTCTTCCAATATTTGAGAAAAACCTAAGCATAAAATAATATCGGGCTCTCTATCCTTTATCCACTCCTCACTATCCGGTGAATTTATATCCGTAACATACTTGTACGGTATATCCTTGTCTTCACATAATCCGGAAAGATCCGAAAAATCAGCGTTAGCCTCTGACGTCTTCTTTGTTATGACACCCACTATTAAAGCTTCCATGGATATCAATTTTTCTAACATTCTACGGCTGAACTCAACAGTACCGACAAATACTATTCTCATAGCTCAATCGCCTCATCTCGACCAAAATCCCGCTTTGCGGACTTTCCAAGAACATTATCCCACTCCACGGGACTTATACCCGTTGCCGGTCTTTTAACCGTAAGATTATCTTCGGTGAAAACCTCATCGACAGCGATCGGACATGCCGCGACTATACTTTTCCGAACTGCCGTTATGTTTTTAAATTCCGAAGATGACGGTTTTTTAATTCCATCACCCATAGCTAGTTCCGTGTTCCTTATTACTTCTACCATCCTCCTAAGCTGCTCAGGTTCCAATGAAGCCGCGTGATCAGGGCCTTCCATTTGACGATCAAGTGTGAAATGTTTCTCGATCACGCTGGCGCCCAAGCCTACCGCGGCAGAGACGATATCTATTCCAAGAGTATGGTCGGAATATCCGACATCAACACCAAAGGATTCTCTTATCGTGGACATCGCGCGTAAATTCACATCTTCATACGGCGTCGGATACTCGGTATTACATTGCAACACCGTAATGTCTTCCTTCCGCGTTCCCGCGGCAACAAGCACCATAATAGCGTCTTCTATTTCATCAAGGTTCGACATCCCACTGGACAATATTATCTTCTTCCTTAACGCCCCTATCTTTCTCAGGTATGGCAGATTCGTGATCTCGCCCGAAGGCACTTTAAACAGGGCTAGACCCATATCTTCAAGCATATCCACACTTTCGAGATCGAACGGAGTTGAAAGGAACATAACATCTTTTTTCTCACAATATACCTTAAGGTCTTTATGTGCGTCTTCGTCCAATTCCAGTTTTTTTAACATTTCAAGCTGTGATTCATCCTCGCAAGTAGTATTTTTCTGATAATACGCTTTAGGAGCGTTAGCGCTCGCTATGTTCTCAGCACGAAACGTTTGGAATTTCACCGCGTCCACACCGGCCTCAGAAGCCGCGTCTATCATCTTTCTAGCGGTCTCCAAACTACCGTTATGATTAACTCCGGCCTCGGCTATTATAAAAACTTTTTCATAAGACATTATTTTCACTTTCTTCGTTTGCAGGCATAGGCCACACATACGTTTTTTTTCGCGTATTACTCTTAAAAACCAGACTCCCGGCTTTAACAAGTTCGCCCTTCTCTATCCGCGCGTACTGGGTAATGTTGGCCCCTGTTCCAATATGCGCTTCTTCACCAACTTCAACTCCTCCGCTTAGCACCGCACCCGGAGCAATATGAGCAAAATCGCCTATAACGCAATCATGATCAACCGAAGCAGAAGTATTGACAATAACATTCTCACCTATTTTCGTTCCCGGATTTACTGTTGCTGACGCGGCGATAAACGTTCCGCAACCAATCTCGCCCCCGACATCGTCCGCTATTTCCGCGCGAGGATGAATTATCACAGGGAACTCGAATCCAATATCTTTAGCTTTTTTGTATAACTTTTTTCTCAAGGAACAATCACCGGTGGAACCCACAGTGATAAACGCGTTCTTTATGCCTTTTTCAAATAATTCTTTCATCTTATTGTCGTTCCCACAAATTTTCACTCCGAGGATATCATCTGTCTGCGCTGGATCAAGCACCCCTTCTACCTCAAAAATACCGGCTTTTTTTATAGCGTCTATCACCACTTTACAATGTCCACCGCCGCCAACTAATATTATTTTCTCAGACATATCAACCTCTCATCAGCCAATAGCTATTAGCTCTTTAATTTTCCTACACGCGAACCCTATGTCTTCCTCCCGGTTCAACGTAGAACTCGGCAGACACAAGCCTCTTTCGTAAATTTTCTGAGAATTTTCGAGATCCCCGGATCCACATCGTTCATACGGAGGAAACTGGTTTATAGGCATAAATACCCGTCGCGTCGGAATACCTTCATTTTTTAAGCGTCTCATAACATCCGCCAGATCCATTCCATCGGTGAAATAAATACAATTAAACCACCAGGAACTTACACCCCCTTCATATTCCAGCTGCAGATCTATACAGCTCTCGCCTGCAAGTTCTTCTTGATATATCGCGTGTATACGTTCTTTTTTGTTAGACAACTCTTCCAAACGCTCCATCTGTGCCAGACCCATGGAGGCTTCCAAATTTGTCATTCTGTAGTTAAACCCCACTTCCGGATGGAAGTACCCTCTGGTCTCATCTCTCGCTTGATTTACTAAAAACTTCAGATGATCCATGCCTTCCGGATCGTTTCCAACTATCATCCCACCTCCACCTGTCGTAATAGTCTTATTGCCGTTAAAACTAAAACAACCATAATCACCATAAGTCCCCGTATACCTTCCGGCGTACTGAGCGCCCAGGCTTTCTGTAGCATCTTCTATAACAAAAAGACCATGCTTTTTTGCTATCTCCATTATCTTATCCATTTCACAAGGATTCCCATAAAGATGAACAGGAATTATCGCCCTTGTCTTTGGAGTGATATTTTTCTCTATCGCCGAGGGATCTATATTCCATGTATTGATATTCACATCCGCAAAAACGGGACGCGCGCCTACATACATAACGGGATTTACTGTTGCCACAAAAGTCAGAGCGGGAACGATCACTTCGTCCCCCTCACCTATTCCTAGCTCATAAAGCGCCGCATGGAGTGCCGCTGTTCCACTTTGGGTGGAGACAGCTTTTGTGAACCGAGATATTCGGCAAATTTTTCCTCGAATTTCGTTACATTCGGCCCAAATGTGGAGACAAAACCGGAATCTATCGTACCGCATACACATTTCTTTTCCAATTCTCCGACATTCGGAGCATCAAGTTCTAGTCGCATTTTGTTCTCCGTCTCCGATATCAGGGGTAGTATTATAATAACTGCTATCCAGGGGATCGGCCACAAGCCCCATCTCCAATAAATTCACAACTTCTTTGACCCCATCTTCCACGATATGGGTCTTTTCCAGATCAAAATACTTCTTCAGCTTTGAAAAATCTACTTGATAATCCCTGAGGTCCGTACCTTTTTCAACAATATCTATCTTAATATCCGGTATATATTTCTTAACCATATCGGCTATCTGTATTTTTTGATAATTTTCGCCCTCAAATCCAACATTAAATACATTGTTTTTAACTTGCTCAAAACTTCCGATAACATTCATCAATACCCTGGCAACATCAAAAACGTGTACATATGGACGATATGAACGAGGCATAAAAACGTCCAGATACTTGTTAACATAGGCATTCATCGTGAAATCGTTTACTGTCAGATCAAATCTCATTCTTGGCGAAACTCCGTATACGGTAGAAAGCCTGCATATAACCCAATCAAGACCTTTAACCTCATTCATCAAATACTTCTCAACATTTACTTTTGTTTCCGAATAAGGTGAAAGCGGCTGCAAAGTCGTATCTTCGGTCGCGATACCATCTGCTATCCCGTAATTGGAACAGGTAGATAAAAAGATAAGACCCTTCACCCCGGCTCCTCCGGCCTTTTTGATAAGACTCAGAGAAGCATCCTGATTTATTTTTTTTGTTAGGTCCGGAAATTTTTTTGTGGCAGGTTCTCCAACGATCGCGGCTGTATGAATAACAAAATCTACGCCTTCCAACATTTTATTTACAAGATCTTCATCACATATGTCACCCCTTGTGAATTCATATGACGGATTGGACATGTGAACCATCGGAATGTCTTTTTCAAACCATAAAAGGTCAATAGCCCTCACATTATGACCATTTTGCAACGCCACACTGCTAATGACATTTCCAATATATCCCGCACCACCGGTAATAAGAATTTTTGCCATGTCTACCTCTTCCTGTTTTGTGTGTTTGAGTCCGAATCTTCCTCGACTACACCTTCATGGAGCCAATGACGGCCCTTGTTATACACTTTTCCGACCTTGTCCTCCAATTCAGGAGAAACAAGCCTGAGTAGTTCCTTCCCCAATACCCGGTACTGTTTGCCCACTTTCGCGGTACGGATAATGCCCTTCTTTATAAGGCGCATAGTTGTGCTGGAGCTTACCTTCAGCAGTTCCTGAACTTCCTGAGTAGTGTATACCTCGTTAGATTTGATCTCCATGTTCCCCCTTATAGATTAAACAACACATAACTCATAGTACATCAGTGATATTATATCAAGATAGTGCATATTATCAACAGGTTTCTCCCTCGGTCATTAGATGTCATCAGTGGTCACTAGATGCCAAATGCGGCTATATTTTTCCTTGATAAAATAGAGTTTTTCTGTTAGAGTGAAGGTTATGTTAATTCCCAAGAACAATAAGAAATGCGTTATATACCTTGCGGACCTGGTCCATAACTATACTGCCAAGGGACCCCATACTTTTCCCATCAACATAGGCTATATAACCGCTTACGCCAAAAAGATATACGGCGAAAAACTTCATATAAAGTTATTCAAGTATCCACAGGACCTCCTTGATGCCATCAAAGAGCAAACCCCCCACATTATCGGCATGAGTAACTATACATGGAATCTGGATATAAACCGCAAGATAACCTCCTGGGTCAAATCATTATCCAAGGACATTGTTACCGTCTTTGGAGGGCCGGACCTTCCATCCGCCCCCGATGAATACAGTTCTTACTTAAAAACCCGTCCTGACTTGGACTTCCATGTTATAGATCAGGGTGAAAAAGGTTTCACAAACATACTGGAAAGATTTTTCGACTCAGGCTCGATCAAAGATATGAAAAGTTCGCCTGTACAAAATTGTGTATTTTACGACAGGAACAACAACATCTCCGTCACCTCAGACAAAAATGACTTCATAGAAAACATCAACGAGATACCCTCCCCCTACCTTGAGGGTATTATGGATGAGTTCTTTGATGACAACCTGAATCCGCTGATCGAGACGAATAGAGGATGCCCTTATCTCTGCACATATTGCGCCTGGGGAAGATCCACACAAAAAAAGATCTACCAATTTTCCCTGGAAAGGATAACACGGGAAATTGAATATATAGCAAAAAGGATCAAAAACACAGATATGCTTATGATGGGTGACGCGAATTTCGGAATACTGGAAAGAGATGTCGAAATCGCAAAATTCATCAGGACCACAATGAACAAACATGGCTACCCCCGCAACATATTCGTAGCCTGGGCAAAAAGCGGTACCAAACGTATGATGAAAATGGTGGAGATACTGAAAGATATCTTCGGTGTAACAAGTACTTTCGGATCTTTCCAATCATTAGATCCTCTGGTCACAAAAAACATTAAAAGAACTAATCTTAGCCTTGACGAATTCAGGGACCTACAAGATTACTTCAGAAGCAAGAACATCTCAACATCGTCGGAACTCATCCTTGCGCTACCTGGAGAAACTAAAGCATCCCACCGTGACGGACTCAAAGATCTATTCGATTTTAACGCTCCGGCTATTTTCTGTTACAACCTCAGGATGATAGGCGGGAGCACGTTAAACACCCGGGAAAACCGTAAAAAATTTGGTATTAAAACAAAATACAGACTTATCGACGGTGGATTCGGAAAATATGATGATATCGTTTCGATCGAACATGAAGAAATGGTTCTCGAGACCGACTCGATGACAACAGATGATATCCTTTATTTTCGCCCTATTCATTTTCTCATACAGTTCCTCTGGAACTATAAATACTACGAAGAATTGCTTCACTTTTTAAAAAACGAACATATAAATCCAATGGATCTGATCTTATCCGTCATTGATAATACTTCGTCGGCCCCTCCTCTGATAAAAGAACTTTTTGACAATTTCATGACCGACGCGCACGACGAATGGTTTGACTCTGAAAAAGATCTTGTTGACCACTATTCAAAACCTGAAAATTTCAAATTGATCTGCAAGGGCGGGTTCGGAAAGCTAAATTACAAGTACACCTACAAAATACTCTTAGAATGCAGGGAAGTTTTCGATCAATATCTTTTTGAAACAACTTCTATCTTATTGAAAGAACATGATAAATATGACAATGCCCGCAAAACACAGCTCAATGAGATAATTAAATACACAAAGAACAGATTCGTGGATTTTTCAAAAGGATTCGAAAATCTAGCCGTATCAAAAAAGAAAGCCTTCGAATACGATATTTTAAAATGGAAGGAAGACTCTTACCAGAAGACCTTGTCCGAATACCTCACATCCGGAACCGAAATTGATTTTCTTTTTCCCGAAGAGCAAAAATCAAAACTGGCAAAGCTTTACGCACAGTACAAAGCGGAAGACATCAATCAAACACTCAGAAAAATGGTTGAATACATGAACGAACGAGATCTTTTTCGCCAGGTAGTTCACGCATAAAACCATTCATTAAAACTGAAAATAAATAAATTCGTTTTTACCGAATTCTCCAAACAAAAAGATACTTATCAGCAAAAGAAAATAAACCGTCCACCTGAGCCATGCGGGTCTTTCGGCCAAAAGGTGCCTGATCCCGCTGTGCCGCTGTATTATATGAACAAATTCCATAAAAAGTATAGAAGATATCGCGATAATGAATTCAGTTCTATCCAACCCCACCCATAGGCTATTTATCTTAGAAGGATCGCTTGAGAACAAATGCCCAACTATATATAGAGCATCAGGTAAAGAGTTAGCCCTGAAAAATATCCAGGCAAACAGGACTAGATGAAAAGTTATAAAGACTTGCAAATATTTCCGGATCAGAGGGTATCTGTTTAAACGAAAAAAACTAGATATTTTAGCCCGTGCCGCCTTGGTCTTAGAGGATACCAAAAAATACAGCCCGTGCAACATTCCCCATAGCACAAAAGTCCAATTGGCCCCGTGCCACAGGCCGCTTACGATAAACACTACCAGTATATTCACCGCCCACCTGTATTTAGATACCCTGTTACCGCCTAACGGTATATAGAAATAATCCCTGAACCAGGTCGAAAGCGATATGTGCCATCGTTTCCAGAACTCAACTATGTTTTTCGAGAAATATGGGCGGTTAAAATTATTCATCAGGTCAAAACCGAAAACCTGGGCGGCTCCTATAGCGATATCAGAATATCCTGAAAAATCGCAATATATTTGAAAAGCAAAAAAATAAGTAGCTACTATAAGAGATATGCCGTTATAATCAGACGGAGAGTTATACACATGATTGACCATTACAGCCAACCTATCGGCGATCACGATCTTTTTAAAAAACCCCCACATCATCAGTTTTATTCCGTCTGTAACTCTTCGATATTCGAATTTATGCGTTTGACGGAATTGTGGCAGAAGATGCGTTGATCTTTCGATAGGCCCGGCCACCAGCTGCGGGAAAAGGAGACATACAGGGCAAAGATACCCAGATGCTTCTCCGGATCCTTTTTTCCTCTGTAAACATCAAAAGAGTAACTCAAGGTCTGAAAAGTATAAAAAGATATACCTACGGGAAGGAGTACTTTGAACGCCGGGACACCATAGAATATATTGAAATGGTCAAAAATAGTCCTGGCGGAATCGTTAAAAAAATTAAAATATTTAAACGCGAATAACAACCCTAAATTCGTGACCAAGCTTAGCGCCATAAACTTCTTACGCTTCGCCTTGACCTGTATCTCCCCCATTTTTATCCCGGCGAAATAATCGATCAATGTCGACGCTATGATCAATACAATGTATTCCGGCTTCCAGCACATATAGAAATAATAACTTGCCGCAAGCAAGAAAATCCACCGATAACGCTGAGCTATCATGAAATAAGCGATCACCGTTATTGGAAAAAATACCAAAAACCCCAAGGAATTAAATAACATAAAAAATATACCCCCTAAAGTGGCTGCGGAAACAACCCTTTATTGAGTTTTTTGAACTAGATTTTGTTAGGCCTTTATTAACTACCCGAGGATCAGTATTCTACATCCATTTTAGCGGTAACAACATTAATGGCGGTCAACCCTTCGACCCGTTTCAACTCATCTACAAACACATTAAGCTGCATCTCTTTTTTAAGCTGGATATTGTAACTGTACTCTATCGCATCGTTACTCATAACAGTCATGTCCACCAGATGTGAATAATTCAAAAACCTATCGAATACGTCTTTGTAGGCATCATCTGTCTGGGTCTGGGGATTAAATGTGAACCTGACTATATACTCATGTTTTCGTATAGACCCAAAATTGGTCATGGTAAGTATAGTATCGACCGCGACGAACATTAGCGTAGACAATACAGCGATAGTATAGGCTCCTGTCCCTGATGCCATTCCTATGGCAAGGGCGAAAAACACATATGCCGTATCCTTCGTATCCTTAACAACGGTCCTGAACCTTATAATGGACAGCGCCCCGACCAGTCCGAACGCCCTGGCCAAACTATTGCCGATAACCATTATAACGCATGAGGTCGTAACGCTTAACAGAATAAAAGAAAATATCAAAGACTGGGAATATGATAATCCTTTATGATTCTTTTTATACGAAAGTGCCACTACAACACTTAACAAAAAAGCTATTAACAGATTTACAAATATTGCCGCCGGAGCATAGTCCGTCTTACTAGTGAACAAGTTGCCTAAATCATCAAACATCTTCCTTCTCCTTTTTTTTCAACCACAGAGATCACAAAGAACTTTTAGTTGTTGTCAGTACACCGGAGGACAATTTCCTCCGCGAATTCATCAATACAAAAGATTTTCTACGGCATTACAATATTTCGATATCGGTTCCCTGAACAACTGGTATTTGCGTATTAGTCCATGGATCCAGTACGGGAGCGTACCATTGTATTTAACCTCAAAGATCGATCTATTCGAAAATATCCGGCGAGGGTTTCTCTTAAGGTTAAATCCAAATCCATCCCTCGCTATGGTAGAGAAAATATCATCATCAAATGTAACACGTAATCTGGGAAATTTTTTAGCGGCAAGCGCTGTTCTTTTATAATTCACCCATAATCTGCTGGACAACCTGCATTTCATAACCTCAAACAAAAATTCCGACAGAATATCTCTTTCCTGAGCCCCGAAACTGTCCAGCTTCCTCACGATCCCAGAAAAAGACCTCATAGCGATGTTCAGCGCGTCTTCATAAGACAATCTTATCCTGTCCTTTATGATCGTCATATTTCTTTTTCTTTTTATCTCGGCAAATACGTGCGTGTTCTCCTCTGGATTTGAAGTGTAAAAACGAAACCTCATTTTTCTCCTGAACATAAGGCCATCTATCTTTTCCCTGTAGAATCTCAGATCCTGCGAATCCATATACAAATTCAAAACATCGTAGTAAGCATTATTTGAACTACCAGGTATATCAAAATCCATAAAGTCAAGGAGATCTTTCAACAGATTTTCTTTCGTCTTTCTATCTACCAAATACTTAAACTCAAACCTGTGAAAGTGGAATTTCTCAACCATCTCAAAACACTCCCAAGCGTAATTTTCTCTTATCCACATCAGGAAAATATTTCATAACAATGTCAGTATCCGCCGGAAGATCTTTCATCCTCTCCGTTTGCCGCCCTTTCCCGAACCAGACCTTTTTCTTTTTATCCTGATACTTTTCGTCTGAGATAAAAGAATTCTCTACTGTTATTGTTCCCGAGCTATCAAGTATTTCCAACTCCTGATAATTGTCTAAAATAGAATTGTATACCTGAACGGTACCGGCTTTTTGCCATAAAGGTTTCTTCATGTAGGAAGAAATACCCTTTTTGTTATTTACAATGTCGCAATTGATCACAATAACCTCTGAATTATCTTTTGCGGCAACCCCTATATTACACCCTGAAACGCGATTATTAAAAATAACGGAACTCGACTTCTCCCCGCAACTAATACCCTTATCCCCGCTGTCGATTATAGTATTATTCCTGATGATCACGGATGACGACCCCATATCTATGTAATCATTCCCATTCTCTTCAAAAAGGCACTCACCGACGACACCGCCGGGAACAAAATCAAGATCTATCGCGTCTGCTTTGTTATTTCTAAAAACAGAAGAAACGATCTCTGCCTTGGATCCTTTGACATTAAGAGCATCATCGCCGTTATTGTCCTCAAAAACGCAATCCGCAACGAGAGCTTCCGCTCCGTGTATCGCCAAAGCACCGCTAAATCGAACCCCATTCATAAACTCTTCCGAAGCGCCTTTTACCTGAACATTAGAAAACACACTCCCATTCGCTCCGTCCCCTATCACAGAAAAAATGCCCCAGTTTTCTCCCTGATCCTTCGCTTTAAAGACTACGGGAAGCTCTTTTATGCCGCGCGCCAAAACTTTTCCATAAGAAATAAACGAAACTTTCGGCGCGAAATTAAGAACAACTCCGGGATCTATTTTAAGCGTTATCCCCCTCGGAACGATTACGATATCATCAATAAAATATTCACCTTGAGTCACCACAAAATGGCCTTTCCCCTGATCCACCTTCACAAATGGATATCGTTTCACGAACTCCCCGGAAGAAGAAGATATTAGGTCGAAATATTTAAAATTAGAATCATCCACAGCCCTTATTCCGGGTTTAATATCTTCCTCTGTCACGGCATTACTTGCTTTTAATTTTATGCCACGATACCCCGTCGAGATCCCTTCTCGACTTATCAAAAAGAATATATAATCCTCCGATTTTGGTAAAAGAAACCCCTCATTTACGATCTTACCCGAAAAAAGCGTAAAATCGATATCATCCAGGACAACACTATTGTCTTTCAATTCCAATTTCCCCAAAAAGGTGTCCGTTCCATCAAAAACTCCGTCACTATCCGCGTCATAATAAAGTTCATACTCCCCGGTGTCGTCAACCTCTATTCGGTCAAGACTTGAGGCGCTAAACCCTCCGCTTGATATCTTGAGACGAGCGAACACCGCGGGATCAGGAGTATTGTAGTAAATTACGGCATGTGCCCAACTTTTATTCAATTGTTTCTTTATCTCACTGTAATATTTTCCTACGTCCTCTCGGATCCGGCGCATTACGTACACAAAACGCGTATTGGATATGTTTTTCAATGAATCCGCCAGAAAAGCCATTTTGATGTCACCGTACGTACGGTCGAAGAACTTAAGATCATCAGCAAGATTATCAGGATCGCCGACATAGTTCCACAATATTTCATTGCGCCTGTACAAATAAGCCGGATCCTTCAAAATGCGCGTAACCAGATCATTATAAAGCCGATCTATCTTCGAGTCAAAGAGCGGATGAGAACAATCCCATATGAGCGGCTCAAATAGACCCGTCACCGCCGAAAAGAACAATCGAACATTATGTCTGTTATCCTGATGATAATCGAAATAAAGCATTGAGTTCGCGTTCCATTTTAATATCTTTTCTACGTTCACTAGTTGTGGGATCTGCCTATAAAACTCTTCATCACTCTGGCTCATTATGTCCAGCAATTTATCAATATTCGCGTAATTTTCAAAGTCAGAATTTTTCCCTGATCGTATTTTTTCCCAGGAGACTAAATTTTGGAATATATTCGTCTCAAAACTGCTGTCTTCACCGTAATATAGATCCGTATCCTCAGACTGAAAATTATGAGCCAAGAACTCTTTTCCCATCTGTTCCACTTCAAAATAAACGCCCTGCGAACGACCATTGATACTCAAAATAACGAACCTGCTTTCAGGTGCAATGATACCGAATTTACGTGCGGTGTAGTAGGCCAGATATTCCTTAATGTAGTCCCTATCGGCCGGGATTATCAGATTGATACGTCTTTTGCCATTGAAAAGATTTTCTTTGGGAAATTTAACCCGCCAGGACTTCTTGTCCTCCATCCAGTGGTTAGGGAAAAGGCCTCTCAGTTTCACCTTAACATCATATTCCTTACCCTCGTAGGCGAACTTTGCTTTAACGTAAGGGAACTTATAAAACCTGTCCTTAAGTTTTTCGTCCCTGGCAGCGAGTAGTTTTCTGTATTTTTTAGCCGATATCGTGATCTCATATACAGGAAGTTTTGAAACTGTCTGGTTAAAAAGAAGGTAAGATACATCTATCTTCCTTAATATCGGCTCAATATACTCATTCCTTAGCCGTCTCGCCATATCTTCCCCCAGAACCCCTGAGAACAAGAGATTTACAACAAAAAGCACCAAAAGAAAAGTTATGACTATATTGACGAACCCAACCACATATATGGATTTATTTGGTAATTTCATATAATTTCCTTTTTTGCCGTTATGAACAAGGCATTATATCACTACGGGGATACAATGTCACCCCAGATAAGTGCTAACCCGAAAAATGTCATGGTTTATCATATATCGGCATACGTATAAGGCGTTTGTTGAGCATAATGTATCGGTAAACATTAACCACAGTCCCCTCTACATCTATCCTCAAAAAATCCGCCGGCCTTTCATCCAAATTGAATGACCAACCCGTCAGATAATGAGGGATCCCCTCGATATCTTGAAGAAAAGTAGTTTTGTTTACACCGCCGTCTCCCGAAAAAACAGCCTTAACCTTCCCACTCTTCAGAATAGGCAGTACCTTCTCCATCCAAGTTTCTTTCAATTCTTGAGCATTGGTATACTGCTCATTCACATGTGGTGATCTTCCCAACCAAAGAGCATGATGCAGAAAAACTAACGCGAATTTATATTTTCCGCGCTCTAAAGCGTTTTTCAAGAATTTCAGTTGGGCCTCATCCAACCCGTATTTCCCGAAGGAAATAGTACTATTCAGATAGATCAACCTCACACCATCGACATCTTCGAAATAATACGGCTTATAGTAGACCTTGCTAAAAAGATCGTTATAATCTCTTTTTCTTTTGCCCGAAGCTTTTAAACGATCATGGTTGCCCAATACGAACCGAGTTTCCGAATTGAGCGCCCCCATAACTTTGTCTTTTAGATACCGGAGGCTGTTCTCCGTGCTCCTTAGAGCGCTATCTCCCCCAAAAATAACCCTTTGAGGATCAACACTATTCATCTTATTTAGAAGAAAAGCAATAGTCTCCTTGTCTACGTTAACACCGTTAAAAGGATAAATATGTCCCACAAAAACAAAAGAATGATCCGATTTTTTAACTTCTTCAAGAGGCACCAGCAAAGATCTATTGTCTCTGGTCATATCATATATAACTTTCATGCGGCTACGCATATCTCTGAAACTTTCAGTGAAATTGATAATTTTTTTGCTTATCTTAAAAACCCCCAAAATACCTGCCGATACTACAGCCAAAACAAGCAGAACAGTAAATACATTAAAACGGAATTTATTGAAATTATTTTTACGGCCAACCATCCGATCCTCCTTCTGCATATTTAAAACTTGTAACTACTGGATCACAAGCCTTTCGTCATATAATGAACTAACCCCTACATAGTGGAATCCCTGAAATCATAAATAAAGATCGAGTAACCGATTTTTTTCACCGGCGTATGATCTTTTGTCCATTCGACAGAATCAAAACTATGAGCACTTATCGCGTAAACTTTCTTCTCGGGAGAGAAGACCTCCGCATCACTTATTTTGCTATATCCTATTCCATAATACGAAGGGTCCGCGCTCCCATGATAAACTAATACGACATCTTCAAGACTATTATCCTTCATATATTCCCGTAAAGCCGGCAGATCCTGTCCCCAGCTTAAATTGCTTCCTCTTAAATACTTGTACCCGTTCCCGGGACCTCCTATGGACTCATTAAAATAACTTAAATAGTCGGGCCAAACATATAACGGTATTACGCATGACCACAAAATGAGTCCGAATCCTACCGCTTTGAAAACGCGTCTTTTCGCAAATAGATCAGTAAGACCGATCGACGCGATAACAAAAATGATCGGATAGACCGGCAAAACATATCTGAGACCAAGCTGCAGATCAGAACGTGACGCCATAATAAAATATATCAACATCACCGACAACAGATAAACGTGTAAAGCTCTCTTCTCCGTTCTCCTGAACAATATTAACGTTCCGAGAAAGAACGATATAATAACAGGTATCGGAGTTTTGATAAGAAACACCAAGACATAATACATGGGATGACCGGACGATCGGTAACCCATAAAAAAAGTTCCCATAGATCCAGAAGCATGCTTCAAAACTCCGAGAACACCCAAAAAGAATGAACTAAGCGGTACGGGTACCGTATAAAGCCAACTCTTTGCCCTATCGAGAAATTCGACTCCTGCGGCAGGATATATCCGACGTATCACATTCTCGAAAATTTCGATCTTACCCTCGGGCCGCAAAACATCTTTAAGGAACGGTTTAAATTCAAAAGCATATCCCGCCCACAAAACAAAAAAGGATATGCATAGGAACAGAAAGAAAGAAGACAGGATCGGGGTTTTTAACCTTTTGGCTGACGTCAACTGCCTGCTATAGATGGAGACTGTAAGCACGGCATACACCGGAAAAAGTAAGAGTGCGGAATATTTCGACATCATAGCCAGCCCCATAAAAACTCCGGCTATCAAAGCTTTGACGCGACCAGGTTTATTCACAAGATCCCAGAACGTAAAGACAGAACACATAATAAATACCGTTGCCGCTATATCTGTAGTAGCCAGCCTTGCGTGCGCCAGAATATTCGGTGACAAAAAGTAAAAAAACGACGCTAGAACCGCTGCAATGAGATCAAATTTCTTTCTTATCCAGAAAAATAAAAAGATGCCTCCGAAAGACGCCAAAAGAATATTTGGCAAACGCGCATAGCGCACTATCTTATCGGCGATGGACCTGTTCAGCTTATACATGAACTCTTTGGAAAATTCGCCCCTATCCTCTCTTGCCCAAAAAGACCTTTCATCCGGAAGATTTATATTCAATCCCAGAAGAGGCAAAGCCGCGAAACATCTGGCAAGAGGAGGGGAATCTGTCGCGAAAGCAAAATCCCTTTTGATGAGAAATACATACCCGACAGGGATATGATGCGAAAGCTCGTCGCAGGTAGGCGATTTCCTGTCAGGCCATATGCTCGAAACGGCAAGGAACACAAAAACGGCTAGTAGCACTACCACTATTATATTGATTTGATACTTTCTACACATATGTTTTTCTGATGGTGGCTCGATCCTATTTGTTTTTTACCGTACGTTGCACAAATAATCCCATTGCACTGATCAACAATGCCATTAAAAAAATAGCCAATGAAAAATACAAAATAATCTTTAAATACGCGGGATCGTATTTAAAAACAACCCTATGCGATCCGGCCGAGATCCTTACAGACTGGAGCACAGAACCATACTTTTCTAACTTACCCTTCTTTCCGTCAACATATACTTCCCACCCGGAATAATTTTTCTCGGAAAACACAAGGAACCCTTTCTCCCGACAATCAACAATTACTTCCGCGTAACCTGATCGATACTCTTCTACGGATATATCCGCCTCGGCAGAGGTAATATCTTCTATAGAGGTCGAGAAAAAGAACCTTTCGCCAAATCCTTTAACAAGGTATAGCTGTATATCTCCTTCAGAGATAAGTAGTTGTAGCGCGGGGTGATACAACTTCTCTGGCGCGATAACATATTTAACGTTCATCGCCTTCAGGAGGCCCATTTTGTCATGCAATGCCTCTATGTTATACGGAAGTATTCCCAGCGAATCGTCAACAAGGCCAAGCCCTTTTGTATCAAGAAAATAATCCCTGTTAGCCAAAGGTGAATATAAAGCTATACTATCAAACCCATACACCTGGTTCATGCTCGGCCATAACCATAACGGCAAGCCCTCCTGGTATCCTATCGGACATATTCTGAACAGCTCTTTATCCGCCTTTAGAATATTAAATATTTCTTTTTCTTTTGGAGCGGCGAAGTCGAAACCCGCCAGATCCGTATTTATACCCTTGGCAAAAAAACTGAAGAAAAAAAGTTCCGCGGCCACAAATCCAAAACACAAAGATCGGGCTAACGTTTTCCGTTTGATATTATTTACGGCGTACAACACGACCAAAGCCCCCGCGATCATAACGACAGAAGTAAGAACATATCGGTCCTCCAACGAAAAACGGTTTATGATCGTATTATAAAAATTCTCCGTTTTGCTCATATAAACATCCAAACTATACCGATGAAAAGGTTTGCCATAAATGTTCTTAGCGACATATTTTTTTGCTATCTCCAATATCTGCGGACCATAATACATCAAGGTAAGTTTTATTGCGGAAAACGCGCTGAGAACAAAGATCAATATCCCTGTGAATTTCCTGTATAAGGAAGACTCCCGACGGCTTCGAATATTATTAAAAAAACTTGTAAAACCCACACCAGCAAGGACAGAGGCGGCAAAAACAGCAAAATATATCGCCCTTGAAGGAGCCCTGAAAGTATAAAAATTGAATGCCTTTATCATCCATACGTACAGAGGGTTGTATTTACCAAGCGCGATAAATACAGCCAGTACTAACACAAATACGATCCCCTTTGACCGCTTTGATGTGTTTTTAGATGTCATAGCGTATAAACAGAAAAAGAGACCTATCATCCCTATATAAAAAACATTACCTTTAGAGAAGATCATCCCCATATAAGGCAAAAAGGTGCCCAAAAAAGCCGCCGGAGACAAAGAGTTCCATAACGCGAAATCCAGGGTCTTTAAGGGCCTGTTGGAATATTCCGCTAACTGCGCGGTCTGAATTATCTGAGGTAATCCTATAGCGACCGCGACCGCCAAAACGATAAGTATGTCTTTCGCGAAGCCCCAAAAACTTTTACCGTCCGCCCGATTTCGAATAAAGAAATATACTATGTACATAGCGGTAGAATAGAACGCCATTTGAAATGAGCCTGATAAATACTGCATTCCCACAAAAACCCCTATCAACGGCAGTAATTTCTTGTCTTTCCTTTCGAGGTGAACTTCAGATACCAATAAAACAAGAGGAAACCACACAAGGCACTTCAATGTAGCTATATGCACAAAACACCCGGCGTAAGCACTCCCAAAACATATCAAAATAGCGGCAAGCGCTCCTCCCCAAAAATCCGCTTTCATTTTTCTGGCATATAAATAGGTGAATACTCCGGATAATATAAAATGAAACAGAAAAGAATAATTATAGGCTTCCCTGAAAGGTAAAAAGTAGAAAAACCCCAAGTTTAAGGGATAAAGAACCCCTATCTGCCCCTCCGCAAGCAGAGGAAACCCACACTGCACAGATCTTATCCATAAGGGTAATTGTAAACTTTTTATACTTTCGGAGTAAAAATTCAGCCAGGGGAAGAACTGCTGGAGGTAATCACCTCTTATGAATGTTACTTTTAAAAAAAGAATATCCCGAAAAATAAAGCATACCGCGGAGGCGAGCAATAAGATAAAAAATACATCTTTAGTTTTTTTCATGGTTTTCAGTATCTCAGCTTGTAAATAATGATACACGGTCCTGACAAACGCCGGGAGAAGATCTCCCTGGTCCCTACCGAAACACATGTAACATCTATAGGATCGAACCGTTTCCTTATCTTCTCGTCATAATATGGACTGAATTGAGCGACAACCTCGGACTCTCGCTTAAGGCGTTCGATGAATTTATCCTTTTTCCCGCCGGACGTATTGTTATTGATAACGACATATTCTATGCCCCTCGCTTTTATATCATCGAGATCATAAGCAATGGCAGGCATGGTAGAAAGAAACTGTCCGCCCTTCTCCGGCTTATGCGATAAGAAATAAACGTTATAGGCCTTCATACCTTCTATTGTCTTCAGCAAAAACCCTATTTTCTTTTTTTTCGTTTCACGCATGCCTTCTTGATACCCGGCTATTTCATTCTTTTCATACATTTGTTCTTTCGTCTGAAGGATCTGGGGTCTGAATGACGTGTGATCAACGACTATTTTAGTATTTGAAGGAATGTTTTTCAGTATCCAATCGGTCGATAATGTTCTGGTATCTTCACCAGAAAAAAGAAGGTCCGCCTTGATCGATTTAGCGGTTGTAGGGATGAGCAGTAACAACGATATCGCAACTACACCAGACTTCCTAAGAACCGTTCCTCCTTTTTGGAATAGCACCTGCCAGAGCAAAAAAGACACGCATATCGCCAGGAACGGTACGAGAGGCAAAGCATATCTCGAAAATCTCTGACTCGCGAATACAAGATGTACATAAAAAGCAGCTGGAAAGGAAAAAAGAAGAAAAGCCTTCCACTTTTTTTCCTTTATGAACATTATAACTCCCCCCATAATACCACCCGCCAGAACAGCCAATCCGACACCCTCAATAGTTGAATAACGAAGATGGTACAACCACCCCATCGGGTGATGTCTTATCCCGCCTGTTATTGTCCTCGAAAAAGCGGACCAATCCAATATCGCGAACGGATTTGTAAACACAAATATTCCGATCACCACCAAAAACGACAGCCAAAGAGCTTTATCAATGATCACCCTTTTCTTGTCCAGGCCATGCTCATACACGGCAATTACATGAGCGGTATAACAGCTTACCGCCAAGAGTGCCGCATTGTATTTAGTACCTACAGCAAGCCCTAATAGCACAGCAGATATCAAATAATTCTTGATCACCGGTTTTTTTATCAAGTTAACCAGCGAAATATATACCATGAGTATAAGAACGAGCATTATGCTGTCGGTATACGCGTAATGGGCATTCGCGACACACAAAAAAGAAAAGGCAATTACCATCGCCGCATATAACGCTCCTTTTTCCCCGAAAAGTTTCTTATACAGAACGTAGCACAACCATATGACCAGAGTTCCGGGTAAAACCCCCAGAACGGTCCTTGCGATCAAATAAAAAATGCTTGGATCAGAAAAGAAACTTAAAGCGAACTGATCAGCGCCGATAAACGCCCCAAAGAGTTTTCCCAGAACAAAATACCCACCATAAAACGTAAAAAGCATGTATGAACATAGCGGCGGGATAATGAAAAAGTGAGGATTAAAGTCACCTGTACCATAAGCAATAGCATGGTTGACAACTATCGGTTCATCCTGATGGAATTGAAAAGGAAGGCCGAAGTCCAAACCCCATATACGGACAATAAAACCCAGACCGATTATCACGGCAAGAAAGTAATGTTCTTTACGAAAAGAGATCATTTGTGTATTTTTTTTATCCTCAAGAGGTCAAGAAACATGCTTAAAGAACTGTTTAGTATCTTCACTTTACTCTGAATAGAATTATTCCACACCACACCGACTTCCCTAACCCTATACCCCTTCTGTCCAGCGATATACAACATCTCTACGTCAAAACAAAACCCCTTAATTTCTGAAAGACGAGCTATTTCCCGGGCAATATCCCCCTTAAAAAGTTTGAAGCCACACTGTGTATCCTTAAAACTATCTACGAGAAGCGCTCTAACGCAAAAGTTGAATATCTTACCCATCTTCTCTCTATGCCATGGCTGCGGAACTCTGACATCCGAGTCAGGAACAGAACGTGACCCTATAACTATATCGACATCATCCCCGATATACTCAAGCATCTTATCCAACTCATCGATCGGGGTCGAGGAATCCGCGTCACTGAACAGCACATATTTACCGGCACTTTTTAAGATACCCGCCTTAACCGCGAATCCTTTGCCGCTATTGGTCTCGTTCCTAACAACGCTAAGAGCACCTGTTTTGAATATATCGCTTTCTTTCGCCTTCCGCACAGTATCGTCATCGCTACCGTCATCAACGACAATCACTTCATATTTAAAGTCTTTAGACTTAAGATAGTCGTATATATGCGCCAGTGTAGCGCCTATTCTTTACTCCTCGTTGTATGCCGGAATTATTATAGATATGAACACGTTATTACTCATATTTACCGCTTAGGTTATTGACCCTTATCTTGACCAGACTAATAAAACTATTTATCCCGTCCCGGATCGGACGCACCTTCGAAGTATCCTTATAGATCCATTCTACAGGAATTTCTTTTATTTTATATCCGTATTTTCCGACTATAAACAGAACTTCCGCGTCAAAACTCCAGTCTCCCATGATCTGCTTGGAAAACACTTCTTTCGCGACCTTGCCCTTGAACAACTTAAATCCACAGTTTATGTCGTTTACTTCTATGCCGAGCAACACCTTCGAAAAGAAGATATATACCTTTCCCAATATTTCACGACTCTGAGGCATAGACACTTTTGCTCCTGGAACCCTTCTTGAAGCTATATAAACATCTGTTTCCTCCTCCAAGAGCGGCAAAAAGTTATCTAATTCACTCACGGAAACGGAACTATCGGCGTCCATGAACATTACATATTCGCCATTAGACTGGAATATTGCTTTTTTAAGAACATACCCTTTTCCACCGTTCGGCGAACTTTCGATAATTTTCAGGTTCGGGATCTTCCCCCCGAATTGGCGGGCTATCTCGACTGTAGCGTCTTTAGACCCGTCATCGATAACGATCACTTCACAGGAAAAGTTCCTGCTTTCCAGATATTCCGCTACCTCAGAAAGTGTACCTGAAATATTACTTTCCTCATTATAAGCGGGAATAATTATCGATAAGAATACTTTTTCATTCATAAGCCTAACCTTTTTGAGATCCTTCGGCTCGGTCGTCACTTAGTTCCTCCCTCTCTCAGGATGACAGTTTGTGATTATGTACCACTATGACGCTTTGACACTTTTTCAGTTTGCGGCCAGCCTGTCCCGAGCGAAGTCGAGGGGAGGCCACTCCTACGACTATTCACTATCCCTATCCTTTAGCGATAAAATCTTTCACTGTTTGGATAATATAGTTCACCTTTTCTTCTGACAATTCCGGATAAATAGGGAGAGACAACACCTTCTCCGCCAGTTCCTCAGAGATCGGAAAACTACCGATAGAATAACCCAGATCTCTATAGCATGGCTGCAGATGCAAAGGAACGGGATAATAAACACGCGCGGCAATACCATTGTCATTAAGATACTGAACGAATCTATCCCTTTCCTCAACCGCCATTGTGTACTGATGATACGCATGCGCGTTTCCATCGGCCACTTTAGGGGTAATAATGCCCAAGGGCGAAAACGCCTCATCATATTTGGCGGCTATAGCCCTTCTGGCATCAAGCCATTCATTAAGTTTTTTTAATTTCACGCGAAGTATAGCGGCCTGAAGGCTGTCAAGACGTGAATTATATCCCAATTCCTCATGTATATATTGTTCGACACTCCCATGAACACGCAGTTTCTTAACACGCTCTATTGCCTGTTTATCGTTAGAAATAACCATTCCCCCGTCACCGAACCCGCCAAGATTTTTACTTGGGAAAAAACTGAAAGCTCCCGCGTCCCCAAAACTACCGGCAGGACGCCCATTATTCGAAGCACCTATCGCCTGAGCGCAATCTTCTATGATCTTAAGCCCATGTTCCTCCGCGATCCTCATTATACGGTCCATATCCGCGCACTGTCCATAGAGATGTACCGGGATGATAGCCTTTATCGTGTCTCGTAACTCATGACTCGTTTCCCGTAACAGCTTCTCGATCTTATCGGGATCAATATTGTATGTCTTGGGGTCGATATCCACAAAAACAGGTTTCGCGCCAACCAGAGAAACCGCCTCGGCGGTCGCGAAAAAAGTGAAGGGGCTGGTAATAACCCTGTCTCCTTCACCTATACCAAAAGCTTTTAAGGCGAGGATCAAAGCGTCCGTCCCTGACGCTACACCCGCCGCGTACGGCACCCCCGTATAAGCGGCAATTTCTTCTTCAAAAGCATTTACCTCCCCCGAGAGAATAAAATACTGACTGTCAATAACCCTTTTTACCGCTTCATCAATATCTTTTTTTATCGTCTGATACTGCGCTTTCAGATCGAGTAACGGCACTTCCATTTCGTCCTACTCCTCTCTCTTTTTGATTTTTTAAAAAACATATTTCACGAAAACGGAAGTTGTGTATGCTTCCGTACAGGCTATGCCTGGTAGGAAGTATACACAACTCACCCTTTTATACCAGCGGATGCTACAAATTATGTCTCTTTTTTAAAAGATCATAATCCTCTTTTACCATTTCATTTACCAACTGTTCAAAAGTAAGAGCATATTCCCAGTTCAGTTCTTTCTTTGCCTTATCGGTATCGGCGATCAAGAGATCCACTTCCGCGGGCCTGAAAAAGTTCTCATCTACCCCCACATACTTTTTATAATCAAGATCCAAAGACTTAAAAGTCAGGTCAACAAATTCCTGAACCGAATGTGTCTCTCCCGTACCTATTACATAATCCGTCGGCACATCCTGTTGAAGCATCGTGTGCATAACTTTTACATATTCCCGGGAGTGTCCCCAATCTCTTTTAGCTTCCAAATTACCAAGCAACAGTTTATCTGATAGCCCGAGTTTTATGCGCGCGGCGGCTGACGTGATCTTTCGTGTAACAAACTCAAACCCTCTGCGAGGAGACTCGTGATTAAACAGGATTCCGCTCGCGGCGTACATATTGTAAGCCTCGCGATAATTCCTCGTCAGATCATAGCCCGCTACTTTCGATATCCCATACACAGACCGCGGGTGGAATGGCGTCGTCTCCGACTGCGGAACTTCCTGCACCTTACCGAACATTTCACTGGAAGCCGCGAAATAAAACTTACATTCCGGACACGCGTTCTTAAGCGCGGATATGACATAATGCGTACCGTTAATATTTATATTAAACGTCGAAAATTCGTCCTCGAACGAATATGTAACAAAACTTTGGGCCGCCAGATGGTAACATTCATCGGGCTGCACATCCATTACTACCTTGAAAATGCTTGGATAACTCTCCAGAGAGCCGCAATGCAGTGTTACCTGGTCCTGTATATGTCGTATACGCCACATACGATGGCGCTGGTCTTCCAAAGCTACACGCCTGACAATACCATGCACTTCATAACCCAGTTCAAACAAATACTCCGCCAGGTAGCTACCATCCTGTCCCGTTATACCCGTTATCAATGCCTTTTTCTTAGCCATTGGCTATCTCCTTTACATTACTATTGTTAGACTCATGCAAAACGCTGTTTTTTCAATCAGATCGTGTCATAATGTAGGGGCTTGATTCATCAAGCCCGTTATATCGGGTTCGATGAATCGAACCCCTACAATGTACTGTATGCGACCATCCGCAAAACGAATTACGACAGAGTCCGAATAACGAAAGTTCCATTTTGCAGGATTCTATCATTATTGTTTCTTTGCAAAACACTTTTTCCCTTCATATCCGCGGGCTGCTCTACTCCCATTATCTCCAGAACTGTCGGCGCGAAATCTAGGATATCCACTACATCACGCCGCTCCCCACTTTGCTTCTCGGGGTCATACATCACAAAAACACCTTCCCAATCGTGCACAGCGTCATCCGGACCGGTATCGTTCTCGTTTAAATACATACTCTTATGGCCTAAAGTCCCAGCGGCTCGCCATGAAAGGTCATCAAAATATACCATAAGATCCGGATAATCTCCATTTAATTCATCATACAACTCTTCCGGACGAAAAGCGCGGGTTTTCCATTCTTCACCTTCGGGTCCGCGGACAGAAATAAGCTCATTTTTGACCTTATCTCTCAAAAAATCATATTCATCCTGATCTATAATACCCTCTTTTTCCCTGTTTTTCACATTAAAGAACACACGGGAATAATAGCCTCCCCATGCCCATACCTTTGTCCGCCCCCAATCCACTTCAGCCAGCTCGATAGGAGTTCCCTCGGCAGGCGTATTTCTTAGCACAAGATACCCTTTATCAACAAGCCACTGATTTATACAAAACACTCCTTTAATAGCTTTCGCGCCATGATCGGAAACAACAAAAATTACGGTATCAGTATCTACCAGATCAAGTATCTCTCCTATCCCCTTATCCAACATACGGTAATACTCCATGATCACGTCTTCATATTCATTGCCCTGGGTATAACCATGGTGTGTTTTGTCAAAGAATTTCCAAAACGCGTGTTGGATGCGATCCACACCTATCTCAACAAACATGAAAAACTGCCATGGTTTATTCAGGAGAAGATATTTTATCACCTCAAAATGTTGCAATGTCATTTCAAAGAGCTCTTCTTTTAATTTATCGCGATCAGAAGTACGAAATTCGACATCAAATTTGAAAGGTCCAAACCTCTCTTCCAATTCCGCCTTCAGCGAAGAAGGGTACGTATATTCCTTATCAGAACCGGGAGTCATAAAACAAGACACCTTACTGCCATTTACTTCCGATATCGGATAACTTGGCGGCACACCCACCAGACAGGACTTAAGCCCCTTTTCCGCTATAATATCCCAAATAGCGCTTTTTTTAAAACTACTGGCGGAACTTAACTTAATATCGTTATACGTTCCCGTCACTCTATGCCTGAACCCATAAACCCCATGTTCTCCCGCGTCTTTTCCCGAGGTCATCGTCATCCATGCCGGTATCGTTATCGGAGGATGTCCGCTTCTGAATGGCGCGGATATTCCACCCGACAACATCTTATCAATATTTGGCAACTGATCACGTCGATCAAAAACTATCTTCAACGCAGCGCAATCCAATCCTATAACCAATACTTTTTTCATCGCAAACACTTTCCTCTTACAGGTACCCTAACGATTTCAACCTATCCTTAATAATTTTCTCTTCTTCCTTATCGCAATGTGATCGACAATCTGGAAGAAACTTTAATTCTTTCAGTTTATTAATTATTTTTCTCAAACTTTCTTCCGGAGACTCTTTGTCTGTCTCAACGGTAATCTCATGGTCAGACGGCTCTTCATAAGGATCATCTATACCTGTATAATTTTTGATCTCTCCGGAAAGTACTTTTTTATAATTCCCCTTAGGATCGCGTTTGATACATTCTTCTATAGAACATTTAGTGAAAACCTCAAAAAACCTGTCTATTTTTCCTCTATGAGAATCTCTAATATCTTTATACGGTGAAATACAGGCAGCTATCGCGATAATGCCATTACGCGACAACAGCTCACAAACAAACCCCACCCTTCTGATATTCTCGTCACGATCTTCCTTACTGAACCCCAGTCCTTTACTCAAATTTGTTCTTATAACGTCTCCATCAAGAAGCTCAACTTTGCGGCCCATATCTTTTAATTCATCAACCAGCATATGCGCTAAAGTTGTTTTTCCTGATCCGGAAAGCCCTGTAAACCATATCGTAAACCCGTCCATTACCACTCCTTTAGCCCTCCTACCCAACTACTGCCTCGGGGGGAGAAGAACCGACAAATAGATCCTTATGCGAAAGAATAACTTTTGTCACTTCCGGTCGCATCATACTCTCAGGGGGAACATCCCCCTTCTGCAAAAGGTTCCGAATATGAGTGCCCTTAAAAACAACTTTGTCTGCCTCGTTATGCGGGCATGTTTTATCATTTGCGATACTGGCGCATTTGCGACAATAAAAAAAGGTCCTGAAAAATATGGGAGTTATTTCAATCTCAGGGAATTGATCAAAAATATCATGTGCCGCAAATTGACCGTAATAATCTCCTACACCGGCATGGTCCCTGCCTACAATAAAATGGGTACACCCGAAATTCTTCCTGATTATCGCGTGAAATACCGCCTCCTTTGGCCCCGCATACCTCATCTCAGTTAAAAGAATGGACATGAACACTCTTTCTTTTAAGAAGTAATGCTTAAGCAGCTCTTCATACGCCTCGAGAATAACTTCATCTTTAAAATCCCCGCACTTCTTTCTTCCAATAACGGGATTTATAAAAACAGCGTCCACAAACGATAAAGCGGTCTTTTGAACAAACTCGTGCCCCAAATGTGGGACATTACGCGTCTGAAACCCCGCTACGTCCCTCCATCCCTTTTCTTTAAAAAGCACTCGCGTTTCCTTAGGATGTAATGTGTACCGTGAAAAATCGTTTTCTGCTTCTTCTATAAGATCTATCTTCCCTCCTACCAAAACGTCCTTCATATCAAATATTTTCCTGACGCCTGGATGCGTTTTATCGTCCGTTCCAAAAACATTCTTAGAGTATTCCGCTTTATCATAATCGTATATATCGCTTACCGTAAGCACCGCAAAGATCTTTCCCGTTACATCTTTAAGCAAAACATTGTCACCGCGCGTATAGTCTTTTGATACTTTAATGTCCACATCAAGCACAATAGGGATAGTCCAAGCCAGATCGTTGGCTAAACGGGATCTTCCAATAACGCTCTTATAATCCGCTTCGTCCATAAATCCTTCAAGGGGACTAAAAACACCGAAAGCGATATTCGTCACTTCCTGCACTTTCTCATGAACAAGAACTATTTCGGGAAGCTTCCCCTCCATATCTTTCCATTCAGCGGCGCTCTTGGCGTCGAGTGTTCTATCTATTAATTTACCACCGTGCGGTTTATGCACCTCATGCTCCCTGTTTATTCCTTATAATTCGCCTTAAACCATTTAATAACTCTCGCGAGCCCTTCAGCCAGATCAACTTTCGGCTCCCATCCAAACTTCGCTTTAGCCTTTGTTATATCCGGTCTTCTCACTTTTGGGTCATTGACCGGCAGATCCTCAAAAATTATCTCACTTTTACTACCGGTTAACTCAATTATTTTTTTGGCAAAATCCAGAACATTCATCTCAGTCGGATTGCCTATATTGACCGGTTCATTCAGATCCGACATCATAAGACGCACGATCCCGTCAACCAGGTCCGAAACATAACAAAAGCTTCTTGTTTGAGACCCATCACCATAAACCGTAATAGGCTCTCCCTTGAGTGCCTGATCAATAAAGTTCGGAACGACCCTCCCGTCATGATGGCGCATACGCTCACCGTATGTATTAAATATCCGCACGATCTTCGCGTCAATACCATGTGTCCTGTGATACGCCATTGTTATGGCCTCACCGAAACGTTTTGCCTCATCATAGCATCCTCGCGGTCCTACCGGGTTTACATTACCCCAATATGTTTCCGGCTGAGGGTTCACCAGAGGATCCCCATAAACCTCTGAAGTGGACGCGAGCAAAAATCTGGACCCGTGTGCTTTAGCGACTCCGAGCGCGTTATGTGTGCCGAGAGAACCCACCTTTAACGTTTTGATCGGATGCTCCAGATAATCTATCGGACTGGCCGGAGACGCGAAATGCAGGACACAATCTATTTGCCCTTTTACAACGATATACTTCGACACGTCATGCTTTATGAACTCAAAGTTCTTATCACTCGCGAGATGATCGATGTTTTCCACCCGGCCAGTTATAAGATTGTCCATGCACACTACCTGGTGCCCATCCGCCAATAATCTCTCCGCCAAATGAGACCCGAGAAACCCGGACCCACCGGTTAATAGTATCCTCATATTCCCCCTTAGATTAGAACAACGTATAAACAAATGGCGCTACAGCCGCAGATTCTGTAAAAATTATCAAAAGCCCCAAAAGAAGCAACACTATAATTATCGGCAAGAGCCACCATTTTTTTCTTTCCTTCAAAAACTCCCAAAATTCTTTCAAAATAGATATCTTCCCCATGTGTTCTCCTCGTAGCCTTGCCCTTCAGACTGTGGCATAATGTAGGAGCTTGATTTGTCAAGCCCGTCATATCGGGTTCGATGAATCGAACCCCTACAACATATTACATACGACCATCCGCAAAACAAATTACGACGAAGCAATCTCAACAAATAAAAGATTGCTTCGGGCACTTCGTGCCCTCGCAACGACACCCACTTCCACGCTTATAACTGAATTAGAACTGTTTCTCCAAGCTCTCTTTAGAGACCGCGCCAACTTTTCTTTTTATCCAATAAGTCTCTTTTGACCTGTCAATATGGCTCCCTAAAAGATCCTTTCTAAACAACCGCATTATGAGACCGATCGGAGTTAAGATCAAATAATATACGAGGACCAGGACAACCCGGGTGTTAACCCAACCCATGGCATGCGCTACCTTCGTGAAAATGTGAAAAATAGGTTTTAGCAGTACCGGGGCTATCAACCCGAAAGCGACCATATGGATCGCGCTTATCCAGAAAAACGAAGCGACAACGTCATACCCCTTTCCCATCTGGAGAAACCCTATCAGGGTAAGTATAACCGCAAAAACCACCCCAAATTGTCTTAGATCTTTTTTAGTAATTTCTTTCTTCATAAAAACCGTCATCCCCGCTTCCAGGCTATGTCATAATGTAGGGGCTTGATTCATCAAACCCGTTATATCGGGTTCGATAAATCGAACCCCTACAACATGTTGTATGCAATTTTTTGCTTAGCAACTTTAAAAGCTTGTCATCCCGAGCGAAACCGAGGGATCTTCTCTATTTACTGCCCATACGCCATGCTCTATGCGCTGTACGCTGCACGCTGTTCTGCCTTATCAACAAGATACGAACCCATTATTAAGAAGTCCATATTTGTCCGCATAAAACATTTGTACGCTTCCTCCTGAGTGCAAACTATGGGCTCACCCCTTACATTGAATGAAGTGTTTATAACCACCGGACAACCGTGATCATCATTAAATTTCTTGATCATGTCATAAAATACAGGATTATCCTCGCGCTTTACGGTCTGAACCCTCGCGGAATAATCTACATGCGTGACCGCCGGGATCCGGGATCTTTTTACGCTTAGTTTCGTCAATCCCGCAAGCTCACTTTCCTTTGGAACAGACTCTCTTTGTTTCTCATTAATGGGTGCCACAATAAGCATATAGGGACTTTCACCTTTCAGGTTAAAGCATTCACTCGTCTTTTCCAGAATAACACTTGGCGCGAAGGGTCTGAAAGATTCTCTGAACTTTATTTTTCTATTAAGGATAGACTGCATCTCCTTAGATCTTGGATCTCCGAGAATACTTCTTGAACCCAAAGCACGTGGGCCGAACTCCATTCGCCCTTGAAACCATCCTATGACCTTCTGATCGGCCAAAAGATCTGAAACGCTCTCAGAAACACTTTCGCTTGTAAGTTTCTCGAATGGTATCTTATTTTCATTCAAATATTTTTCTATCTCATCATCCGAAAAAGAAGGCCCGAGGAGACTCGCTTTCTGTTGATCTCCGCTTCCATCGGCTGATCGGTCATTCCCCAAATATTCATACCACCCTGCCAACGCGGCCCCCAACGCTCCTCCCGCGTCAGACGCGGCCGGCTGTATCCAGACATTCTTAAAAAGTCCTTCGGTCAATATTTTACCATTCGCTACGCAATTAAGAGCAACTCCCCCGGCAAGACAAAGATTGTCACTCCCCGTTCGCGCGTGGACATATTTCGCTATATTAAGCATCGCCATCTCTGTAACGACCTGAACGGATCTGGCCAGATCCATATGCCTCTGTTCAAGCTTGCTTTCAGGCCGGCGGCGAGGCGAGCCGAACAATTTCCCGAACTTTCCATTTGTCATAGTAAATCCGGCGCAATAATTAAAATACTTTTGATCCAGCCTGAAAGATCCGTCTTCTTTAAGATCGATCAGATTTTCAAGGATCACGTCTACATATTTTGGTTCACCGTATGGGGCCAGGCCCATTAATTTATACTCACCGGAATTGACCTTAAATCCGCAATAATAAGTAAACGCTGAGTATAAAAGCCCCAACGAATGGGGGAACTTTATCTCCTCCTGCAAAACTATTTTATTGCCCTCGCCTTTACCAAAACTAACAGTTGTCCATTCCCCCACACCGTCGACGGTAAGGACCGCCGCCTCGTTAAATGGTGAAGGATAAAAAGCGCTCGCGGCATGAGAGTGATGGTGCTCCGGAAAGATCACTAATCCATCATAATCCATCGAACGGCTTATTTGTTCTTTCATGAAAAGCCTATTTTTTATCCAACCCGGCACAGCCGAAATAAAAGAACGTACACCTGAAGGAGCACAGGCGACATAAGTTTCAAGTAATCTTTCGAATTTAAGGAATGGTTTATCATAGAACGCCACCATATCTATATTATCTTTTGCTATCCCGGCTTCAGCCAGACAATACTCAATAGCTTTCTCCGGGAACGAAGGATCATGCTTTACGCGCGTAAAACGTTCTTCCTGTGCCGCGGCAATGATCTGCCCATCACGGATAAGCACAGCCGCGGCATCATGGTAAAACGCCGATATACCAAGGATATATGTTTTTTCCTCACTCATCACACATCACGGTTCACAAACCACTCCACCGTCCTTTTAAGACCTTCATCAAACTTCACCTTCGGATCAATCCCGAGAATTTCTTTAAGCTTGGTTATATCCGCGTATGTCCTTTTTACGTCACCCAGTCTTCTCGGCCCGTGGACAGATTCTATATTCTTCCCTAGTATCCTTTTTACCCCCTCAGCAACTTCTATAACCGAACGATCTTCGCCACACGCGACATTAAAAACCATACCTGAAATACCGGGAACTTCACACGCCGCCAGATTAGCGTCAACTACATTAGAAACATAAGTAAAGTCACGAGATTGCGTACCGTCACCATCAATAGTACAAGGTTTATCTTTCATTAAAGCGTCTAAAAAAGCCGGAATAACCAGAGAATACTGCGACTCCGGGTTCTGCCGAGGCCCGAACACATTAAAATACCTGAGGCTTACCGTTTCAAGCCCCATAGTCGCCGAAAACATCCTGCAGTAATATTCCGCCGCCAGTTTGCTCACAGCATACGGCGATACTGGATTTGGAGAGATAGACTCATCCTGCGGATAAACATCACAATCCCCATAAGCGGAACTGGTGGAAGCGTATACAAACCTTTGAACCCCATTCTCTTTTGATTGAAGCAATAGATTCACAGTACCATTCACATTCACGTCATTCGTCGGCCCCGGTTGCTCCACGCTCTTCGCTACACTTCTCAGCGCAGCCTGATGGATAACATAATCAACCCCACGAAGAGCTTTTTTCACATTCTCTTCACTTCGCACATCCCCCTCATGGAACTCTATCTTGTCCATGAACGGCGTTAAGTTCTCTTCAAACCCCGTAGAAAGGTTATCCAACACACGTACATCTTTCCCCTGCTCAACCAGTTCCTCAACGATGTTCGACCCTATAAAACCCGCACCGCCGGTAACTAAATATTTGCCCACGTTTTTCTCCTTTTTATAATTTAATTAGGCTTCTGCAAAATGGAACTCTCGTCATTCAGGCTGTGCCGTAATTCGTTTTGCGGATGACGGCATACACTATATTGTAGGGGTTCGATTCATCGAACCCGATATAACGGGCTTGATAAATCAAGCCCCTACATTATGACACAGTCTGATAAAAAAAACAGCGTTTTGCACAAGCCTATAATTTAATTATATTTTCGCCTTTTATCTTTTTCTTTTCAAACACATTCCTTGTGTCTAAAACTATTTTAGCGTTATCCGCTATCATCTTATAGTCCAAACCACTATGGTCGGCCACAATGATCACTATATCCTGTCTACGCACAAGCGCCGCCGTTAATTTGCGGGACCTCTTCCTCCCCCCGGCCGCATTAAAATGCGGAATATGCGGATCATGATACGATGTAGTTACTTTTTTCTTTTCGAGCATTTCAAAAATATCTAAGGCCGGAGATTCTCTAAGATCATTCACATCCCTTTTGTACGCCATCCCTATCAGAAGCGCCTTTGTTTCGGCAAACTTCTTTTTTCTTTCCTTAAGGAACTCACACACACGTTCAACCACATAAGCGGGTATCATACGATTGATCTCGGCCGCCAAGTCTATCATCTCTGTCTTAAACCCTATTGTTCGCGCTTTCCACGAAAGGTACATCGGATCCGCCGGAATACAATGCCCCCCTACTCCGGGACCCGGATAGAAAGGCATAAAACCAAAGGGTTTAGTTTTAGCCGTCTCTATAACTTCCCACACATCTATACCCAATTTGTTGCATAGCATAGCGAATTCATTGATAAGTCCGATATTTACTATACGAAAAGTATTCTCCAGAAGCTTACTCACTTCGGCAGTCTCCGTACTAGAGACTCCCACCACCTTCTTTACTATCTGAGAATATACAAGCTTACCCAATTCCGTACTTTTTTCAGTTATTCCCCCTACAACCTTGGGAATATTCGTTAAACTATATTTGGGATTACCCGGATCTATTCTCTCCGGCGAAAATCCCAGGTAAAAATCTTGATCCATCTTATATCCGCTTTTTTCCAGCTCCGGCAATATCACTTCACGCGTTGTCCCGGGATATGTCGTACTTTCGACTATTATCAGCTGCCCCGGACGCATATAACTTCGCATCATATTACTCGCATGTACGATATAGGATATGTCCGGTTCCGTTATCTTCTGAAGCGGGGTCGGAACACAAATGATAATAACATCCGAAGTCCCCAGCACCTTATTATCGGTCGTAGCAACAAAATTCCCTTTAAGAATTATTTTCCGCATATCGCCGGATGAAATATCATCTACATATGATATGCCTTTTCTCAGTTTATTGACGCGTTCAGTGTTATTATCCAGGCCATTGACCGTATAACCTTTCTCGCAAAATTCAAGCGCTATGGGAAGCCCTACATATCCCAGTCCAACGACCGTAATAACCGCTTTCTTGTCTTTGATCTTCTTTTTTAGCTCGGTATATGTACTCATTGTTCCTCTTTTAGCGCTCCTCGTTTTCGTCTTGCGTGATTCGTCGTTCGAATCTCGCACATCGTACATCGTAGAAGCGGCATTCTCACCTGTCATTCAGGCTGTATCGTAAGTCACCTTGTGAAGGCCTGCATACAACATATTGTAGGGGTTCGATTTATCGAACCCGATATAACGGGCTTGATGAATCAAGCCCCTACATTATGACACAACCTGAATGACGAAAACTGGTATTTTTCGCCATTTTCCGATTTATGGCACAGCCTGATTCCCGCGAGGCACCGACCCCGAAGGGGTTGATCCGGGAATCTAGATCCTTCGACTCAGTCTCTATCACTCCTTCGCTCAGGATGACACTTGGTGAGTCCCATCCCCCCTTACCTGACACCTTTCGCTCAAGTACTCCCGTACCGCTTCCTGCCAAGATCGCATTTTATGCCCCGTAGCCTCCTGGAATTTATTATTATCTAAAACCGAAAACCGCGGCCTTGTAGCTGGACGTGCCAATTCTTCGGAAGTCGTTGTTTCTACCCGAACTTTATCCCTCAATCCGGCAAGCTTCAACGCTTCACACGCGAACCCGTACCACGAACACTCTCCACTGTTAGATATGTGGTAAGTCTTCTGTCCTCTGACCCCGACCGACTCAACAAGTTTCTTCAGGGCACCGGCCAGATCGCATACGTATGTCGGTGAGCCTCTCTGATCGTCAACGATCTTTAATTTTTCTTCACTCCTGCCTCTGGAAATGATCGTATCCACAAAATTTTTGCCGCCTTGTCCATAAAGCCAACTGGTTCGCGCGATAACATAATCTTCCAAAGAACCCTTAATGATATTTTCCGCTTCCAGTTTAGTCTTTCCATAAACACTAAGAGGATTTGCATTATCGTCCTCCACGTACGGGCTTCCTTTTTTGCCATCAAACACAAAATCCGTACTTATAAATATGACTGGTATTTTTCTCTCGAGCAGGGACTCTGCTACATTATGTGTTCCGACGACATTAACAAGACGTGCCTTTTCCTGATCTTTTTCGCATCCATCAACGTCGGTCCATGCCGCGGCATGTATCACCATATCCGGAACTTCTTTCACGATCACCGTGTCAAACTGCCCGGCTACGGTTATATCCGTTTTATAAAAAATCGGCACCGCACCCGTCTCGACTATATCAACACCAACAACCTGATAATCTTTAGCTAGAATATCACAGAGATCTCTACCCAGCATCCCGCTGGATCCAGTAACTAATATTTTCATTTCTATCCAGATTATACTTTTATTTTTAAAAGTGAATAGTTGTTAGTGAATCGTGAATAATTTTAACAGATCTCTCGACTCGCTCCGCTCGCTCGAGATGACATAACAAAGATACGCCGATGCATCCACCATTCACCATCCACCATCCACCATTCACCATTTTATTATTTCCGTCTGCTCTTTAAGCGGCTGCCACCATGCCGCATTATCCTTATACCATCTGATAGTCACGTCCAGATTAGCGTCAAATTCATTCTTCGGGTTCCACCCCATACCGTTCAGCTTCGATGAATCCAACGCGTATCGCCTGTCGTGTCCGGGACGATCATTAACCTTTTCAATAAAGCTTTCATCTTTATCCATACCCGCCAGGATCTTATTAGTTATGTCAATATTCTCGATCTGATTTCCGCCGCCTATGTTGTATATCTCACCGCCGGTGCCTTCATGAAGAACCATATCGATCGCCGCGCAGTTATCCTCTACAAACAACCAATCCCTGACATTTTTCCCATCGCCATACAGAGGCACCTTCTGATCTTCAATAAGATTTGTTACAAAAAGAGGAATAAGTTTCTCAGGATATTGAAAAGGGCCAAAGTTATTAGAACTTCTCACTACAATGACCGGCAGTTTGTACGTGGTGTAGTAAGATAACGCCAAAAGATCTCCCGCGGCCTTTGTCGCGGAATACGGGCTGTTCGGCTCAAGAGGATCTGTCTCGGCGGATAACCCCTCAGGTATACTTCCATAGACCTCATCGGTCCCGATCTGGATAAACCGCTTTATTCCCGCGTTCTTTGCCGCCTCTAACATTACTTTAACGCCAAATATGTTTGTGAGCATAAAATCATCCGGATATTTTATAGACCTATCCACATGTGATTCAGCGGCAAAATTCACTACCATATCTACCTGGGCCATTAACTCAGCAACCACTTTTTTATCGCAAATATCACCCTGGACAAACGAATAACGCTCATCATTCGCGACATCGACCAAACTCTCGGGATTTCCACAGTAGGTAAGCTTATCAAGGTTTATAATTTGAATATCCGTATACTTTTTAAGCATAAGATGAATAAAATTCGATCCGATAAAACCGCATCCACCCGTTACTAATAACTTCATTAAACCTCCACTTTCTGTTCTTTCGCGGCGATGAGATTATTCGCGTGCAGGAGAGAGTCAAAAGTTCCCGCGTCCGTCCACCAACCGTCTAATTTCGAATACTCCAGCTGACCTTTTGCCAGATACATATTGTTGACGTCTGTTATCTCAAGTTCCCCTCTGTCCGATGGCTTCAATGTCTTTATAAAGTCAAAAACCTGCTTGTCGTACATATATATCCCCGTAACCGCGTAATTGCTCTTAGGATCTTCGGGTTTTTCGATGATATCAGTTATCTTGTCTCCGTCAAACTCGACAACACCAAACCGTTCAGGATTTTGAACCTCCTTCAAGAGTATCCTGGCACCCTCGGGCTGCCCCCGGAAGGCTTCCACCTCATCCTTAATGTTGTTCTCGATAAGATTGTCCCCGAGAATTACAACGACCTTATCGTTATCCGCGAAATATTCGGTCAAACTAAGAGCCTCAGCTATCCCGCCTTCGGCTTCCTGATACGTGTAATTTATCCCTTTAAGCCCGAATTCATTACCATTGCCTAAAAGACGCAAAAAATTACCGGCATGGTCGCCGCCGGTAACTATCATAATATCGGTTATCCCCGCTTCAACAAGTGTCTTAAGGGGATAATAGATCATAGGCTTATCGTAAACAGGCAAAAGATGTTTATTGGTGATCTTCGTAAGCGGGAACAAACGCGACCCCAACCCACCTGCCAATATTATACCTTTCATTGTTCCTCCTCTAGCTTTCCTCGTTCTCGTATATCGTACATCGCATAGCGTATATCGTGTTAGACAAGCCTCCAATTATACACTTCACGTGTTGTCATCCTGAGCGAGGCCTGAAAGGCCGAGTCGAAGGATCTGCTTTTCTGATTTTATTTGTTCCAATCAAAATCAATATCTTCTCTGTTCGGGTCTTCCCTGTACTCATCAGGATTCTCACAATTATACGGTTCGGTAACAGTATTGATCACTACCGCCTCCTCATCACTAATGCACTTAAACCCGTGATAAACCCCCGGGGGTATCTGTACGAGAAGCGGACTCTCCAAGCTTATTACATATTCCCCTACCTCACCGAATGTAGGAGAATCTTCCCGCGCGTCATACAGCCCTAATCTCATTGCCCCTTTTATGCACGTAAAGTTATCAGTCTGTATCTTGTGATGATGCCACGCCTTAACCACACCCGGAAGAGCGGTTGTCATGTATACCTGTCCGAACTTTTCGAACATATCATCATCATTGCGCAATATTTCCATTAGACGTCCTCGCTCATCCGGAATGATCTTTAATTCTTTTACTTTCACACCCTCTATCATTGTTTTAACTCCTTCAATTCGCATACCGTAAGCAGGCTGTGTCACAATTCATTTTACAAATTACCTCATACAGTATACCGTAGGGGTTCGATTCATCGAACCCGTTATATCGGGCTTGATAAATCAAGCCCCTACATCATTACACAGGCTGAGGTTAACTTCGTCCTATCCCCATATAATTAAAACCCATTTTCTTCAGCTTATTCGAATCATAAATGTTCCTGCCGTCTAAAACTACGGGTTGTTTCATCAGATCTTTTACCCTCTGCCAGTCTATTTCTTTAAATTCGTTCCATTCCGTCATCAATATCACACAATCACTGCCCTTTGCCACATCATATACATCCTGGCAATAAGTTATTTTTTCTCCCAGCTCGGCCTTAGTGTTTTCCATAGCCGCCGGATCAAAAGCCCTTATCTTCGCCCCTTGATCAATAAGCCTGCCTATAATATCCAAGGCGGGCGCGGATCGGATATCATCGGTATTAGGTTTGAAAGCGAGCCCCCAGATACCAATAACTTTATCTGGCAAATTCCACACAGCGTCTGATATCTTTTTTATCAGGAGATCTTTCTGCATCTCATTGATCTTCTCTACTTCCTTAAGCATATTAAACGGATACCCCAACGTTTCCGATATGTGTATAAACGCCTTTAGATCTTTAGGGAAACATGACCCCCCAAAACCTACACCGGCTTTCAAAAAATGTGTATTTATGCGGGAATCCATACCCACACCCTCGGCTACGGCGTTTATATCGGATCCCGTCCTTTCACAAATATTGCTTAACGCGTTAATAAAAGATATTTTGGTAGCCAAAAAAGAATTTGAGGCGTGTTTAATGATCTCGGCACCCTTTATATCCGTCACAACTATCTTTGACTTTAGCGGGCCGTAAAGCTCCTTTAGTATCTCCTCAGCTCTTTCGGATTCTACCCCCACAACCACCCTGTCAGGCTTCATGAAATCCTCTATAGCCGAACCTTCGCGCAAAAACTCAGGGTTAGAAGCAATATCAAAATCCCCCGAGTGCTCTTTGAACATATTGATCGTTTTTCTTACCCACTCTCCCGTTTCCACGGGAACTGTACTTTTCTCCACAATGATCTTATAAGAATTCATGCATCCGGCAATAACTTTGGAAACCTTTTCAATGGCTGTAAGGTCAGCACTCCCATCCTCCCTCGGAGGTGTCCCTACGCAGATAAAGATCACCGTAGAGGCCTTAACAGCTTCCTCGATGTCCGTTGTAAAGCTCAATCTTCCCTTCTCACGATTCTTTTTTATAAGCTCCTCAAGCCCCGGCTCATATATCGGTATTCCACCGTCATTCAGGACTTTTATCTTCTTCTCATCGTTATCCGCGCATATTACCTCATTACCCAGATCCGCGAAGCACGTTCCCGTCACAAGGCCCACATATCCGGTTCCTATGATCGTCAGATTCATATAGTATTCCCCCCTGAATAACTATGTTAATATTATATATCCCGTTTTTAAGGTGTGATTATAGCATATCGCGCATCTTCCCGCAATAATTAGCTGCGGACGCATACGCAGGAAGAAAATAGGGACGTCACCCATTTTGTAAAAGATGAAAAAGGAATATAAGCAGGAATGGATGACAAATAAAATGGGGTAATAGTTCAGTTCTCCGCAGAGAATCAGCCCAACACCGGTCATTCTGAGCGAGGGAACGAAGTGACCGAGTCGAAGAATCTGCTGTACCATCGGATTATTTTTAAGGAGGAGCAGCTAAAATTTCAGCAAATGGGTT